>JBEKUT010000627.1:0-3574 GCA_049514735.1 Bryobacteraceae bacterium
CAGGCCAGCGAGCGCTTCGGTAAGCTGCGTGCCGATCCCAACAACCTGAAACACCGGCGCAATCATGAAGACGAGGTAGGCGGTGAACGCCATGAAATCGCCGACCGTCATGGTTCCGGCTTCAATCTGGCGCGCCCCGGCGTACATGATGAACGCGCCCACGACACCCATAAGAACCGTGGCGGACATGGACATGAGCGACATCGCCGTGAGCGATTTCATAACGTTGTCCAAGAGGCGCTGCACGCCGCCGGCGAACACCTCCGCTTCGCGGTCCTCGGCATGGTAGCCCTTCACGACACGCACGCCGCCGAGCGATTCCGTAAGCCGTCCAGTGACGTCGGCGTTGATCATTCCGCGCTCGCGAAAGATCGGGCGAATGGTGCTAAAAGCCTTGCGGAGGACGAAGCTGAATAGAACAATCACGGTCAGCGCGATGCCCGTCATCAAGGCGCTGAGGCGGAGCAGAATGAAGAACGACAAGAAGGCGGTCAGAACGCCGCCCACGAATTCAATGAGGCCGGTTCCGAGCAGATTGCGAACGCCTTCCACATCCGTCATGATGCGCGCCACCAGCGTTCCCGACTTGTTGGCGTCGTAATAGGAGACCGGCAAACGTCCGATATGTTCCTGGACTTTGCGGCGCAATTCAGCGATGAGGCGCTGCCCGGCTTTCGAAACAATTTGCGTCAGGGAGAACGCTGTAAAGCCCTGAATGAT
The DNA here is from genome assembly GCA_049514735.1 of Bryobacteraceae bacterium. Lineage (GTDB taxonomy): Bacteria > Acidobacteriota > Terriglobia > Bryobacterales > Bryobacteraceae > JAICMB01. The sequence goes on from JBEKUT010000627.1 coordinate 721, forward strand.
GGTCGCGGTGGCGACGGCAAGTACCAGTGGACCCAGCAAATGGTACTGCTTCTTGCCCAGTACGTTATCGATCAGGAATTTTGTGGAACCGGGGAGCACCAATCCGCAGAGCCGGTTGATAATCATGAGGCCGAAACCTGCGGCGAGGATGCCGCGGCGCGGCTTGATCATTTCGCGGATGTCGGGCCACACGTCACGGAAACGTTGGGTGGTCGATTTCTTCGGCTTGGTTTGTGGGGTCAAATTATTCGATGCACCTGGATTCGGATAGGACTCCTGAACAGCGCTTGCTTACGCGCGCGGCTCCGCTAGCGCCGCTTTCATATAATCGAAAGACTTCTTCACTTCCACAATCGTGTCCATGCCGGGCTTCCCGTATTCATACTCGATCATGGCGGGAATTGGGTACCGTTTCGTCTTGAGAACCTGTAGAACATCTTTGATTTTAGTCTCACCCTCCCCGAACGGCATGTTGTCGCCGTGGCCGGTTTTGCGATCCTTGATGTGCAGTGTCAGGATGTCCTCGTGGTGTTCTTCGAGGAACTCCACAGGGTCGAAACCGGCCGCCGTGAAGTGTCCGATATCGAGGTTGACCTTAATATATTTGGAGCGGCCGCGCATGGCTTTCGAGAAATCGGCGGGCGTGGAGAATTCGTTCTCCAACATGCTGTCGTGATTGTGCATGCCAACCGCGATCTTGTATCTTTCAGCTGCGGGATAAATACGCGCCGACGTGTCGACGTTGGACGATGCCGTGATCTTGTCCACCCCGAGGGCCTTCGCAATCTGGAATCCGGCGTCCACTTCGGCATCGCTCATGTTGCTTCGAAAACTGTAATTCAAGGCGTAAATCTCGATACCCGCCGCCTCGAATTTCCTCTTGGCCGCCCTCACTTCGTCGAGCGGCAGGTTCTCGCGCCAGGCTTTTTTCAATTCCGCATCGTGTTTAGGATCGGCGTTGTCGCGAGGCTCCAGGTGGCCTTGCCACAACTCGGCATAGCCGAGCCCGATTTCTTTCATCGCGGCGATACAGCCGTCGAGGTCGCGATCGCGGAAGCTGTAGGTCTGCGCACCGATAACGACACCGTCAATTTTGGAATTGAGTCGCGGTACAACTGGTGTGCCGAACGCCGATGAAAAAGGCGCCGCCGCGACGATCCGGAGCAGATCCCGGCGGGAGAGCGTCATCCATAGATCATAGCAACTGAGGCGCGCCGGCCAGCGATGCGGCGATTGCTTCGGCTATCGTCTTTCCGTGAAACCGCCCGTTTTCTATGAAGATTTCGTTGGTGTGCATGCCGGCCACGATCACTCCAGCCAGGTAGATGCCAGGCCGGTCGCTCTCGAGCGTGTCGGGATTGGTTCGCGGCCTCTCGGTCTCGGGGTCCAATTCGATTCTCAAGGATGCCAGGAACTCCAGGTCGGGGCGATAGCCGACCATCGCGAACACGAAATCGTTCTTGAGTGTGACGATTCCCGCCGGCGTATTGAGAATTACCGAGTCATGAAGGATTTCCACCACGCGGGTGTTGAAAAAGCCCTGGATTTCTCCGTTCTTGATCCGATTTTCTATGTTCGGTTTGATCCAATATTTCACCCTGTCGGAAATACCGTCGCCGCGATGGACCAGCGTTACCCGCGCGCCCGTCCAGTAGAGCTCCAGAGCTGCAATGGCGGCCGAGTTCTTGGCGCCCACCACGAGAACGTCATGATCGTAATAAGGATGCGGTTCCTTGTAATAATGAATGACTTTATCGAGGTTTTCTCCGGGGACGTTCAAGTGGTTGGGGACATCGTAATAGCCGCTGGCAACGATGATCTTGCGCGCGCGATACTGGCCGTTGGTGGTGGTCGCCCGAAAGTCGCCATCGTCGCCTTCGATGACCTTCACGCGCTCATACTGATGCACCTGGAGTTTATAGTGGTCTGTGACGCGGCGGTAATATTTCAACGCTTCGGTCCGCGTAGGCTTGTCATACATCGACGTCATCGGTATGTCGCCAATTTCCAAAAGCTCCGGCGTCGTGAAGAACGTCATGTGCGTCGGATAATGATAGAGCGAGTTGGTGAGACAGCCCTTATCGAAGAGCACCGCGCGGAGATCGCGCCGTTTCAATTCGATGGCGCAGGCGAGTCCCGTTGGACCAGCTCCCACAATAATTGCGTCATATACGCCGGACATTTTCTAAGTGAGCATCCCTTCCACTGCGACGTAAACGTTCGCCAGCGCTCCCGCCAAAGCTTCCGGGTTTTTTCCGCCCGCTTCCGCCATGTCGGGACGTCCTCCGCCCTTTCCTCCGACAGCTTGCGCCACGCTTCCGGCGAGCTTGCCGGCGTGAACCTTCCCGGTGAGGTCCTTCGTCACGGCGGAAATGATGGAAATGTTCGAGTCTTCCGCGGTTGCCAGAACCACCACGTTGACGTGTTTGTTGCGCAGCGAATCCGCGAGAGTACGCAACTGCGCGCGGTCCATCCCAGGCACCTCCGCCGCGATCACACGGAACCCTTTGATCAAGCGGGCGCCGTTCTCGAGCGCGCCCATCTGCGCCCGCGCCACCTTCTCCTTCATCTGATCGAGACGCTTTTCGAGCGACTTACGCTCTTCAAGCATCTTCTCCAACTCGTCAATCAGCTTATTTTCGGGCGTGTTGATCACATGCGCGGCGCGATGCAAGGAAGTGAACGTATGCTGGAATCTCCGCAGCGCTTCTTCGCCCGTGATAGCTTCAATGCGCCGCACGCCCTGTGAGATGCTGCCTTCGTAGACAATTTTGCATAAGCCGATGTCTCCGGTCCGGCTCACATGCGTGCCGCCACACAACTCTTTGCTGAACTTCTCCACCGACACAACACG
>JBEKUT010000628.1:0-3573 GCA_049514735.1 Bryobacteraceae bacterium
GACATGCCCGCGAGAGCGATCGCAAGCAGCGGGATGAATAGAGGGCGCCTATAACTTCGATCGCTTTCGAAGCAGAGGATAAAAGTCGCGAGATAGATGGCGAGGGTGAGCACCCAAAGAAAAGGAATCGGCGCGACGTTTTGGGAGAGGTGGTTCGTGATGGCGAGCAGCAGAGCGGAGGCGCAGGCGGGCAGGGCGATCCAATAAATCTGGGTTGTGCGCGAGGGCGGCTCGTCGAGAGTGTCGAGCGTTGGCGCTTGCGCGTGCTTGGACGCTCCCACGGCGATTGCGGAGGCGGCGATTACGAAAGCCGCGTAAGCCGCGGACCAGATATTGGCCTGCACGCTGCCACGCAGAAATGGTTCGACGGCTAAAGGAAAACTGATGAGAGCGAGCATCGATCCGGCGTTCGAGACCGCGTAAAGACGGTACGGCGCGGATGCGGGGCGCGAGGCCGCGTACCAGGCCTGAAGTAGCGGACCCGTGGTGGAGAGCATGAAGTAGGGCAGTCCGACGGCCGCAGTCAGCAGCAGCACGATGCGCAGAGTAGGGTCGCCATCGGAGGCCGTTCTCCACGCCGCCGAAGGGACGATGGGGAGCAGCAACAGGCTGACGGCGAGCAGGCTGACGTGAAGCACGGCCTGGCCGCGCGGTTCAAGATAGCGCGTTGTGACGTACGCATAAACATAACCGGCGAGCAGCGTGATCTGGAAAAACATGAGCGCGGTAGTCCAGACCGCGGCCGATCCGCCGAACCAGGGCAGGATCATTTTCGCGATAATCGGCTGCACTTCGAAGAGCAGAAACGCGCTCAGGAAGATGGTCGCCGCGTAAAGAAGCATGAAAGGGCGAAGATACCATGCGCGTGGTAAGTCTAGAGTGTGGAGATCGAGTTCCACCCGCAGGGGATTTATCTTCCGGAGATACGGTTATGGCTCGATCGCACCGAGGATTGCGAGGCTGTTTGGGTTTCGCATGGGCACAGCGATCATGCGCAGGGGCTGCATGGATTGGTTTATGCCACGGCGGCGACGCTGCAATTTTATCGCGCTGAAAACGGGCGTGCGGTGGAGTACCGCGCTCCGTGGGAGCACAATGGCGCGCTGCTAACGGCTTATCCAGCGAGTCACATTTTGGGGTCGGCGCAATTGCTGATTGAGTATGGCGGCGAGCGCGTCGTGTATACGGGCGATCTCAAATTTCGACCGCCTATCTGCGGGCATGAGACTGAGATTGTCGAGTGCGGCCGGCTCATTGTTGAATCGACATTCGGGCTGCCGATTTATCATTTCTTGAGCCGCGAAGAAGCGCGGAACCGCATCGTTGCGTTTGCGCGGGATTGTTTAGGGGCGGGGATTATGCCAGCGTTTATCGGATATCCGATCGGACGCGGGCAGGAGATCGTGCACGTGTTGTGCGCAGCCGGTATCCCGGTTTCGGTGCATGGCTCGATTGCGCGTTTCATTCCGCTTTATGAGTCGAATGGTTATGCGTTTCCGGGTTGGACGCCGTATAAACCCGGTGAGACTGAGGGGAAAGCGCTGGTAACCGTTCCGGGTTTCCGCAGTTTTCTCGAAGCGGGCGATAAATCATTTCGGCTGGCGTATGTATCGGGGTGGGCGGCGCTCGATAACGCGCGGGCTCGCGTAGGCGCCGAGGAGTTGATTCCTTATTCGGACCATGCGGACTTTGAGGAGTTGATTGAGATCGTCACTCGAAGCGGCGCGCGTGAGGTGGATGTGGTGCACGGCTACGCGGAGCTGTTTGCGCACATTCTGAAGCAACGCGGGATTGAGGCTCGTGCGCCGCGGAAGCTGAGTGCGCGCGCTGTGAGTAGCGAGGTTCCCGAAGGCTGATGGACAGGCTGGCGGAAGTTTGCGAGCAGGTGGTGCGATACGGGAGCCGGCTGCGTAAGGTTTCTCTAGTGGCCGATTATTTGAAGTCGCTGGACGATGTAGACCTGGCGCGCGCGGTTCACTTGCTCTGCTGCGGTCCGATTATTAGTTCATCGACGCCGTCGAAATTATTCGCCGACGATGACAAGCGGACGCTGTCGGTTGGATACGCGACTTTGCGTGAAGCGTACAAGGCTGTGACGGGTTTCGACGACTGGGTGATTGGAAGGTGTCACGAAGAGGTCGGCGATACAGGCGAGACGATCGGTCTTCTGTTGCCAGGCCATACGGAGGGCTTGCCGCTCACTTTGGCGCAGGCCGAAGAGGTTTATACGCGGCTGTTCCATTCGCGGCGCACGGCCGAAAAGATCGAGATATTGCGAGAGACGCTATCGCGCTATCGGCCGCTGACGATGAAGTATTTCATCAAAGTGATCGGCGGAAGTTTGCGGATCGGGTTGCAGGCCAAGATGGTGGAAGAGGCTGTCGCCGCGGCTAGTGGCGCTGCTCTCGAAGAAGTGAAGCAGGCTAATAATCGGCTGGGCGACCTGGGGAAGGTGGCGCTCGCGGCGCGGCGCGGAGAGCTTCACCACATCGAGGCGCGGCTGTTTCATCCCATGGATTTCATGCTGGCGAAGCCGCTCGAGAGTCTCGCGGATTTGCCCGACCCCGAGAATTACATCGTTGAGCACAAATTCGACGGCATCCGATCGCAGGTGCATATCGACGGCGGCCGGGTGATGATTTATACGCGTGGGATGGACGAAGTGACGCGGGCGTTTCCGGAGTTGGAAGCGGCATTTCGGCAGATCGTCGGGAGCGTGGTGCTGGATGGCGAGATCCTGGCGTGGCGCGAGGGCCGCGCGATGCCGTTTGCCGTTTTGCAGCAGCGGCTGGCGCGAAAAAAAGTCGCGGCGAAGATGATTGCCGATGCGCCAGTGGCGTTCATGGCTTACGACGTTTTATATCGGGATGGAGAACTGCTGCTTGACCGTCCCATTGAAGAGCGGCGCGCGATTTTGGAGCAGACGTTCGCGGGATTGGAAGCGCCGCTGCTGTTGTCGCCGCAATTCTCGGCCCCTGTGATTGCCGATGTCGATCGCCTGTTCACGGAAGCTCGGTCGAGCGCGAATGAAGGGCTGGTGTTGAAACGGCGGCAGAGCGTTTATGAACCCGGTCGCCGCAACGGGACCTGGTACAAGGTCAAGCGCCCTTATGGAACTCTTGACGTCGTGATCACCGCCGCCGAGCAGGGGCACGGAAAGCGCGCCACGGTGCTGTCCGATTATACGTTTGCGGTGCGCGCCGGCGACCGGTTTCTGAACGTCGGCAAGGCATACTCGGGGCTCACCGATGTGGAGATTCGCGAATTAACCCGGTTACTGCGGGCGGCGACGATCGAGCGCTACGGGCATGTGCTGTTGGTGCGGCCGGAGATCGTGTTGGAAGTGGCGTTCGACGGGATTCAGAAGAGTCCACGGCATAAGAGCGGGTATGCGCTGCGCTTCCCGCGCATCGCGCGATGGCGGCAGGATAAGAGGCCGGAAGAGGTCGACGATGTGGAGCGGGTTAAGGAGTTGTACGAGGCGTCGTTGGCGGCGGGGATGACGAGGTGAAGAAGGCAGAAGACAGAAGTCAGAAGGAAGAAGTCAGAAGGAAGAAGTCAGAAGGAAGAAGT
>JBEKUT010000629.1:0-3563 GCA_049514735.1 Bryobacteraceae bacterium
GTCGAATGGGTTGGTCCAGCGATTCTCGTGACCGCAAACGAGGCACCGGGAGCGGCTGCTTGGTTGAGTCTGGCGCGGGGTTGTGACCGAAGCAGGACCTTGATGCGTCACGCGAGCCTGACATCGCCGTTGTCGATAGGACTGCTGGCGCTGGCTGTGATTTTGCTTGCCTACCGCAGAGGCCTGGTATCGGCGGCCCGATGCCCGCAGCTGCTGTTGACGCATTCGAACTTTCCCACCATGAGTTCCACGACGTTGTCGGTGTAGCCTTTCGCGTGAATGCGATTCATGTCCCATACCCAGCGGCCTTCCGAGTAGCCGAAGCTGAGCAGGCCTTCTTCTGCCAGCGTGGAAATGAACTGGATGGCAAAGAAGGGATTACCTGTGGTCTTTTCATGAATCAATCCCGCGAGCGGAGCGGCGCGTTCAGATTCGCAGTGCAGAGAGTCCGCCATCAGTTGGCGCAGATCGTCCTCGCCGAGCGGCGTCAGAACGATGTCCTCCACTGCCGCTCCAGCCTGACGTATCGCATCGAGCTTGCGCACTAGCGGGTGCGTGGCGCTGACCTCGTTGTCTCGGTATGCGCCGATGAGGAATAGGTGCCGCAGATCGTCGCGGGTCAACAGATCTTCGAGTAAGTCGAGCGTCGCGGCATCCAGCCACTGCAGGTCGTCGAGGAAGAGTGCGAGCGGATGTTCCGGCCGTGCGAATACGCCGATGAATCGCCGGAAGACCAACTGAAAACGTCGCTGCGCTTCCGACGGTGGCAGTTCAGGAACGGGTGGTTGTTCGCCAATGACGTGCTTCAGTTCCGGGACCAGATCAACACGGCTCATTCCTCACGACGCCGCAGCCGAGATAGGGTCATCGAAACACACGGTAGGCGTGGTGCTCCAGCTTCTCGCCACCGTGACCGAGTAAGGATGACGAGGGTCTTCGAGACATACTGGACGACCATACGTGGGGTTGAAGCAGCGGACAACAGTTACAGACTGCTCGATCTGACTGTCTATGGACGGCAGGAAGAATGGGAAGACTCGCCGCCCAATTGGCTTAAAGGGAAGAACTTTACTCGGAGCCATGAATGGCGCGGCGGTATGCCATGAAAGCCCGGACGCCTCCAACCAGATTGGAGAACGTTACAAGTACGCTTCGTGTACCAGCGCCGTGGTCTGCAGCGTGCGTCCTGGGCGCTCGTTCTGCATGAAATGCCAAATGTTCTCGATAAAGACACATACACAATCACCTTGGAGGTAGACGTATCGAACATGGCGCCAGCTACCGTCACGAACTGCATGACTGTGAGCGGCGGCGGAGCAAATGATTCCATTACCGCATGCGACACCGACCAGCCAATCATCCCGGAACCGTACTTGACAATCGCGAAATCCCCTCGTCGGGACCGTGAGTCGGATGGAAACTCATTTCCGCACGGTGTTCATCGATCCGATCGAACACCAGGCGGGGAGCGTTGTTCTTCTGCCGGTACTGCTGCCAGATCTTCTCGAGTTCACCGGCGATTGGTTCATCTACGGTTATAACCATTCAGTTCCTCCTTGTTTTAAGCTCTACTGCTGCCACCTAGTCTGATAGCCCAACTTCCTTCGAATTGCAACAAGAGATTTCCTATGGCCCAATCCCTCATCCAGGTCGGCCCTCGTGTAGCCGCGGCAACAATCCCCGTTGTCCCGCACATCGCGGACCTCACTGCATTCGCGGTGGGCCAGCGCCCGTAACGGTTGAGGATTCCCCCCACGCCGCAAAACCGGCGGCTCGCCCGCAAGAGGGATTCAAACCGCTCCGCTGAAACTCCCCCTTGCGCAATCCCCTTCTGGGCCCCTGGATATCCTTTCAGCCGAACAACTGAGAGGTCTCCGACGACATATTCGATTTGATCGCGGAGGTGTGGAGCAATTTTGGTTACGCGAACGGATGCCTGCCCCTCAGCCGGTCTAGCGGCTCGCCGCCGACTTCGTCCAGCGTTTTGCGCAGCTGCTCGCTCATGGGGATTTTGGCTTGCCTCTTCATCGCGTGATAGCACCCCAACCACGTTACGGCAAGGGCGTGAAAGCAGTCACCGCGCCTTGAACTGCTGCCAGAGCTGCTTAATCTCTCGGCCCATACCGTCAAGGTCTGGAAAAATCACGGATTCAGTGATCCCGCAGTCCCGAAGGTCAATTTGCATCTTTGGTATACATTCAGCTGGGATTCGTATTTCCCGAATCTTAGCATCTTTGCTTCTCAGCAACTTTCTGAGGTACTCACGATCGGTACCGAAGACCATAAAGCGGCTCCGTTGTGCCGCGACTCGCCTTGTTATCTGCTCCGTTCGTAATAGAAACGGGTGCGTGGGAAGTGGGTCCTCCCTGAACACGTCTTCATCGCCCGGCAGCCAGAGTTGTTCATATTCCTCTTCGCGCTCGCCTTCGGGGATCAGTTTGGTTTTGGGCTTGTCGTCCCAAATCCTCCGGTGTTCCTTTATTTCTTCCTGCTCATCGATGAAATCGATAAGCCAATGAGGATCGAGCAGATAAACAACGGCGCCCGTTTTGAGTTCGTCCGCAGTAGTCTTCGACCTGATTGCAAAATGTACCGCCATCAATGATCCGTCAGACCAATCAAGCAGGCGCGTCGGTCCGCCGTGATGCTGCATCATGAAATACCAGTTCCATTCGTCATCTGGGTCAAAATCAGAATACTGGACGCCGCACCGTTTGAATTCTTCGAAGAGTTGTTCTTCCTTTTCCAACACTTCGTCCAGCGTCTTCTTAGAGCGATAAAGCTCCGGTATCAGCGTGGTATCGTGATGCTTTTCGTCTTCGCCCCTGAACCAGAGTTCGTCCGCCGGATCTTCGAGCCATGCCGCACGGATCTTCGAGACTTCTCGAACAAACATCTGAAGGGAAGTCACTTTAATCTCGTTTTTTGAACGCCATCCAAACATGACAAGGCTTTATTATATTCGTCCTCCAATGGGGCTCCCGCGGCGCCGGTCGCGAAATCTCGAATGTTTATTCTTCCGGCTCAGCGAACAGCGGCCCGGTTTCGCCTTCTTCAACGGGCGTCCCAGGTCTTGCTGAGTTCGGCGGCAGCGGCTTCGTCCATCGCGTCAAGTTTCCTTTACCGGTGCCTGGGGTTATGGGAGTAAATGGGAGGGTGTATACTTGGGAGCAATCGTATGGAGGAGTCCGCTAGGGTTGAACGCGTTCACTGTAACGAGTGTCGCTCCTCGACAAATCATCGTTTGATAAAGTCTGTGACTGATAAAGGTTCTGATATTGAACAGGGTTTTTATTGGGAGACCATTTACGATATCTTCCAATGTTGTGGTTGTGACGCCGTAGTCCTACGCCGTTCGCATTCTTTTTCTGAAAACGATGGAGAGGTGACCACCTTTTACCCGCCGCCGATTTCACGTTGGAGTCCACTTTGGCTTTGGTCAATTCCGGCAGACATTCGCCAGCTCGTGATCGAGGTTTATATCGCGCTACAAGCGGATAGTCTTTCGTTGGCAATCATGGGTGCGCGAGCAGTTGTTGAAGTGGCGATGATTAACAAAGTTG
>JBEKUT010000630.1:0-6850 GCA_049514735.1 Bryobacteraceae bacterium
AAAAATGGTTCCAAGTGACCCGTCAAACAACTCGCTCTCCAGCCGGCATGCACGGCTTGAGCATGGCATGCGACAGAGCCGTGGCAAATTTTCCTCTGCTCCCCGCCCCGGCTTTTGACCGGTTCGGATCGGTACTCGGGAAATAACCCGCTCGCTCTCCGCTAGAAGCTGGAATCTCGGCACGCCCTTTCACTCCCCCACAGCGACTGTTCTCTTTCGAAAACCGCCGCGGTGAGATCGCCGCTCCTGGCCTATACCTTCGATTCCGTACCGGCCTCTTCCTCAGACCCGTTCGGTCCGGATCTCCCCTCCTCATCCGCTTGCGGCGGACTGGGGAGGATCAACGTCCCGTACCCGTTGCCCGATTCCGATTGTCGGCACTTCCGGACTTCCACCAGCTTCCGCTCCCCTCCAGGATTTTCATCCCTCGGGATCAAAGCGCTCTTCCGATGGCTGGGTCTGGAATAGCCTGCCTTAGCAAACAGCCCGATTTCCCTTCGCTCCCCGACAGCACTAATTATCGCTAATCTCTTTGCTGCCGGATCATCGTTCCGGGTCCGCTACCGTCCGCCAGGCTCGCTGCTCTCTGAACCTCTTGGAACCATCCTCATCATCGATCCAAAGCTCATTTGGGTCAACTGTTTAATTGCTGTTACAAAACGATTTCCACGGGTTTTATTACTAGTACTTTCTATGACTTACGGATACCCCCAGTGGAATAGGTGTGGATAAACCAGTGTGGACCCGATCTGTTTTACAAGCCGGCTGTCTCACAACAGAATTATTTCGAATTGTTTTCAAGCGCACTACAGCCGCGTCTCCCGCAAGACGCTAGAATCAAATCGGCATGAGCAATCCCATCTATACGCAACACGCCACCGAGGCCCGCCCGTCAGACGCGCTCGCTGAGCTTGCGCTGAACCTCCGTTGGACCTGGCATCGCTCCAGCGACGAACTGTGGGGACGGCTCTCGCCAGAATTATGGGAACTGACTCAGAATCCCTGGATCGTGCTGCAGACGGTGTCTCGCGAACGGCTCGAGCAGGTCTCCCAGGACCCGGCCTTTCGCGCCAGGCTCGACGAAGTCTTAAAGGAACAGCGTGAACTTGAGCAGGAGAGCGGGTGGTTTCAGAAGACCCATCCCAACTCGCCCCTCACGCTCGCCGCCTACTTCAGCATGGAGTACATGCTGAGCGAGGCGCTGCCCATCTATTCCGGCGGTCTCGGTAACGTGGCCGGCGATCAGCTCAAGGCCGCCAGCGATCTTGGCGTGCCCGTGGTCGCGGTTGGGCTCCTGTACCAGCAGGGTTATTTTCGCCAGGAGATCGATCCGTCCGGCGCGCAACACGCGTTATATCCGTATAACGATCCGGGCCAGCTCCCCGTCCGGCCGCTGCGCCAGGCAAACGGCGAGTGGATGCGGCTGCCGCTGTCGCTCCCCGGGCTGAAGCTTTGGATTCGTGCGTGGGAGGTTCACGTCGGCGGCGCCAAGCTCTATCTGCTCGATTCCAACGACCCCGCGAATTCACCGGCTTACCGCGGTATCACCAGCGAGCTCTATGGCGGCGGCCCCGACCTGCGCATTCGCCAGGAACAGATCCTCGGCATCGGCGGCTGGCGTCTGCTGCGCGCCCTCGGATTGAAACCGGAAGTGTGCCACTTGAACGAAGGCCACGCCGCCTTCGCCGTTCTCGACAGGGCGTACTCCTACATGCTAGACAACAAGAAACCCTTCGACGCCGCCCTGTCCATCACGCGCGCCGGCAATATCTTTACGACGCACACCGCGGTGGAGGCCGGCTTCGACCGCTTTGAACCGGGGCTGGTGGAGCACTACTTCCAGTTCTACGCCGAGAAAAGACTTGGCATAAGTATGCAGGATTTGCTCGCCTTGGGGCGGCGCAATCCTAACGACCCCTCCGAGCCGTTCAACATGGCCTACCTCGCGATGCATGGCAGCGGGTCGGTGAATGGCGTCAGCCGTCTGCATGGCGAAGTCAGCCGCGGCCTGTTTCAGCCGCTGTTTCCGAGGTGGCCGAAGGCCGAAGTTCCCGTGGGCCACGTCACCAACGGAGTTCATGTGGCTACTTGGGAATCGCCGGATGCGTGCAAGCTGTGGGATGCAGCGTGCGGCCAGGCGCGTTGGCAGGAAGACCTGTCCGAAGTCGAGCGGCATCTCCGCCAGGTTAGCGACGAAAGCCTGTGGGAGTTGCGGACCAACGCCAGTAAGGTCTTGATCCAATACGTGCGCAAACGTCTCGCGCGCGACCGCGCGATGCAGGGCGGCAGCCTCGCGGACCTGCAGGCCGCCGAACGCATTTTCGACGCGAATACGCTGACGCTCGGGTTCGCGAGACGATTCGCTACCTACAAGCGGCCGGACCTGCTGCTGACCGATCCGGAGCGTCTGGTGCTCATACTCACCAATCGTGAGCGTCCGGTGCAGCTCGTTCTCGCCGGCAAAGCGCATCCCGCGGATGGGGGCGGCCAGGAACTGCTCAAGCGCTGGAGCGATTTTATCCGCCGCGCCGACGCCCATCCCCACGTTGTTTTCCTCGCCGATTACGACATGCTCATGACGCAGCAGTTGGTGCAGGGCGTGGACGTCTGGATCAACACTCCCCGGCGTCCCTGGGAGGCGTGCGGCACCAGCGGCATGAAGGTTCTCGGCAACGGCGGGCTCAACGTGTCCGAAATCGATGGCTGGTGGGCCGAAGCGTATTCATCCGATATCGGCTGGGCCATCGGCGACGGCAAAGAGCATGGTGACGATCCGGCGGTGGACGCCCAGGAAGCCGAGGCGCTCTACACGCTCCTGGAGCGGGAGGTTATTCCCGAGTTTTACAACCGAAATGAAAAAGGGATTCCCGCCGCCTGGGTCGCCAAAATGCGCGAGAGCATGGCGCGCCTGACACCCGCGTACTCCGCCAGCCGCGCCGTGCGCGAATACACGGAATTGCACTACCTGCCCTCCGCCGCGGCCTACAACGCGCGCGTCCACGACTGCGGAAAGCTCGGCCTCGAACTATACGATTGGCTCCGGCGTGTCGAGACCGAGTGGGATTACGTGCGATTCGGTAGCGTACACGTCTCGGAGCGGAACGGCGCGCATTACTTCGAGGCGCAGGTCTACACCAACGAGTTCGAACCGGACGGCGTCAAGGTGGAGATTTACGCCGATGCCGTGGACGGAGGAGCGCCCGCGCGAATCGAAATGCAGCGTGGAGAGCGGCTGGCCGGGTCGGCCAACGGTTTCGCATACACCGGAGCGGCGTCCGCAAACCGCCCGGCCGGAGATTACACCATCCGCGCAACCCCGTTCAAGGCAGGAGCGCTCTTACCGCTCGAGGCCCCCCAAATCCTCTGGCAAAAGTAGGACAGGCCATCGGGTTTTGTGGCCTGTTGGGATGGGCCTGCGGCCCGCGAAATTTCATGAAAATGTGCCATATCACGAGCGCCGCATTCCGAGCCGTGACCGGCAGGGAGCGGTTGTCCCGAAGATAGTGGATAAGCCCGTCCTGAGACGATCACATGCTGACATTCACCAGTTTCTTGGTTCGGGACGAGTCCTCGCCCAACCACTGCGGGTTATGCGCGGTGCTGTCGAATGCCGTCGTGGTCTTGAACAACTCGAATTGTCCCTCGGCCCCGGCCTCAACCGTTTTCGCCAGCAGCGCCGACACCTCCTGCTCCGTCATCGGCTTCGCCCGCGCCACTTCGACCGCCTGATCCAGGATCTTCGGACTGTCGATTCCGGTGATCACCACCGACGTAGGCTGGCTCAACGCGAAGTGCAGGCACTCCGCCGGAGTCACCACGCCGCTCTTCAGAATTACCGCGTCTCCCATGCTCTTCATTCCCAGCACGCCGATTTTTTCTTTCACCAATTCCGGCACAACAAGCTTCGTAAAACTGCGAAAATGCACATCCATTACATTGATTGGCATCTGCGCCGTATCGAAATGGAAGCCGTGTTTTCTCGCCACTTCGAGCATATAAAGGTGAACGTGGGGATCCTTATGTCCCGTGAATCCGATGAAACGCAACTTGCCGGCTTTCTTCGCGTCCAGGAACGCTTCCATAGCGCCGCCTTCCGCAAAGATGCGGTCGGGATCTTCGAAACGAATCACCTCGTGATGCTGCAAAAGATCCACGTGATCGGTCTGCAGCCGTTTCAGCGATTCGTCGATCTGTTTGGCAGCCTCTTCCTTCGTCCGGCCGTCGATCTTCGTCATCAGGAATACCTTCTGGCGATAGCCATCCCGGAGCGCCTTCCCCATGCGAATTTCGCTCTGGCCGCCGTTATAGTCCCAGGAATTATCCAGGAACGTGATGCCCCGCTCGATACCGGAGCGGATCAGTTTGATGCTGTCTGCCTCGCTCAGGTTGGGTTTGCCGAGGTGAAAGCCGCCCATTCCGATGCAGGAAACATTCACCCCGGTGGCGCCTAGTGGACGTTGCGGGAAGCCCTCGTCCGCGCCCGTTTGGTTGACTTTTTGGTCTTGCATAGGCGTTAGACTCTTGTAGGGGCCCGACAATTTCGAGCGCCTAACGAAGTTCCCGTACGTGGCCGGGGAAGTCGTATCCTGGTACGTTATGACAACCAAGCGAAGTGCGGCGGTGAATAGTACTACTAGCCCCTGAGGGGTATCTGTTTGGCCGTTTTCTCGTTGTAACGAAGCCCTTGGCGGGTTCACTAAATGAGTGCGGGGTCGCAATGGATCACGAAATGGCAGTACAAAATCAAGCCGTTGAGCAATATTTCCTGGGCGAAATGAAGCCGGAAGATCGCGAAGCGTTCGAAGAGCACTTCTTTTCCTGCGAATTGTGCGCTCGTGACGTTCGCGCCACATCCGCATTTCTGGAACATATCAAGACAATTCTGAGCGAGCGGCAGACATCGGCCGAGCCCGCCCCGCGGCGCGCGAAATCTCCCGGCTGGCTCGCTTCACTGCGTCCCACTTTTGCCTTCGCTGCCGCCGCTGTCCTCTGTCTTGCCGTGATCGGTTACCAGAATTTCGTGGAAATCCCCGGCTTGGAAGCGCCCCAGGCCGAAGGCGCCCCCCTTGTATTCGACGGACCAACCAGATCGGCCCTCCCCAAGCTCCACACCGGCGAGTCGCTTCATTTCCAGATGCCGTGGGAAAAAGACGTGCCCGCTTATGTCGAATTGCACCACGATTCCGAAACATTGTCGAAAGGCGAAGTTCCCGCTCCTGCGCCGAACGAGCCTTTAGAGGTATACTTTCCGGGAAAGCTGAAACCCGGCCGTTACAGCGTTGTCGTTCGTGCGGAAGGTAACGGAGCCTCCGGTCAGGGCCCAATCGAAGACCCTTTTGAAGTCATTCCATAGGAGACGATAGTGAAACAAATGGAAATCGACAAACGTTTTGTCTTTTCCGGGAGCGCAGTTGGCGCAGCGGCCCATTTTTTCCACCTCGACCATGTGCCGGTCGATCATGTCGTGCCGACCATCGGGTCCAGCGCCATCCCGATTGTGGGAGGCCGCACCCACCACAAAGTCGGACCGCAAACCCACACCACCGATCACCCTCGCACCAGAACCCTGCTTTCCGTGGAACAGGCCGAGACGATTGCGTCCGGCAAAGAGGACTCGCCCGGCAAGTACTCAACGGAGATCAGCGCGACCGTCAACGGGTTGTCGGTGCTGGAAAAGTTCCACACGGAACTTATCGTGATGCATCAGACGTCGACTCGCGACGAGGATGCGCCCGAGTCGTCGATTAAGACTTCCGGTTGCAAGATTGAAGGGCTTCGCCTGGGCGATGTACGAGTAAAGGTTGAGTTGGACGAGGAACCGTTCGCGACTTGCGGGACAAAGCGGGAACTCAATGTATTTTACGCCGCTCAAAGTGATGCTTGGCGTCGTGAGAACTCCTGGCGATTCCACACGGACCCAGGCGCGAAAACGATCGCTGAATACCACGGCCGGTTTTTTTGTACGCTAGTTAAGAACATCGAACTCAGCGGTACGGACGGCGGGAGCATCGAAAAAGAGTGGTACACGATCAAGTGGGACGGCTTCGGACGAATCTTCCTAGGGGAACTCATCATCAGCGACAACGAACGCAGAATCTCTATGGTGCGTCTCAAGATGGGTTCTAATGGGGGAGGAAAAGGGTCGTCTGGAGGCGGGCAGTCGAACGGCGTCACCATGCCATAGCCGTCTGATTGCGGTCGCTGCACTTCTCTTGGCGTCGTGCGCGTTCCGTCAACAAGCGCCCCAAGCAGCCTATCAAAGCGTTTGGTCCGATTATTTAAGCGGCAACTTACAACAAGCCGCGGAAGGAGCGGCGGCACAGGCCGCCAAGTTCAAGAACGCCCGCTCGGAAGCTTGGTTTTGGAAGTTCCGCCTATTGGAAGCGGAAGCTTTGATCGCGCAGGCTCGACTGTCGGAGGCGGAGCCCCTCTTATCGGATCCGATTCCGGCGAGTCTCGAGTCCAAGCAGTTGGAGGTGCGGCGACTCATCGATAAGGCCGATGCATGGTCGAAATCGAATCGTAGGGAAGACGCAATCGGGCTCCTGCAACGAGTCCAGTCGGACGCGACGGATGCAACACTACAGATACGCATCAACGTGCTGGTTGGAGGCGTGCTCGCACACCTAGGCGACCTTGACGCCGCCGAAGCAAGTCTGAACACAGCTCTTGATCGCGCCATGGAACGCAATGATGTTTACCAGCAAGCGTCGGCGCTATTGAATCTTTCGTACTGCAAGAGACAGCGCTATCGCTATGGTGAGGCAGCGGAATTTGGGAAACGAGCCTTACTACTCGCCGAAGCTAAGGGTCTCCGTCGAGTAGCAGCGGGAGCAAACACGAATCTCGG
>JBEKUT010000631.1:0-3493 GCA_049514735.1 Bryobacteraceae bacterium
TGACGAGCGTCGTCTTGCCGGCTCCATTTTCACCGATCAGGGCAATCCGTTCTCCGGCATCGAAGCGAAAATTGATGCGATCGAGGACCTTCTTTTCCGAGCCCGCATAGGAGAAGGAGACGTCGCGAAACTCGAAGCCCGAGTTGATCGGGCGCGGCGCGAGAAGCGCGCCTGGTTTGGACACAATCGCCGGGGTGGTTTCGAAAAAGTCGAAGAGATCTTTGAGATTGTAGGCTTGCTCCGCGATGTTATTCACGCTTGAAAACAGGTTCTCAATGATGCTGCGGGAGCGCGCAAAAGAGCCTGCCAGGAAGCTGAGATCGCCGATGGTCAACCGTCCCGCGAGCGTGCGAACCAGGATCAGAACATAGGCCGCATAGTAACCGGCGGTAGGCAGCAGATTGAGCAGCGATCCGGTTCCGGCGCGGCGAATCGCGAGACGCTTGTTCTCGATATAGAACTGGTCGAAAAGGCGGCGCGCACGCTGCGTGAGAAAATCGCCGAGGCCGAAGATCTTGACCTCTTTGGCGCTCTCATTGCTCGCGCCCAGCCAGCGCAGATAATCGAGCTCGCGGCGCTCCGGCGTCCAGCGATAAAGAATCGAATAGGCCAGCATCGCGAAGCGCGTTTCGCCCAGGAACTGGGGGATCACGGCCGCGACCATGAGAATCAGAAACCAGGGCGAGAAGGCCACCACCGCGGCCGAGAGGGAAAGCAGCGTCAGCAGTTGCTGACCCATGGAAGCCACGGTCGCGAGCATGCCTAAGCGGGCGGTGGTCTGGCGGCGAGCCCGCTCCAGCTTGTCGTAAAAAACGGGGTCTTCGAAGGAGACCAGGTCCAGCGTTCCGGCGTGCTCCATCAGGCGCAGGCTGAGGTGATTGGTGAACTTGTCGCCCAGGAGGCTGTCGCAGAGCGCGCCGAGGCGGCCCAGCAGGTCGCTGCCGATCACGAGGCCAATCTCCCATCCCAGGTAGATCCAGACCCGTCCTGGCGCGGACGAGCGGTGTGTGACCACGCGAACTACCTGGTCGATGATCAGCTTGCCGACCCAGAGCTGCGCCACCGGGAAGAAGGCCGAAAAGAGGCGAATCAGGACCGTGGACAACGTCAGCGCTGGACTGGTATCCCAGACCATCCGAAGCAACGGGGTGACGTTCTTGAGGGCCTTGAATCGCTCGCGCCAGGACGGTAGCGGTTTGGGGGGCTGCCGGCGGGCGTGGGGGTTCATACCTTCAGACTAACGTATGGAAAACCCGAAAAAATGAAAATGCCCACCCGATGAAGGTGAGCATTTTCATACGCCCTGTTCTACCAGGGTGATGTTTATGGGAGAATCAGATTCGACGGAAACGCAACCGTCAAAACCTGTTTGTGATTGGATGATAGGGTCTGTGGGCAAGGCGCGTCAAGTGGAAAAGCTGGCGCGCGGAAATTATCCCTAACACGCTCACCTAGGCCGATTTACGGCGATCCCCAGGATTTGCAAAGCTGTGGAAAACCCTGAGGAAAAGCCGCTTGAAAACACCCTTGTGGCTTCTAAGGTGGAGAAACACGGGAAGTTATCTGTCCACCAGATGGAGAACGATCATCGTCCCATCAGCACTTTGATAGCCAAGCCGCTGACGGACCAGCTTCAGCCCGGCGAACCCCAGACCGGCGAATAGGCAAAAGAGGATCAAAGCCCCTGCTAACTTGAAGATCGTGAGCACCATACTCGCCAAGCTCTGGGCCGTGACCTTGGGTGGAGGCTGCTCATCCCAGCTTACCTGGGCTTCATAATTTATTTGCGCCAGCAAGCTTTCGGCCATTGCCGGATCGGGCGGGTTTAGTACCGCAGCTAATATTGAACCACTGCGCTTCACGACGGCTCCCGATACCTTTTGGACTTCCAGGAGCTGCTTCCGGGCGACTTGCGGCATTGGAAAATAGAACAAAACCAGCTCTTCCTCGCCCTTGGCCGTTCGATACTTCGCCGTTGCTACTTCGGTTCCAAACTCGAAAGCGGCAGCGGGGGCCGGAATACGGGGCTCGAACTGCTTCAGGCCACGCGAACCCAGGGCGTAGCGCTCTGAGCCGGCTACGCGTCCCTTGGATGGCATGTAGGCCCAAATGAGAGGGGTCTCGCCATGACGCTTGCCCGCGAGTTCCACGTCCGCCCAGTCTTTGGGGGCGGGACAGCGGCCCTCGCACGTTATCACGTAGTTACCGGCGAGGGTGGTATTCGGGTTGGACGCGGCTAAGAACTGTTTTGCGGCGAAGGAATCCGTCCCGTCCTTGAAGCGATAGGCCGTGGCCTGGAATGCGCCGTAATCGGCCTTGGTGGCCGCCGTGAGGCCGAACTCGTCCCAGAGGCCCCGATCCGCCAGTTGGACCTCCTGCTCGGACTTGAGCTGGTTCTTGCCGATCTGCTGAGGCCAGACTGCGGCGTAGGCCGCTCCGGCCAGAAATGTCGAGATTACGAAGCTCCGCAGCATTTTTTGTATTTCTTTCCACTCCCACATGGACATGGATCGTTGCGGCCCGCTTTCTTGGTTGAGATGGCCTGTTTCTTCTGGGCTCCGGCGGCCGCGCCACCCACGAAATTCAGCTCCGCCATCTCTTTGTCTTTCTTGCGATGGATGTTCCGGGTGAAATCCTGAACCGAAAGCTGCGCCTCGCGGCGTTTGTCATCGGGGACGGCGACGGGCTCTTGTTCCTCGTCTTCGTCGTCGAACTCATCCTCTTCAGGATCGAACGGCAGCACCGGACGCGGACGGCTGATGCCAGCGCCATTGCCG
This sequence comes from Bryobacteraceae bacterium, assembly GCA_049514735.1. Lineage (GTDB taxonomy): Bacteria > Acidobacteriota > Terriglobia > Bryobacterales > Bryobacteraceae > JAICMB01. The sequence goes on from JBEKUT010000631.1 coordinate 2,778, forward strand.
CCGCCATCTCCGCCGATCTCCGGTCCGCTCGAAATCTGGAGGAAGAACAGGTAGCGGATGGACTCGTCTTCGATGCGGTCCATCATGTCCTGGAACAGGACGAAGGACTCCTTCTTGTACTCGATCAGCGGATCCTTCTGGCCGTAGCCGCGAAGTCCGATGCCCTCCTTCAGGTGATCCATCGACAAGAGGTGGTCTTTCCACTGGTTGTCGATGACGTTGAGCATGATCATGCGCTCGGCATCGCGCATCATTTCGGGCCCGACCACTTCTTCTTTCTCTTTGTAGCGGGTTTCGAGCTGTTCGACGATGCTCTCTTCGATCTCGGCGCGGCTCAACTGCGCCAGTTCCTGCGTGTCGATCTTCACGCCGAACTGCGTGAGCACGTCGGACTGCAGACCAATATAGTCCCAAGCCGTAGGATGTTCTTTCTCGGGACAGCGCGTATCGATGAACGCGCCCACGATGCCGCGCACGATATCCATGATGCGTTCGCGCTGATCGGCGCCGCTCAACAGCGTGTTGCGCAGACCGTAGACGGCCTGGCGCTGCTTGTTCATCACGTCGTCGTATTCGAGGATGTGTTTGCGCGAGGCAAAATTCTGCGCCTCGACGGCCTTCTGAGCGGCCGCAATACGCTTCGTGATCATCTTCGATTCGATCGGCACATCTTCTTCCATGCCGAGCCGCAGCATGAGGTTCTGCATACGCTCGCC
>JBEKUT010000632.1:0-3491 GCA_049514735.1 Bryobacteraceae bacterium
CGCGGAACTATAGAGGGGATGATGAGGCTGCAGCGTGCGGATCAGGACGCTTGTGTCTATGAGCATGCGTTAAATGCGGTCCGGATAAATGCCTTCGCGCCTGATGGCTTCATCGCTCAACAGCGGCGTTGTGCGGTTGTGGCTTTCAGCCCACTCATGAAATTGGCGGGCCCATTCCGCCGGATTGGTTCTCTGCAGGTCTGCAATGCAGGACGGTGGCTCGTCGGCATGTTGCTCCGCTATTTGTTCAACCCATCGCTCAACCGTCAGTCCGTGGGCTGCCGCCTGAGCCCGTAGGGCCGCAACTTTTTCGTCCGCAAGTTCAATCGTCAGATTCATGCTGTCCTCGATCAATTTGTCCAGTTTACTCCGGGCAAGCCTCCCTGTCACGCGGTGTACTGGCATCCTTCCTGGAATTGACAGGAAGCCCCGGCGCCTTTAGGCTTGACGTATGGAAGTAAATCTGCCCGCCGATCTGCAAGCCAAATTGGACCGCATCGCTACACAGCGCGGGCGCGATCCTGAAACGCTGGCCAGAGAGGCCATCGAGCGCCTGGTCGATTATGATGCTCGCTTTATTGAAGCAGTCGAGGTCGGTCGCGCTTCGGCTCGCCGGGGCGACATGTTGGAGCACGATGCCGTGGTGGAACGTATCGAGCAAATGTTTCGCTCGTAATGCGGGTCCGTTGGACGCCCGAGGCCGCTAGCGACCTCGCCAGAATAGTCGAACGCATTCGCGGAGAGAATTCTGAAGCGGCACATCGTGTGGCCCAAACGATTTACAACGGCATCGATGCCGCTGCGGAATTTACCGCACCGTGGGCGCCGGACACAAGGGAACTGGTGTTCGCTCCTTGGCCATATATTGTCGTGCACGAAATCGTCGAAAACCAGGTTCAGATTTTGCTTATTCGGCACTCCTCCCAGGATTGGCCGTAAGTCAAATTATCTTCAGCCCTAGCCGGCACGGGTCGCTTGTATACGAAACCTAGCCATTGGTAGAGCAGACGATCGCTTTTTGTCGTCTGCTTTTCTCTGCGAAGAAGGCAGGTCACGCAAGGCGATGACCTGCCCTACCATAAGCTATTGCTTGCTCTTGGCGATAAGGTTCGAAATCGCCGTACTGAACTGGGTCACGAAGGTCGCTCCATTATTGACTAAGTTGTCCGCGGTCTGATAATCCTGCACGATATCCGGATAGATACCGATTCCCTCGTAATAGATGCTGGACGGGAAACCGGGTGTCTGCACGGCTGCGGCGCGGGTAATCAGGCTTTCGGTCACACGGGCGTATCCTTCCGAATAGGTGGTGGCGTTGGAGTATGCAACGACCGTCCCTCCAGCGCCATCCGTACGCGCTCCAAATATCGTGGCACGCTTGGAATCCTGCAGGAACATCGCGAAGACCTCAGCCGCGGACAGAGTGAAACTGTCGGTTAGAACCAGGATCGGCTTGGTATAAGCTATGTTATTGCCTTTGTCGTCGGTGGCCGGAGTGACGTCGAAGGTGTAATTGCAGAGCGGTTCATTTCCTGTTCGCCCACGATTTTGCGCCAGCGCCTCCTCCACATCGGTCAGATAGTTGTTGTAAAGATCAATGACATATTGTGGTGCGCCCTCTTGCTGCGCCTCCACCACCGCCGACGAAAAGTCCTCGACCCAGTTCTCAGTGGCGCGGATCTCGGCAGAGACGCCTCTGAACGTGTACGGAGTGAGCATGGAGGCAAGACCTTCCGGATAACATGCATTCCCGCCGCCGTTGCCCATGATGTCGACTATCAGACCATCGGTGTTTTGCTGCATGTATTGAATCTCGGTTTGGAACTGGGTTAACGCCGCAGTCTGGTCGTCCGGTTCCATGGTCCAGATCCGGATATAACCGACGGTACTCGAGCCGACCGGGAAAGTGCCGGACACAAACTCATCGGTAGGTTGGGAACCAAGACGGAGAGTGAAATTGGCTGGCAAATAGAATAATGGATTGGGATTATCGAATGGGTCGATGCCAACGCTGCCGAATGCTCCCAACGGGTGGGTCGCGACCATGGTGCGTAGTTTAATAAGCGCGGACATGTAACCGGGGACGACAGGGGGAGTGCCCGGCTCCCTAGGGCCTTGATAAATTCCCCAGGGGTTGCCGCGGCTCGGCCGGGGACGCCGGTTGGAAGCTCGCGCGGTATTTCGGATTTTTCCTTGCACTCTTGTGCCGGCAAGGAGCGCCTGCGGAGATGGTACCGGTCCTTCGCTCACAAGCGGGACCCCGGTTTTGTCCCAAGGAATTGAGTAAGTCGCAGTTTTTCCGTTCTGGCTCTTCACCACGACAGTTGCCTCGTTAGGGATTGAGGGGGCGTTTGTCATCCAGCCCTGGTACCGGTCCGTGATGGCGCCGGCCGCCAGGCGCATGCGACTGGTGGCATTCCCTTCGCCGTTGACCGCGTAAGGTAGGAACGAAGTGATCAAGTCCGCCGCGGAGGTTCCGTCGACGGAGACAATTTCGTCTCCTATCTGGAGCGGATATCTGCGGGGTGACAGATAGTCTTGATCGATGCCGGCGATCAAAACCTTCCCGTCGTAAATGTCGACATCCATGTGAAGCCAGGCTTCGAACATCGACGGCAGGACGAATTCGTCGTGGCTATCCTGCAGGCTCGCGACGTATTTTACGCAGATATCGTAAAACTCGAGATCGGTGGTCGATTGCTCAACCTGGGTAAGCCACGGCTGGATGTTGAACAGGTCGAAACCGACCAGGCTAACCTTTAGCTCATACGGAGCATAATTCTTGGCGTACAACGCCGCCAGTTGGTTAAAATCGGCGGTTTTTTGGGAAGTACTCAGTTGCGCGAAACCAATGGGGGCAAGAGTACATAAAAGCATGAGAACGCGAATGGGACGCATAAACACTCCTCCTTTTGAATCGTTCATGTGGGGCGGGCCATCGTCTTTAGTGGCCTGCCCGTTCGTCAAATCGGCAGACGACGCAAAGTGATCGTCTGCCCCACCTCAACCAAGCTTGCAAACTAAATCGCCGGATTTTGAAGCATATCACACTTAACGTTGCGCGATGCCCCGTTTTGTGACAAGATAAACCGCAAAACTGCCCAGCCAGTGTCCTCCTTCGTAATGTTCGCCCGTAACCGCACGAAGGCCGGGCGCGGCATGTTCCCGAGCGGCAGTGAGAAACATGGCGGCGCGCTTGTCTCCGGCAGGGAGCGCGGAAGCGATACCTTCGAGCATCCAGGCGCGGCTCAGATTCAGACCATCCAGATGGGCGAGTTTACCATCAGTCGGATCGGTCACAATGGCTGGCTTTAAAGACGCGATCGACGGAAGGAATTGTCCCAGCCAATCGGCGAACTCCTGGCCGTGGACAACGCGGCGGACAGCGTCGGCCTCCGCCAGACAGGGCGAAAGAAAATCTTCGCCGGACGGCTCATAGTTCACCGGACAGGCGCGATCCGGCAAATAGAACTCACGAATCTTGGCGTCGA
>JBEKUT010000633.1:0-3467 GCA_049514735.1 Bryobacteraceae bacterium
ACGGACCGCGCTCTTCACCAGCGGACCCTTCGCGACTACCACCTTCCCGAGGCTTTCCTGCACCGCCTGGATGGCATAGCGCGGATCGGTGAACAGCGTCATAGAATCCGGGGTCAGTAACACCATTCCATTGCTGCCGGTGAAACCCGAGAGGTATCGGACGTTCGGAAGCCACGAGACCAGAAGCGCGTCGATCTTGAACTCGCCGTAAAAATCCTGCTGCTTTGAGTCCGGACTCACGGTACGAGAACCAACTTCCCGGTCGTGTTGCGCGATGCCAGATCGGTCTGCGCCTGCCCGGCTTCCGATAGCTTATAAACTTTGTGAATGTGAAGTTTCAGCTTTCCTGCCGCGATCCAGTTCAAGACGTCGCCAGCGCGCCACAGCAGTTCCTCGCGAGTCGAAGTGTAATGCGCCAGGGAAGGCCGTGTCAGGAATAACGAGCCCTTCTGGCTGAGAATCAACGGCGCGAACTCCGGAACCGGACCGCTGGCATTGCCGAATGACGCCATCATGCCGCGCGGGCGAAGACAATCGAGACTCGGCATGAAGGTCGACTTGCCTACGCCATCATAAACCACGTGGACGCCTTTCGCGCGGGGAACGAAGTCTTCCTTGGTATAGACCACCACGTCATCGGCGCCGTTGGCGCGCGCCAGTTGCGCCTTCTCCTCGCTGCCGGCAGTGCCGATGACGTGCGCCCCCAGCATCTTGGCCATCTGCACCAGCAGCAATCCGACGCCGCCGGCGGCCGCATGAATCAGACAGCGATCTCCCGCCTTCAAAGGATAGGTGGAGTGGGTCAGATAATGGGCAGTCATCCCTTGCAGCATGGCTGCGGCAGCGGTCGCAAAATCCACACCATCTGGAATCTTTACCAGCATCCAGGCCGGAACCACGGCATATTCGGCGTAGGAACCACGCTGCATCGCATATGCGACGCGGTCGCCCACCTGGACTTCCGACACATCCGGTCCAACCGCTTCCACGATTCCCGCGCCTTCGTTGCCGAGCAGGATCGGGGGATCGGCTTTATAGAGGCCGCTGCGGAAATAAATATCGATGAAATTGATTCCGGCCGCGGCAATCTTGACCAGGGCCTGTCCGGGTCCCGGTTGAGGTATCGGTAGATCTCCGTTGATCAGATTCTCCGGACCACCCGGCTTTTCGACATAGACGGCTTTCATAGCGTTCTCAGTTTTCTCCTTAAATGAACCGCGGCGGCAAACAGGATGAGATACAAAAGAGCGAACGGGAACGCGATCAGACGGCTAAGTGTACGTACGGCAACCGCGCCCGACATCCCGGCCCGAAATAGGACGAACTCCCGTATCGTACTAAGGTTCCCGCGGTCGAAATAAAAGTAATCCCCATTCTCATTGAGGATCAGAACCTTCTTGCGGACCCGCGCCACCAGCATCCACTTCCATTTCGTCATGATCGGCTGCGCCGCGCAGATCATGATTATCATGTTGTAGCGGTTGCCCGCCAACTCGGAATAGAACGCCCGCCGCGCCCGCGCATCGGGATAATTGTGTATGCGATAGACTTTGCCGTGGTCTGACTTGAAATGCTGCGGGACCCCGGCGTAGCAGGTCACCAGGTCGGCCTGCATGTTCGGATGTTTGCGATAAAGCCCGGCGAGAAGATCCTCAAACAACTCACGCGATCCACTCTCGATAAGGAGCACCCTGTCGTACGGCGGCAGCGCGGTCGAGAGAAAGAATCGCATGCGTCCACCATTGTACGCGTGCCAGTTTGCATACCTGCGTACTATTGGTAATCGGGGAACGCGATTTATAGATTAGGGTGTAGCGCCTAGTGAGCCCCCGGCCCTTCCTGCCTTACGCTGCTATTAGAGGAAGAGTTTCCACCGGGCTTATGACTAATATCGTATGCAAACCCAATCGCCGAGATAGGGGATACATCTTAATAGTGACGGCATTGTCGTCTGTGGCATTGATCGCATTTGTCGGACTGGCCGCAGACACCGGATACCTTTCCTGGGTGCGGCGCCGGGCGCAAACCGCCGCGGACGCGGCTGCCATGTCCGCCACGCTCGCCCTGAAGAAGGGGTTGAGCCTCTCCACCGCTACCACCGATGCACAGAATGTCGCGGGCTTGAACGGCTTCACCAACGGCAGCAACAATACCACTGTAACGATCAACAATCCACCGGTTTATGGAAGCTTCGCCGGAAACAGCTCGTATACCGAAGCGATCGTCAGACAGACCGTCCCCAACCTGTTTATGATGATTCTGGGCCAGAACAGTACGACGGTCGGCGCCCGCTCCACCGCGGCCATTGGCAGTTCGAACTCCGGTTGCATCTACGCTCTGAATCCCAGTGCCGCGCAGGCCATCTGGATGTCGGGAAGCAACACCGTCACCTTCGCTTGCTCGGCCTATGCCGCATCCACGGCTTCGAACGCTTACCAGAGCGTGGGCAGCATCACGCTCGATCTCGCCAATAGCGCCAAAGTCGGAGTAGTGGGCGGCTATGTGATGAATAACGGGACCTACATGTACGACGTGGCCGCCGGACATAGCACCACGCCTACCACAGTTTCAAGCGTCACCGATCCTCTTTCGGCTCTTACGGCGCCCACTGGATTAACAACGGTAAAGACGTCCGCCACCCAGTATGACCATAACTCGCCACCCCCCAGCAACACCATCGGTCCCGGCGTCTACTGCGGCGGGCTGACGATCGGCAATCCCAATGGCGCCACCTACACAATGACGGCGGGCACTTATGTCATGGCGGGTGGAGGGTTCAACATGACGAACCTGGGGAGCGTCAATGCCACCGCGGGCGTGACCATCTATAACACCAACAGCACTGGCTATGGCTGCACTACGACTTACGCCTTCGCGCCCATCATTATCACGGGCCAGTCGGTGATCAACCTGAACGCTCCAACCTCCGGCAGCCTGGCCGGCATCGCCTTTTTCCAGGACCGCAGCCTAGGCACCAGTTCCACCATAAACCAGATCAACAGCATGACGACATCGACCATCAATGGCGCGTTCTACCTCAAGAACAGCGAGATGGAATGGACCGGCGCCAACGTCAGCTCCGGATACATCATTGTGGTGTGCGACACCCTCAGCATTAACGGCAACTCCAACCTGTATATCAACAACGACTATTCCTCGTTGACTAACGGATCGCCGATCCCGAGCGCCATGACGGCTCTGGTGGAGTAACACCATGGACAACACCCTGAAAACTGGCGACGCGAAAAATCGCAACGAAAAACGCCGGGGCAACGCCGCAATTGAGTTCGCCCTCGGATCGACACTCCTGTTCCTATTGCTGGGCGGTGTTTCGGACTTCGCGCGGCTTTTCTATTACGCCAGCATTGTCTCGAACTCGGCGCGCGCCGGTGTCCAACGCGGCATGTACGATGTCGAATCCGGCGTCACCAACACCACAACCATATCGTCCGACATGCAGACCTCCG
>JBEKUT010000634.1:0-3465 GCA_049514735.1 Bryobacteraceae bacterium
TGGCCTTGCAGGGACAAGTTACGCTGAGCGGCGAAGCGCAGCAGGCGTACACAAACATCAAGAACAATATTCTGAAGGCGGCCGACAAGATGCCGGAAGAGGATTACGGTTTCAAGCCGACGGCTGAAATTCGGACATTCGGCGCGCTGGTGGCGCATATCGCCGATTCGCAGACACGTTTGTGCAATGGAGTGATGGGCAAGACGAAAGCGGCGACTGCGGGCACGAAGACGGCGAAAGCGGACATCGTCGCGGCGCTCAAGGATTCCTTCGCCGATTGCGATGCCGCGTTCGATGGACTTACCGAAGCGAACGGCAAGGACGTCGTGAAGCTGGGTCCCCGGGAATTCACGCACTTTGGCGCGCTGATGCGGGGAGTGATTCACGATAACGAAGAGTACGGGTATCTGGCCGTCTATCTGCGGTTGAAGAGCGTAGTGCCGCCGTCGAGCGAGGGCCGCTGATCGCCCATCTCACCATTACTGCTGCGCTTTGATCCAGGCCAGCGTTTCTTCGAGATTCAGCAGGCCTGTGGTGGCGCCCATTTTTCGGACGCAGAGGGCTCCGGCCGCATTGCCGAGATTCGCCGAATCGGAATGCGAAAGGCCGCGCTGGAGTCCCGCCAGATAGCCGCCGACGAAGCAATCGCCGGCGCCGGTGGTGTCCGCAGCGTCCACCTGGAAGGCCGGACAAGCGAGGCTCTCCGCGCCATCAAACAGGACGCAGCCCGCCGCGCCAAGTTTCACAACGACACGGCGCGCGCCATGATCCAGCAATGCCTGCGCGGACTGCAGGGGGTGACTGACGCCGGTCAACTCGCGCGCTTCATCTTCATTGACGAAGAGCAGGTCGGCGTGGGGCAGACAAGGGCCGAGAACATCGAGCCATTCGCCGCGCGCGTCCCATCCCGTATCGATGGAAACGGAGAGCCCGCGGCGGTGCGCCTGTTCCACTAAGCCGGCGGCATGCGGCCGTAAGGCGGGAAGCGCGAAGAGGTTCGCCAAATGGAACCACGTACAATCGCGAATCAAATCGTCCGTGAGTTGCGGCGGGTCTTTGAAGGCTTCGCGGCTCGCTCCGGGTCGATGGAGCAGAGCGCGGGCTCCGTTGGGGTTCACCAGTACGACAGAAACCGGCGTGGGCGAAACGCTGCGCGCCACGTGATTGGTATCGACGCCCGCGTTCCGCAATTCCTTAAGGACGCGATCGCCCGCTTCATCGCCGCCGAGCATTCCCCATAAACGCACCGGGGTGTCCAGCTTGGCCAACGCATAAGATGTGTTGGCGCCGTTGCCGCCGAAACTTTCGACAATGAAATCGACCCAGACGGTGCGTCCCCAAAGCGGTTCGGAGACGGGACCCACCAGGATATCGCGAACCAGGTTGCCGCAACAGAGGACGCCCGGAATGTTCGCGTTACCGATCTGATCCTCCGGCCATGGCCTCAATGAAGGAGCGCTGTACGGGCCACGCGCCGAAGACCTGGCGGTCGTCGCGGCGGAACGAGCCGGCCGAGAGAGGGCCGCTGACATCGGCCGGGTTCGGTTGCTTGTGCTCGCGGTCGAGCCATCTGCGCAGGGTGTCCGTGGTCGATTGGAGTTGGTTCAGAAGAGTCGACGCCTTGTCGGAATTTTCGCAGGTCACGTCGACGGCGAGTTCAAAATGATCGTCACGCTCGCCGACCGTGAAGACCATTCGATCGGCGGTTTGGAGCGTCGAAGCGAACGATTGCGTGCCGGCAGGCAATCCGCTCACGTTCCTCAATGCCGGTCCCGCAAGCACGGCCCACACCGGTTGCGTGGGCGGCACAATCGGGAGGCGGCCCGATTTATGCGCGATCTGAAAGGCGGCCCATCCATCGCGGCTCACGGCCAGGGCCATCAGGTCCGGCTTGATGGGATAGAAGGAAATCTTGCGGTCGGGCTTGCTGCCGGCCACTTCGCAGAAGCCGTTCTGACAGGAACCGCCGTGATGCGCCGCGTAGGCCATCAGGCTCTTCCAATTGAATCGCCCGCGCAGCGCCATAAAGACCTGATCGTTCTTAAAAAGCGCCGCCACGGCATCCAGATCGTCGCGATAATCGAATTTCGTCTCGTCGACGAACGATTGGTATTCGAGTTCCTCGGACGCTTTCTTGCCGGCGATTAGATCCAGGATGCCGGAGCGCCGCAGAGCGTCCACGTCAATATAGACCAGGGCTCCCTCGCCCAGTGGCAGATAAGACGAAAGGGCCGCGGGGCTGTTGCCGCCGGAGGTCTTATAAAAATAAACGCCCGAGATGGCGCCGCCGCAAACCAGGATCAAGAGAGCGGCAAGCTGCCAGGGTTGAAATCGAAACCGCACGATTGCAGGTTACACTGCCGCGACAGCTTCTGTCACGCGCGAGTTTTTCCAGAGTCGAATATAGGGCTCCAGGTCGTTCATCATCTGCTCGAATTGATTCAGATTGAGCGACTGCGCGCCATCGCTCATGGCTTTTTCGGGAGCGGGATGCACCTCGACGATCAGACCGTCCGCGCCAATGGCGACGCCCGCGCGCGATAGTGGAGCAATCAGGCTGCGGCGTCCGGTGGCGTGGCTCGGGTCGAGAATAATCGGAAGATGCGTCAGTTCACCGAGCGCCGGGATGGCGGCGATGTCGCAAGTGTTGCGCGTGTAAGTTTCAAACGTCCGGATGCCCCGTTCGCAAAGAATCACGTTCGGGTTTCCGTGCGCAACCACATATTCGGCGGACATAAGAAGTTCTTTAATGGTGGAACTCATGCCGCGCTTGAGCAGCACGGCGCGCGGGCTCCTTCCGAGCGCTTTCAGCAATGCGAAATTCTGCATGTTGCGGGCGCCGATCTGAAGCACGTCGGCGTATTCGGAAACGAGGTCGACATCGCGGTCGCTCATCACTTCGGTGATGATGCCGAGTCCTGTTTCGCGCTTGGCCTGCGCCAGGAGTTTGAGGCCTTCGGTTTCGAGACCTTGAAAATCGTAAGGAGACGTGCGGGGTTTGAAAGCTCCGCCTCGCAAGAGATGCGCGCCGGCTTTCGCCACGCCTTCCGCCGCCTGCATGATTTGTTTTTCCGATTCCACTGAGCAGGGGCCGGCCATCACAATGAACTGGTCGCCGCCGATCTCGTGTCCGTTGACGCGGATCTGCGATTTTTCATGGCGAAACTCACGGCTGACAAACTTGTAGGGAGCCGAAATACGGACGGCGCTTTCCACCTGAGGCATCGCCTCAATGGATTCGAGGCACTGGGTGACATCGCCCACGCCGACAACGCCGATCACGACACGCTCCTCGCCTTCAATCGCGTGGATCTTATAGCCAAAATCGCGGATGCGTTCACAGACTTGTTCAATCTCCTGTCTCGTCGAGTGCAGCTTCATCGAGATGATCATATGCTCTCCTAAAAAGTTCCTCTAAAAAGCAAAAAGCCCACTCTTTCGAGTGGGCTGAATCCTTACCGTCCT
>JBEKUT010000635.1:0-3462 GCA_049514735.1 Bryobacteraceae bacterium
CCAATTGCTGCGCGAGTGTCTGAACTTGTGCCCAATCCTGCATCATCGACCCGGTATTGGTCTCCGTGTCTATGTCGCCCTTGACGATCAGGCAGAACATGCGGAGTTCCTTGTCGTTCTGAAGCAGAACATCATCCTCCAACGCTTCCGCGAGCTGCGCGGCAACTGCTGGCAGTGTTCGTTGGTCACGCTCAATGTTTGATCGGATCAGGCCCAATTTTGCGTACAGGGCGTTCCGGTGATCGCCTGCATCAATAAACAGATGTTCTGCCTCAGCGAATGACTGCGCCGCATCCGCCCAGTTGTAGAGATCGGCAAGATGAAGTGCCCGCGCAAGCAGTCCCTTCGCTTGTTGCTGCTGAGCGTCCAAGAATGAAACGCAAAAAATCACGAACGCTATTCGAAAGACGCTACATCGCATCGGATATTTCCTCAGGGCACAGTTGCGCTTGGTTCTTATCGCGCGAATTTGAACGCTGTCGGTAACTCACCGCTTCACTCGACTATGACGGAGAATCTCCGCCAGCCCAGGGCAGGTGGCCGGATCATCAAGGTAAAGGCGCCCCCTCGCGTGCCAACCAAATTGATCTCCACATCCACCGACATGGCGCCGTCCTCCAAGTGTCCAAGTGCGTGCTTATCGATAATCACGGTTCCGTTCGCATCTTGCAGCTGAATCGTATATTCTCCGGGTTCCATACCTAGGGGCAAAAGTAGCTTCAGCCAGAGCAATTTCGGCGGGAGATGCACCTTATTCACGGTGTTGTCTGTTGCGTCACCCCGCGTCGGCGAGAAAGGAGCAAGATCCACTCTAAGTAGAAACGGAGCAATAGTGGGCCTCGATTGCGTCGTCGCGACCGGAGATTGTCCTGGGCGTAGCTGATTTTCCGAGGTAACTCGTTCGCCGCTGCGGCGAGGGTGCTCGGATACAAGTCGCGCCGTCACAAATATTACGGCGACAACTCCCAGAGTGGCCGCCGTGATCTGAAGCCCTCGCATCAGAAACGACATACGACGGTAGTGTGCGTATTGCTGGAAGCAAGGAGAGCACGTAACGAGGTGGGACACAGGGAGGTCTCCGAGAGTGAGATGTCGATCTCGTTGCGCCATCGCTCGCAAGCTTGAGGGGTCCGGGCAACCCTCACGGTTCGGATTCGGAAACCCGCTCTTTGAGTATTTCTTGCCAAGAGCAACAACGTTCCTCATCAGTTTGGAGGAGGTGGATTGGTTGGACAGGGTCATTAGAAGTCGCTCGACGCGGTGCGCATTCATTCGATTGAGTGCGGTTTCAGACGTGAATCGTAATTCGCCCGGAATCGATCCAAGGCTCTAGCAAATTTTTTACGGAACTGTACCTCGGCGCTGTGGGCGTCCGCGTATCCCGTGAGCCTGGCGATTGATCGCCAATCGAAATCCAAAACGCGGAGACCGTACATCGTACGTCCCTGCTCGTCCAAATAGGCGCGAAAGACTTCGATCTGCTTAGCTTCATCGAGTTGGCGATCCAAATCTAATGAAAAGGCGCCAGCAAGCCGCTCCAGATCCACGTTATCCATATACTCGACGCGTTTGTTTTTTCGTAAGCGCCGAACGGACTCACGAGCGACGGACCTTAGAAGATACGCGTCGAAGAATTGAATAGATTGATCGTTGCCCATGGCGCGAGACGCAGAGTCAACGGCGGCCTCGAGAATCTCGGGCGCTTCTGTATCCTCAGTGAGATATCGGATTACCACCAGTCGTGCACGCCCCCAAACTCTGTGTGCTGCTTCGATCAGCCTGAGATCCACAATATTCCCTAGGGTGTCCCGGTCCCGAATCCAGAGTCTTGTCTGAGCGTCTTTCCTCTGGTCCATGAAGATCGTATCGGCAACCGAGGGAACAGGCGCCTCAAGTAATAAGGAGGATTTGAGGAGAGGAAAACTCACCCAAAAGTGATTTCCCAGCGACAGCGAGGTTCTCGCATCGAAAAAAGGCATCTTGAGCGAATGATTCGCTGAGGTTTCCGGTTTCCAAAGCCTCTCTGTTTTTAGGAGACCTACCCCCGGCGCCGGCGAGGGCCTATTCGATTTGCCCGGACCGAGTGCCGTGAAAGAATCGCATGGAGGCATCGGGAGACGAGAAGCCAAAGCTCTGCCCTGTACCGGAAAGCGCGGGAATTGTCATCATCCCGTTTGACTATGAGCAGTTGCCCGAATCCCAGCGAGACACGATCGTTCCGATCTGTATCCCTGCTGTAGACCGCCATGGAAATCAGATCGCTCCGGTCTGGTTCGAACAGGGAGTTGCCCCGGTACGGGAGCAGCTTTGCAGCATCGCCAGAGCCAGGCTCGGCGATGTACGACGTGTCTCGGAGTTGGCGGACATAACAGTACACAAACTGTGGGAACGGCACGGCGAAGATGCCGGAATCCTGCCGTGGCGACGAGTGTTGGTGCGCGCGATGTGGGAAGCGCGGGAATTGGCCGCGGGCGCTTCCCGGTGGCACATCAACCATACCGTTCCTCTGGCGCTGGATTCGTTCGATAGAGACGTTCACGGATCGAAGCCGAACGAAAAGATTTATGAGCAACATTTGCTACTCGATCTCGTTGAACGGCGAATAGCGCAGGATCGGCACAAGGAGATCGCGGAGATCTTCACGATGCTGAGGCAAGGCTACGCGTGGGCGGAGGTCGCGAAGCGACTCGGCAAACAAAAACCGGAAGCGGTCAAGAAGCGATTTTGGCGTTGGATGAAACGCAACTTCCCACAACGAAAGCGCTAGTGTTCAAGAAGGATCTGCTTGGGTGAGTCCAGGGCGGCCCGCCATATATCAAAATGACGTCAGGTCCCGGCACGATTCAAGCGGCGTGGCAACGCAGGACCGGAAACCGAGTGGTTTCTTGCGACAGAAGTATCTATTCTCATGATGTAGAGAAACTGGCTCGATCCTGACCAACGGGTCCAATCAGAGAGGTCTCTAGCGACGCCGTCCGGCATCGCGGCTGGCGTTGAGTCCGTACATTTCGGCTTCGTACTCGACCGTTATCCAACGTGGTCCAGGCGACCTGGATTTCAGCGGAGCGCGCTCTTCATCCCGTCCCGGAGGGTTACCGTCATTTCCTTTATCATCAGATACTCACCGTGGTGACAATCACCGATAGACGGACAGAACGGAGTAATACGATAGACAAGACTAGGCGACCAGTCGAACAACAAGTCGCGGCCATGGGTTCCGAACTCTTTGAAGTTGGGCTTTACAACCCGAACGCCGGGACGGGTGAATCCGTCATGATCCCCCGTGTTTGGGACGCCGAGACAGTCGCCAGATCCGTATCGTGGTTGCGCCACCAGAATCGCGAAGGACGGAATATCTACATCCGGCCGAAGGGTGAGCACGATCTGAGTATGATTGATGATCTAAACGCGGATGCAGTTTCGGCGATGAGGGAGAATGGCTTCCATCCCGCACTCATCGTG
>JBEKUT010000636.1:0-3447 GCA_049514735.1 Bryobacteraceae bacterium
GCGCGCGCGATGACTGCGGCCATGATGTTACCGCGTTTGTGCGCGATCTCGACCGGAAGTACCTGGATACGTTCGGGCGTGGACCCTATCAAGGTTTAGCTCGGGACCACTGGGTAGAGTTGGAACTGCCGGAGAGCGCTCCGCGCACCGGTTCAGTCTATCTGCTCGGGACGGGCTGGACGCACCCGACCGATGCCACAGTCAATATTGCGATCGGACAGAATAGTATTCAGCAGCCGCGAGGTCTCAGCATCGAGACGCCGGATTCTCGCGGCCAGTGGACCACTGCCAGAAAAGATCTCGGATTCCCCGCGGGCAAATTGAAGACGGTGGTGCTCGATCTGACGGGACTCTTCCACCCCGGTGCGCCACGAAAGCTGCGGTTGCGCACGAACCTCGAGATTTATTGGGACCAACTCCGATGGGCTACTGCCGCGCCCGATCGGAACAGCATTCAGCATCTCGATTTGAGTAGCGCCCAACTGCGTTATCGCGGCTTTTCAGCCGTGAAAGCGGCGGATCAGTCGTCGCCTGAACTGCCCGAATACAGTAAGATCGTCAGCACGGGACAAATTTGGCACGACCTGGAGGGTTATGCAACGCGCTATGGGGATGTCCGCGAATTGCTGGATAAAATAGACGACCGCATGGTCATCACGAATGCAGGCGACGAAGTGCTTCTCCGTTTTGCCGCGCCTGATCCTCCGCCCGCAGGCTGGAAACGCGATTACGTGATGATTGGAGACGGATGGATCAAGGACGGCGACTTCAACTCCGTTTATTCTAAGACCGTTTTGCCGCTACCCTATCACGGCATGAAAGATTACACGGCGCAGCCCGGGGAACTCGAAGACGACCCCGCTTTTAAACGCCATCCCGGCGATTGGCGGAATTTTCATACCCGCTATATAACGTCTGATATGTTTCAAAAGGCGCTAAGGAATTAAACGGTGCGAATCGGACTGGCGGTTCTGTTCATTGCTCTTTTGGCCGCGCCGCTCGTGTACAAACGAATTCGCGCCCATAACGTGGCATCCCGGAATTCTCTGGATCGGGCGACCGTTCTTAGCCGCTACGGCTTCAGTTTTCAAGAGTCGTCAAAAGCCGCCGGAATCGATTTTAGGCACACTTGTCCTAAGCTGGACGCGAAACTTCAACACATTATGCCTCAGGTTGCCTCAATGGGCGCCGCGGTTTCAATTGTCGACTTCGACCGGGACGGTTGGCCGGACATCTACGTCACCAATAGCGGGGAAGGCAGCAGGAACGCTCTCTATCGCAATCAACACGATGGAACCTTTCGCGATGTCGCCGCGGAAGTAGATCTCGCCGATTTAAACGAGCCTGGAACGGGCGTGTCCACCGGAGCTGTCTGGGGCGACTATGACAACGATGGATACGAAGACGTCCTGGTGTACAAATGGGGCAAGCCGGAGCTTTTTCATAATGACGGCGGCAAACACTTCACGCGCGTGACGGAGCAGGCGGGCTTGCCCGGCTGGGTAAACGCCAACACGGCAATTTGGTTTGACTACGATGGCGACGGGAAGCTGGATCTTTTTCTCGGCGGTTATTATCCCGAAGACGTCGATCTTTGGCATCTGAAAACCACGAAGATCATGCCGGAGAGCTTCGAGTATGCGCAGAATGGCGGGCGGAAGTATCTGTTTCACAACTTGGGTAACGGCCATTTTGAGGAGGTCTCAGAGAAACTCGGCATCCGGTCACGGCGTTGGGCGTTAGCCGCGGTGGCTGCCGATTTGCGCGGCACGGGATATCCGGATCTTTTCGTTGCCAACGATTACGGCGTTTCCGAGTTGTATCTGAACGAGGGCGGCAAGCGCTTTCGCGAAGCCGGCAAGGAGACTGGGATTGGGTATGCGCCGAAGAGCGGGATGAGCGCCGCTGTCGGCGACGTTCTGAATGAGGGACGGTTCGGCGTCTATGTTTCGAACATCTCGGAAGAGGGCGTTCTGGT
Source organism: Bryobacteraceae bacterium (assembly GCA_049514735.1). GTDB lineage: Bacteria > Acidobacteriota > Terriglobia > Bryobacterales > Bryobacteraceae > JAICMB01. The sequence continues at coordinate 1,979 of JBEKUT010000636.1, forward strand.
TCAGGGCAACAATCTTTGGATGCCCCAGACAAGCAAATCGGATGCAGACCCGCGTTATGAAAATCTGGCGAGTTCCATGGGAGTAGAACTGGGAGGCTGGAGCTTTGGCGTTCAGTTCGGGGATTTCAATAACGATGGATTTGAAGACCTGTACGTAGCCAACGGCAATGTTTCGCTCGACCGGAATCGGAGCTACTGGTACGACTATTCGAAGGTCGCTGGTGGCAACAAGACGATCATCTCCGATGCAGCGAACTGGCCGCCGCTGGATGGCCGTAGTCTCTCCGGATACCAGCACAAGAAAATTTTCATGAATGACGGATCAGGCCAATTCAAGGAAATCGCGCAGTTGGTCGGCGTCACCGATGTTTACGACGGACGTTCGGTCGCGTTGGCCGATTTTGGGAACCGCGGCGTCTTGGATGCCGTGGTGGCAAATCAAAATGGTCCGGTGCTGTTTTACCGGAACACGGTCTCGCCGGCCAACTATTGGATCGAATTCGAGTTGGAGGGGCGAGCCAGCAACCGCGGCGCCATCGGCGCCGAAGTGCGCGTCTTCTTCAACGGCCAGCAGCAATTGCAGGAAGTTTCCGGCGGCAGCGGATTCTGCGCTCAGAACGACCGGCGGCTACACTTCGGGTTGGGAAAAGCTTCCGCCATCGATCATGTCGAGATTCGCTGGCCCTCCGGCAAAACCCAGACCATTACCGCGCCGAAACCCGACGAATGTCATAGGATAATAGAGCCGTCATGATTCTGGAAGCTACCGCTAACGATTCCACTCGCGCGGCCGTGAATTCCGGGCGGTTCCTGTCCACCGTTGGCCGAATCTTCAGCATCGAGAACCGGTATCTTCCTCCTATTTTCATCACCCTGATTCTGCTCGTCGGCCAGATTTCGTTCGGCGTGCTGGAAAGCTTCTCGCGGACGCTACTCGCCATCGCGACCGCCATGGTGTTTGAGCTTGTGCTGTCGCGGTTGGTGTATCACAAGTTTCCTATTCTGGCGAGTGCTTACATCACCGGCATCAGTGTGGGAATTCTGATCCGGTCCCCCGAGTTTTGGCCCTACGCTCTAACCAGCGCTATCGCGATCACTTCAAAGTATGTGATTCGTTGGCGCGGGCGGCATCTTTGGAATCCCTCGAATTTTGCGATCTGCGCGATGCTGTTGATCGCGCCCGAGTTCATCGCCACGCTCAGCATTCAATGGGGAAATAGCATCTGGCCGATGCTAGTGGTATGGGTTCTTGGCGCGTTTATCATGTGGCGCGTGAAACGCTTCCACATAACTGCAACTTACGTCGTTTCGTTCATCGTTCTCGCCGCCGTCCGAACGTTGATCACCGGGCATCCGTTCCTGGCGGAAGTTGCCCCTATCACCGGCCCGATGTATCAGCTCCTTATATTCTTCATGATTACTGATCCGAAGACCACGGTGAGATCGAAGATCGGGCAATGTGTAGTCGT
>JBEKUT010000637.1:0-3393 GCA_049514735.1 Bryobacteraceae bacterium
TCCAAATTTATCGGACCCGCGTCCGGTGCTGGATGTTGAGACGGCGAAGAATTAACCTGAAATAGCAGGTTATGCCGAACATTCACGAGCCCCAGCTTGTCAATCTGATCGGGCACTCGGCCGGGGCTGTCATCTTTGGCATCTTCCTGCTTCTCCTGCTGCGCGACCGCGCGGCGGTGCGGCTGCGCGCGAGCTGGCCTTCCATCACGGCCGCCGCTCTGGCGTTCTTGTGGAACGTGGGTTCACTCGCGGTCTTAATGTACGTCAACGTTTACGGCGAGGCGCCCCGCGTTCTGATCGCTTTCAGTTTTTCGGTACTGAGTTTTATCCCAGCCGTCCTGTTGCATTTGTCGTTGGAGGGGAGATTCCGAATCTTTACGGCGTTCGGATACACTCTCAGCGCGACGGCGATGGCGATGCATTTCTACGGCCTGGGGTCGTATGCTTTGTTGCTGATCACGATCGGTTTCGGGCTGCTGACCGTTGCGGCGCTGATCGGACTGGCTGCCGGGCGCGAAGCCGACAAGCGCCGCAAGACTTCCCGCATGCTGGGGGCGATGTGCGCGGCTCTGTTTGCGATGTCTTTTGTGCATATTGGTTCCGGCCACGCTTCCATCGCGTGGTCCAAAGAGCTGATTCTTCATCACGCCGGCATTCCACTCGCGCTGTTTGTACTGTTGCAGGATTATCGCTTCGTCCTGCTCGACGCGTTTCTTCGGTTTCTCACTAACGTTCTGCTCGCAATCCTGCTCACATCGGTTGTCATTCGAATGGGAATACGGCTTGTTCCCGGAATAGGGGATTTGACCGCGAACCCATCCGTCGATGTCTTCCTCCTGGTAGCGATGTCGGCGGTCCTGATTGTGTTTGCGGTTCTGAGATCCTATGTCCAAAGATTGCTCACGCGCGCGGTGTTTCGGCGGCCCGACCTCGAAAAAGCCAGGCAACAGTTCCGCGCCATGGCCGCCATTCAGAGCAGTGAACCGGACTATCTCACTTGGGCCGCGGACGAGATGGCGCGGTATATGGAGACCAGCGGAACATTATGCCTCACTTTGATCGATATTCCAGTGGCACTGTCAACGCGCGTCATGGATATTCCCGGCATTCGCGCTTTGCCGGAGTACCAGAGTGCGGAGGCCGTCGTCCCCATCCGGATTGCGCCGCACGAGGTTCGCTACGTTTTGTTGGGCCGGCGGCGCGGCGGACGCCGTTATTTGAGCGAGGATCTTCACGCTTTAGACCGGCTGGCGGCCGTTGTTGTCGAGGAGGTAGAGCGGTTTCGCCGGAGTGAGATGCAGCAACTGGTTTCGCAGGCGGAGCTGCGGGCGTTGCAATCGCAGATCAATCCTCATTTTTTATTCAACGCGCTTAATACGCTGTACGGGACAATTCCACGCGAAGTGGAAGGCGCTCGGCGCACCGTGATGAACCTGGCGGAGATTTTTCGATACTCGCTTCAGAATGAGAGAGTCCTGATTCCGCTTTCCGAGGAACTCGGCATCGTGCGAGCTTATCTGGAAATCGAGTCGTTGCGTCTGGGGCCGCGTTTGCATACGGAAATCGATGTCGACGATGGCGCGCTGGCCGTCAGGATCCCGGTGCTCTCGATTCAACCGCTGGTTGAAAATGCCGTGAAACATGGCTTGGCGCTGAGTCCGAAAGAAGGTTGGCTGCGTCTTAAGGTGAAGGTGATGGATGCGTGCGTACGGATCGCGATTGAGGATACCGGTCTCGGCGTGGATGCGGCAAATTTGAAGCACAACGGCACGGGAATCGGGCTGGCGAACGTCTCAAAACGTCTGCACCTTTGTTATGGGCCGGATGTCAATCTCGACATAGTCTCGGATGCGGGCGGGACGAAGGTTCAGTTTTGCGTTCCTTTCGCGGCCGCTGAAGCAGTCTGAAATAAATGCTGAAAACGCTCATCGTCGACGATGAACCGATTGCCCGTCAAGTTCTGCGGGAGGAACTCGAGCTGGTCGAATCGGTGAGTGTCGTGGGAGAAGCGGAGAACGGATTGGCCGCGCTTACGCAGATCTCGGCGCTGCGGCCGGACCTGGTTTTTCTGGATCTGGAAATGCCGGTTATGGGCGGATTTGAAGTTGTCGAGAATCTGCGAGGCGCGGAGATTTTGCCGGTCGTGATCGTGGTCACTGCTTATGACCAGCATGCAATTGAGGCCTTCGAAGCCGGTGCCATCGATTATTTGCTGAAGCCTGTTCGCGCCGAGAGGCTGCGCAGGGCTGTTGACCGCGCCAGAGGTTTGCGAGAGCGTTCCAGGGAATTGGCCGAAGACGTGGTTCGCTTAGGGAACGCCATGCGGCAGCCGCCGCAGGTGACGGTGAGGAAGGTGGTCGGAAAAGCGGGCGCGGAGTATTTTCTGCTCGATTTTAACGAGGTGCTCGCGTTTCAGGCCGAAGGCGAGTTGGTTTGGATTATTACGCAGAAGCAGCGGTTTTTGGCTACGCAGACGCTGAAGGATCTCGAAGGAAGGCTGGCCGAAGTTTCGTTCCGCCGGGTGCATCGCAACGCGATCGTGAATGTGAATCATGTGCGGAAGATGAGTCCGTTGAGTAGTCAGAGATGGCTACTCACTTTGTCGAATGGGCAGCAGTTTACGGTGAGTAAGAGGCAGGCGCACGGGGTGCGGCAGATGTTGCAGTGGTGAGAGCGCGGACCGCGGGGAGCGCAGGCCACAAACCCGATGGCCTGCGCCACATTGTCAGAAGTGGAAGCCGATGGTTGCCGTTATTGTCCGGGGAGTCACGTAATGTGTCCCGCTGAAAGTAGATAGGAAGTTATATAGCGCGTACTTATTAGTTAAATTGACAACGGCAATACGTGCGCTCCACTTATAACGGTCGCCGTGAAACAGGTTATCGTGGCCGACGGCCAGATCGAAGAGATTTCGCGAATCGATGCGAGGTGGATTGTGGTCGTCATTCTCGGTTCCGGGGAGGGGAATCTTGACCAGAGTCGAACCGTACTGCGAAGCCGGGCACAAGCCATTCGGACTAATCGGATTGGTTGGCGTGGCGTGGACCGCGCCACAGAATAATCCGGCTTCGAATTGTTGATCGGGCGTCAGTCCTGAGACATCCACGATGCTGTCGGTTCCATTGGGTCCGTTGTTGCAGTTCCCTCCGGCGCAGGGCACGGGACCAGCCACGAGGCCGCTGTCATAGCGCCAGTTAAAACTCAACCAAGGACCGGTTTTCCAAGGCTGGTATTGCAGGTGAGTGGTCTGATTAAAGAGCTCGTCATGGTCGATACGGAACACGGAAGTCGATCCCAGCGAGGAAGGTGTGGTTCCGATTCCGCTGACCTGCGGGCCGAAGAAGCGAGCCGCCACACTCGAGAAGACCACAAATGCCGACAGGCCGTGGAAGT
>JBEKUT010000638.1:0-5099 GCA_049514735.1 Bryobacteraceae bacterium
GCGAGATATTCTCGATTCATCTCGCGGGCCAGAACCGCATACGCTGAAAGAACCGCCGTGAAACCAGCGATTCCGACAGCGACCGCGAACACCACCAAGACCGTGCGCGTGCCCTCCTGCGATAAATCCCGGAGCGCTTTCCACTGCCTTGCGGTCATTGTGAAATTACCGATCCATCCGCGAGTTCCACGCCCCGGTCGATCAGTCCCGAGAGTTCCCGCTCGTGGGTCACAACCACTACGGTCCTGCCATCGGCCGCAAGTCTTGCAAAGAGCCGCATGATGGCAGCGCCGGTCTGTGAGTCGAGATTTCCCGTCGGCTCGTCGGCCAGAATTACCGGCGGATCGTTGGCGAGGGCGCGAGCAATGGCGACGCGCTGCTGCTGCCCACCCGAGAGGGTCGCCGGCAATTTATCCGCTTGGTCGGCCACGCCGACATCGTCCAGTAGTTCGAGCGCTCGACTCAGCCGCTGTTGCGCGGGAAGCGATTTTCGGAAGTCCATCGGCAGCATGACATTTTCGGCCGCCGTCAGCGTGGGCAATAATTGAAAAAACTGGAACACAAACCCGACGTTCTGACCGCGCCATTGGCAGAGACGGCTTTCGCTCATGGTCTCGATCGCCGTGCCCCCGACTACTACGGAACCCGATGACGGGCGATCGATGCCGCCGAGCATGTTAAGCAGCGTGGACTTGCCGCTTCCGGACTTGCCGTTAATCGCGACGAAATCGCCGGGTCCGATCTCGAGGCTGATGTCTCGCAGCGCTTCAAATGCGCCAGCGGGGGTTGCGTACGATTTGTTCAGATGCTGTATTCGGATCACGATAGGCCTATCCTGAAACATCGCGTCTGAATGGAACCTGAATGGCGCGTTCAGCCTCCGTTCATCCAAATCGCGCTATAAATGTTTGGTTGCGAGTTCTGGTGGTAGAAGACGAGGAGTTGCTGTCCCGGCAGCTCTTAAGAGCGCTTAGTGAAGCCGGATATGCCGTCGATTGCGCGCAGGACGGCGAGCGAGCCGATTTTCTGGGGCAGACCGAACAGTACGACGTGGTCGTGTTGGATCTCGGGCTGCCCAAGGTGGATGGCTTAACGCTGCTGCGCCGCTGGCGGGAAGCGGGGATTTTTGTGCCCGTGCTGATCTTGACGGCGCGCGGAAGCTGGCATGAAAAAGTCCATGGCATCGATGGCGGAGCGGACGACTATGTATCAAAACCGTTCCGCATGGAAGAATTGCTCGCTCGCCTGCGGGCTTTGATCCGCCGCTCCAGCGGTCTCGCTCAGGCTGAAATTCGCTGCGGCACACTGGCGCTCGATGCGCGTGCCGCGCGGGTCTCTGTTGCCGGCGTGCCTGTGAAACTGACCAGTCACGAATTCCGCGTACTCTCATATTTAATGCATCATCGCGAGAGAGTGGTATCGCGAGCTGAGCTGACGGAACATATCTACGCGCAGGATTTCGACCGGGATTCGAACACCGTTGAGGTCTTCATAGGACGGCTCCGAAGAAAACTCGGGCCGTCTTTTATAGAAACAGTGCGCGGGTTAGGGTATCGCATGAAGGAGTCCTCGTGACCATGTTGCGCTCGCTTCGTTCGCGCCTGGTTGTGGCGTCGCTGCTTTGGACCAGCGGACTGCTCGCCCTGATGCACATGTTCTCGATGTTGTTCATACACGTCTTGCCGGCCACACTCAAGTTCGGGTTCGGTTGGCCAATACTTGGGGGCTTAATCCTGATGGCGGCCGGATTGACCGGACTTCGCAGTGGGCAGTGCAGCCGTTGATCGACGATCTGAATGCGCTTCTGGACGATCGTGAAAAGGCCGTCAAGCGTGCGTTGGCCACGGCGGGCGATTTGGCGCACGGGCTCAAGACGCCGCTCGCGGTCCTGGCGCAGGAAGCGGAACGGCTGGGCGCCAACGGCGATCCCGAACTATCGGCTGGGATCGCGCAGCAGGTGGAACGAATGCGCCGTCAAGTGGACTATCATCTGGCCCGGGCGCGGGCCGCCGCCTCCGGAGTTACGCTCAACGTACATTGCCCGGTGGCGGCATCCGCCGAAGGATTGGCGCGCACGATGTTGAAGCTTTATGCCGGCCGCTCGCTCGCGATCGGCGTGCATGTCCCAGCGGACCACTCCGTTCGCGTCCAGCGCGAAGACCTGGACGAAATGCTCGGCAACCTTCTCGACAATGCGTGCAAATGGGCCACCTCACGCGTCACCGTGGAGACAGCCCGACGGGAAAATTCCATTGCCGTTAGTGTCGACGACGACGGACCCGGCTTGGCTCGGCCGCTGCGAACGCTGGTGTTGCAGAGAGGCGTACGAGCCGACGAAGCGGCCGCGGGTTCCGGGCTTGGTCTGGCGATTGTCCGCGATCTCGCGGAACTCTACGGTGGCTCTATTTCGCTCGAAGGCTCGCCGTGCGGCGGCGTTCGCGCTTTACTGGTTCTACCATCCTGGCGGTAGCTATAACAGATTTCCGCTAAGGGGCCACCGACAACGTATATACATTCGGAGAAGTAGATATCTTCAACTGACTCTCCCCGCTCGCCCCAATGGGAACTAAAAAGTTAAGCTGGCACAGGCCGGGGCCCACTCTCGCGGAGGAAAGCACCGCAGCCACATTCCCATTCAGCGTAATCGCCGGACTCGAGCAGTCTCCCGTACCCCAGGCGATCACTTCCTCGCCCGGCTGCGCCGGAATCAGCCCCGCGCTGCCCGGCCCCACCAGACTGTAGTCGGCGTGAGTGATCTCCGGCAGTGAGACTCCGTTCGATGCGAAGCTGAACAGCTCCATGATCCCGCTCCCGATGTTTATGGTCGCCGGCGGGGAAGCCTGCCCATCCACAGTAACTACGACCGGGCACGAGGTCTGTCCCGCAACCGCATCCGGCGTCAAAGCGTTGAGTTGCCAGCCCGTCACGCCATTACTGACCAGGGGCCCCGAGTTATAGGAAACCACGGCCGGAATCCCGCACACCGTGACGCTAGCGCCGCCGAGTGTAAACGTGTTTGCGTTGGTCCACTGAGCGGCGTTGCCCAGATTTTGCCCGAAGATCGTGAACCACGTGTCCGGGGGCAAAGCTTCGACTTTAAGATCAGCCGCATTCACGAGGCCGTTCGATGAAATGGAAGGAGTGGTAGAGAGAGGGCTGCTCGCGAACGCGGGCCACAGAGCGCTGGTTCCGGTATAGGCCGCCTGCAATTGATAGCCTCCCTGATTCAAAGGAGTGAAGGCAATATTGTATGTGCCGTCGCTGGCTGTCTGCCCGCTGCCGAGAGTCAGTGTGGGCGGTGCAAAGTTGAGCGTGGCGCGAGAGACCTCCGTGCCGCTTGAGTTCAGGAAAACGAGCGCGAAGTGACCACTGCCGACAGAGGACGGTGACACGCGAGCCCGGATAGTCAAGCTGTAGCTATCGCCGGGAATGATGGTTAGGGGGCTGGAGTTAACAAATGTTTGTTGGGTGGAAGTAGCGGATATGTGGATCGATGTGCCGTTCGCGTCGGAACTCGGCTGAACCACCGCGGCGCCATTTCCATCGACTGCCCAACCAGCCAGCCCTTTCTCGAAATTCAAACTGGTCTGGCCACCGGAGCCTGTGTATTGGAAGGAATAAACATTGATATCTGTGGTGCCCGCATCACCGCATGCATTTATGCAGATCTGGATAACAGCCTGGGCGATGGCGGCTGGCACGACGCCGCTGAGAACGTAATTCGCTACGGTCCCGGAGCCGGTCGTAGCCTGCGCGGTCAGCGTTAACGGCGCGGAAGCGAGCGGTCCTCCCTGGCTGCCGGCCAAACTGCCGGTAGCCTGCGAAGACGAGACATTCAGGGAAAGCTTGGTTCGCTGGCGGAAATAGCTGTCGATAAGATACGTAAGGGCCGTTGGATCGGTTTCGGGAAGAACGTGGTCCGGATAGGCATACCAGGACTGGAAAATAACATGGCTGGGTATCGTACCGCCTTGCGCTTCCCATTCGGCGTAGTGGTTCTCCGCATCGTTCATCCATTGGGCGTCCGATAAATCCGTTGTCCAACCGTTGTAGATTATTCCGAAAGGAATGCCCCGCTGCTGGAGCGCCTGGCGCATGCTTTCCACGCTAGGCTTCCAGTCGACCTGCCAGTTTATATCAAAGTGAAAGAAGGCGAAGGGAGCACCCGCAGCCGCGCGCCACGCATCGATCCCCGCCGTGTACTGACTGAGCCAGTCCGCTCCACCGGGAACGGGTTCGATGTCTCCAGCAATCACATTCGGAAACACAGTTCTAATCTGGACAAGACTCTGAAACGCGTTCGCCGCAATTTGTTGCGGGGTCCACTGGCACCCGTTCGGCCCCGTGTACAGTGTGCTTCCGTGGTAGAAGGGCTCATCGAAAGCAACGTATTGAAGATTGCCGCCCAACTGCAGGATACGGGTGGCCTCAGGGAGCGCCAGCTCTCCCGCGAAACCCTCCACCCCCATCCCGCATGCCGCTGTCGGAGTCAAGGGAGGAAACTCCACAGCGAGAGCAATGCGATGGCTATTCAGATAGGAGAAGATCTGTTGCAGGGTGGCGTCGGAAAACGAACCGGAAAAAGTAGGACTGAGCATTTGCGGGTACATCTTGAACACCTGAATCCGGGACGATGCGGTGGTCCAATCCGCGCCGGGAGCAAACAGGTCGAGGTAATCCACGGAACCGATCATATTGTTCCAAGCCGCCGGAACGATCGGACTAAACCAGATCGTTTGTGTTTGCGTATTAGTGGATTGGGCGGAACTAACTGACCCAATCAAGAAAACCATGAAAAATCGACTCAGTATCTGCATAAAGAAATCGGCTATATTCAGTTACTTCGTTTCGCCACGCAGCGCCTGCAGGCGATGCTGCTGCTCCTCGGTCAGATTGTTCTTGATGCGGACCAACAGCGAGATTTGAGCGTGCTTGATCTCGCGCTCCGATGCCAGGACTTTATCCAGTTGCGCGGACACCTGAGACTCGTCCGCCTTCGACTGCTTCAGCAATCCGATCAATCCCTCCATGGCGTCCTGCAATTGCCATTGCAGTTCCGTGAAGCGCGTTTGGGCCTTCAATATTTCCGCGCGAAGATA
>JBEKUT010000639.1:0-3373 GCA_049514735.1 Bryobacteraceae bacterium
CCGATCTTCTTTTCCGCTTCATTCATTTTAATGATTTTAAAATCCATCTCCTCGCCGATGGGGAGAGGAGAGTCCTCGCTGTGGCGATCGGGGCCACCCGGAATCTCCGAACGGTGGCACAGAGCCTCCACCCCTGGCGCAAGCTCCACAAAGACGCCGAAACTGGCGCCGCGGCAAACACGGCCGCGCACGATGTCCCCGACCACATGCGTGCGGAAGAAGGATTCCCATGCGTCAGGTTGAAGTTGCTTTACACCCAACGAGAGCCGCCGGTTTGGCGCATCGATATTGAGAATTACCGCTTGCACCAACTGGCCCTTCTTGAGTATCTCAGATGGATGCTTGATGCGCTTTGTCCAGGAAAGATCGGAAATGTGCACCAGCCCATCGATGCCTTCTTCAATCTCGATGAACGCGCCGAAATCGGTGAGCTTGCGCACCCGGCCTTCGATCACGGACCCGATGCTGTAGCGTTCGGCAACGGTGGTCCAAGGATCGGGTTCGAGCTGCTTGATGCCGAGCGAAACACGCCGGTCTTTCGGCTTCACTTCGAGCACCACCGCTTCCACCTGATCGCCGACTTTGACCACCTTGGTGGGGTGCTTCATGCGCCGGCTCCAGGTCATTTCCGAAATATGGATGAGCCCTTCGACGCCCGGCTCCAGTTCGACGAAGGCGCCGTAATCGGTGACGCTTACCACGCGTCCGATGACGCGGGCGCCGTTCGGATAATTGGTAGCAATGGTCTCCCAGGGATCGGGAATAAGCTGCTTCAGCCCGAGCGAAATCCGCTCCTTGGAGCGATCGAATTTGAGCACCCGAACAGTAAGCTGATCCCCAACATTAATTACTTCGGAGGGATGGTTCACGCGGCCGTATGACATGTCGCTGACGTGCAGCAGACCGTCGATACCGCCGAGATCGATAAAGGCGCCGTAATCCGTGAGGTTCTTGACCGTGCCGGTAACAATGGAACCTTCCGCCAAGTCTTCGAGCGCGGCCGACTTGCGCGCTACCAGGTCCTCTTCAATCGCCATTTTGCGTGAAACCACGACGTTGCCGCGCCGTCGATTTAACTTGACGATCTTTACCGGGATATCTTTTCCAACAAACGTCTCGAGATTGTGCAGCGGACGAACGTCCACCTGCGACCCGGGCATGAAGGCCACCACGCCGACATCCACCGTGAGCCCGCCCTTAATGCGGCCGAGCACGCGTCCGGAGACGATCAGGTTTTCCCGATGAGCCTTTTCGAGATTGTCCCACGATCGCAGCTTGCTCGCCTTCTCGTGCGAGAGAAGGATGTAGCCTTCGGGCTGCGGGCCGGAGCGGTCGATCATCACATCGATCACGTCGCCGGCGCGAACGTGAGGCGTCCCGTCGACCACGGGGAATTGTTCGATGGGGACAAGTCCTTCCGACTTGTATCCGAAATCTACAATTACATCTTTTTCAGTTACGTTTAGAACGCGGCCCTGTAAGAGTTCGCCTTCATGCGGCGGCGCGAAGTGGCCGTAGTCGTCGATGAGCTGCTCGTATTCCGCCTCTTCGGCGGGACCGGGCATCTGCACGTTTTGCTCATCCGATTGGTTGGCCATGGCCAAGACTCCCCGAGATCATACTACAACAGCGGATCATGCGGTAAACATATGGTGTGTCGACAGTTCCTGGTATGGGGCAAAGTCGGACCGGAAGATGCTATATGTCAAACCCGTTACACGACAAACCGTTGATAGATCAGTACTTCAGAACTATACCGGACGGAATGGCCCGAAGTCAACCGGGCGTATAACCCGGCCGCCTCAAAAAAACCTCAAAGCGCTTCCAACATCTTATCAGGTAACGATTTGACCCGCATTGTCACTAAACATCGCCTAGACGGGTAGTGGCACGCAAGTTGCTCACAACTCTGGCAGGTAGTGGGAGCGATCTTATGGTGTTCGGCGCGGCAATTGCTTTTCTCTTCATTTTCGGCCTGTTTTTATCGATGCTTGGATCTTCTCCGAAATCGTCCGCGGAGATGGAGTGTAGTTCGGACACGGACAGTGTCCAAGATTTGCTACACACGGAAATTCTGCAAGCCGCCAATTCGACGGAATCCCTTCTGCCCGCGGCTTAGACCCATCTCGTGGGTGAGCTGGAATTCTTCATCCTTTCCATCGTTTTCGAGCACTATCACCGCCTCTCGGTTTTTGAATCGCCAAACCTCGGCATGGCGGTGAACAGGTGTCCGCCAGAGTTCACCCGTGACGAACTGATCGATACCTTGTCAGATTTGTTTTTGCTGCGGCGACCTGACGGCTTGCTGCAATCGCAAGAATAGTCAGAGTCGGCCCTTCGTCCCGACGCGAAACGAAATTGACGCCGGCCTTTGCGGCGCCTTGGACATCGCCTACGGCCTGACGCGGCAAGGTGGCGCGCGTTGGGAGAAGATGGCGCGCTTCGATTGGAGGTTTCATCTCAGCGGATTCGCAACCGAATTCGAAGCCGCAAATCGGGAAATGATCGAGGCATAGCTGGCGTGGTCGAGGTCGGCTTTGCCTGGATCGGAGAAGTGGAGCGTTGTCCGTCCCTGGAAGGCCACGTACTGGAAGTCGTTTCCTAAAGGAGTCCGCATGGAATACGAAGTTGCGCCCGAAACCGTTGGACGATATTCGGACCCACGCGCCTTATGGGACGACGCATGGAGGGTCTGCGGTCACGCCGAGATGCAAATGTTTGTTCCGATGAAGATTCGCCGGACGGAGCCCGAGGTAAGAAGCCGCAGGCGAGTGCAGTTTCACTCCATGGGGCGACGAAACCGGAGTCAGCTCTTGCGGGCATTGGAACACGCCGACTCGGCGCTCCAGTATGCCGCGGCCATGAGGCTAGTCGAGAAGCCCGATCCCTCTTTAACGGTGATCCTGATCGACTGGTTTCTCAAACGGCGCACCCGTTATGCGCTCCGCGTAGTTTCGAAAATCCGGGATCATCGTGTACTTGAGGCGCTGTTTGAGGTATTTAAGACCGAAGACTGGAATGATCGGGATACAAGGTTCCGGCGCGACCTAGGTGTAGCAATCGGAGCGTTCGGCGAAGAGGCCGTGGTCAAGCTGGCGGCGCTTCTGAGTTCGGAGTTCACCGCGATGCGGATTGCCGTTTTGCGAGCCATGGGAGAAACCGGGAGCTTGGATGCTGGCGCGATTATTCTCGGATGGCTCGAAATGCATCAGGCGAATATTCCGACAGCGTCGCGCTTGCTACGCTGGCAAAGTTGAGAGACCTACGCGCGGTTCCTCACTTAGCGAAACTCATTCGCAAGAAGGCGTATTGGGCGGTCGAGTCGCTGGTCCTCTTGAATCATCCTGACGCATGGAAAGTGCTTGAGGACTTC
>JBEKUT010000640.1:0-3373 GCA_049514735.1 Bryobacteraceae bacterium
TTGCCCGCGTTCTTGATGTTTTCGGGTGTGGGAAAATCCGGCTCACCGGCTCCGAAATCGACGACGTCCACGCCGTCACGGCGCAGGCGGTCGGCATCGGCCGCAACCTTCATCGTCGAGGATTCGCTAATAAGACCGATGCGGTCTGCGAGTTCAAGTGCTAGCTGCAATTCTTTTCTCCTGAAAGTCTTTCTCTTAGTTTAACCTCAACGACGTGCGGCACCAGACCCGAAATGTTTCCGCCCAACCCGACCACCTCTTTCACCAGCCGCGAGCTGATGAAGGAATGCGCCTCGCCAGCCATCAGAAACACCGTCTCGATTTCGGGCCGCAGGCGGCGATTCATGAGCGCCATTTGCAGTTCGTATTCGTAGTCGGAGACGGCGCGGATGCCGCGGATGATTACCGACGCTCCGCAGTGGGCCGCAAAGTCGACCAGCAGGCCGTCGAACGCCGCGACCTCGACATTGGGAATCCCGTCGACCACTTCGCGCACCATGTCCATGCGTTCGGCGACGCTGAACAGTGCCTGCTTCTGATCGTTGCGCAGGATCGCGATGACGAGACGGTCGACCAGCCGGACGCTGCGTTCCACCAGGTCCAGGTGGCCGTTGGTCAGGGGGTCGAACGACCCCGGGTAGATAGCACTGAGGCGCTTAACGGGCGAAGTGTACGCGTCGTGGGGCACTCAGTACAGCGTACAAGGTTCTCAGGAGCATGTGCGTCCTATTGAGGGCTTTGTAGCGGACATTCGTGCGGCAAAAACGCATCAGGCCCAAATTGTAACTACCTGCTTATGGGTAGTTTACTCGCGAATATGCAGCGGCCACGAGAGCGGACATTAAAGTGAACGGACGAGTCGATGATTCCATCATTGATGGAACTCCTACTGCGATTACTCCAACCTTATCGAAGGACACGACACGCACCCGGTGGACATCGAGCGTGCTCTCAAGAACGAATACAGTACGGATCGTGCGCAGCGCGACCTCCAAAAAGAAGCGGCCGCACATATCGCCGTGCAGGAATGGATCGACGGCGGTGGTCTGGCAGGCCGGCGTGCGGTAACCGTCGAGGGGATTTGCGAAATCCATCGCCGTTTTTGTGCGCGATTGCCAGAGGACCTTCTCCGGGTTGAAGATCCTGCCGGCCAGAGAACCCTTCGTCTGGCGCCGGGTGAGCTGCGAAGACACGACGTGAAGGTTGGAACTCGCGTGGCGATAAGTCCAGGCGCTCTGCCGCGCTTTCTGCAGCGCTTCGAGGAGGTCTACGTGAGGTTGGGTAAGACTGAATCCGTCCTGTCGAGCGCGGCCGCGCACCATCGCCTCCTGTGGATGCACCCTTTCCTGGATGGCAACGGCCGCGTGGCACGGCTCATGTCTCACGCCATGCTCCTGGAAACTTTGGACACCGGCGGCGTGTGGTCCATTGCGCGCGGCCTGGCGCGGAATGTCCAGCAGTACAAGGCCCTTCTCGCGAACTGCGATAGGACGCGCCGGAACGATCTGGATGGCCGTGGAACACTCAGCGAAGAAGCCCTGGTAGCATTCACGAGGTTCTTCTTGACGGTCTGCATCGACCAAGTCACGTTCATGGAGAGCCTCATTCAGCCTGACCGGCTGCATACGCGAATACTGCTGTGGGCCAAGGAAGAGATGGCGCTCGGCGAGATTCCCGCGAAGTCGGATACCATTCTGCAGGCAATTCTATATCGGGGCGAGTTGCCGCGGGGCGAGGCGGACGCCGTCGCTGGTACGGGAGAACGGCAAGCGCGCCGAATCGTTTCGGCGTTGCTGAAGCGGGGAATCCTGATATCCGAGAACCCCGCGCCCCATTGCGGCTCGCGTTTCCCGCGGCGCTGGCCACCCGTTGGATGCCGGGGCTGTTTCCGGAGAAGCCCGGCTAAACTTGAGTGTGGCCAGCGGAAGCTGGGTTCGTTTTGAGAATTTCGTTGTTTGGCGCACTTTTAGTTCCACATCTCCTTTCGTTTTTCAATCGATCTCAGTATCAGATTAGGGTAAGCTGTGGACGAAATTCGGAACAGGCTTGTGGAAGCTATTGAAAGTAAAGGCAACAAAGAATCACAATTTTGCGAACGGTCTGGAACGGCGCTGGAACTTCGATTCACCAGCGCGTCACGGCGGTTAAACTCCGGGCGCTTCCATGCTGTTAACCAACTTGCTAAAAATAACCAAGTAGGTTAATGTGTCTACGTGGAGAAGCGAACGCCGCACTGCAAGCTGGCGGTCGTCAAGACCCTGGTTGCGGCAGGTAAGGTGCGCGCCACCGTTTCGGCGCTCGCGGGCGGCGCGGCCTTGGGATTCAGTTTCGAGGAGATCGTGGCGGCCGTCGCGGCGCTCGCACCGGGGGACTTCCACAAAAGTATGACGACGCACGCCGATCACCGCGTCTGGCAGGACGTCTACCGCCCGAGGACGCCGGCCGGAGAGGTCTACCTGAAACTCACAGTCATCGACGATGTGCTGAACGCGTCGTTCAAGGAGTTATGAAAAAGGGAGCAACAGCCATGAAGTGTCCATCCTGCGCGGGGGCCAAACTGGTGCGCGACACCCGCGACATCCCGTACACCTACAAAGGCGAAACGACCACCATTCCGGCCGTGCGCGGCGATTTCTGCCCGGCCTGCGGAGAGAGCGTCCTTGCCGCGGCAGAATCTTCCCGCGTCAGCGCGGCGATGCTGGAGTTCAACAAACAGGTGAACGCCTCCATTGTCGATCCCCGCTTCATTGCGCGCGTCCGCAAGAAACTTGCGCTCGACCAGCGCCAGGCGGCCGCGATCTTCGGCGGCGGCCCGAATGCGTTTTCGCGCTACGAGAGCGGCAAGACCAAGCCGCCGCTCGCCCTGGTGAAACTCTTCATGGTGCTCGACCGGCATCCGAATCTGCTGAACGAGGTCCAGGCCGGGCAATAGAAAACCCAGTTCGCATGCCGGTCCGTATGACTGCATCGGATTGCAACCACTGCGGCCTCATGCTCCACTACCGATCCCACGCTGTTGATCGGCGCCATCTGGTCTGACAGCAGTTCGCGCGAAGGCGCCGCCCGTGCCCAAACCCAAGTTGGCGAGCTGCCACCACCCGGCCCCGCCTCCCCGCCCGCTTCTCGTGGAAGTACTCATTCAGCAGTGGCGTGAAGATATTTAACATTCCAGGTACACAAAAAGATGTTGGTCTGAAGAAGAAGGAACCACTATGATCACCAACTCTCGGCGACGAACTCCTCGTCCAAGACATCACCGAACCAAGCGCCGTCCTCGGCTCTCTTCCCGACGGCGCTGATGTGGTTTCTTCTTAGGCGCCGTGGTAACCGTGATGCCATTGTACGTTCTGGCGCATCCGGGTAGAAACCCCCT
>JBEKUT010000641.1:0-6643 GCA_049514735.1 Bryobacteraceae bacterium
AGAATCTCGACCGTAACCGAGCCGTGACCGGCAGGGAGTGTCCATGGCCCTGCGGCCCACCCAAGGTGATGAAGAACAACGACCCGTAACCGAGCCGTGACCGGCAGGGAGCGGTCGCCCCAATCATACATGTTCTTCAACGCAGCGAGTGAGGCTCTCCGATCCTTCCGCGGGAGACGGCGAAGGCTCTTGATCCGAAACGGCGTGCGGCTGGTCATCGGCTGGAGCCGGCAAGGCATCGCCCGTTTTAGGCGGACCCTCCAGGCCTTCTTGAAAGGTCTTCTTCACACCTTGCCAGAACGCTTTGCTAAGGAGTTCCATCATGTGAGGTTTCTCGCCTTCCTACGATGGTATCCCAGGTCTGTTTGGAAGCGCTGGCCCGAGGCAGACCACAAAATGCGATGGTCTCCCCTACCTGAAGAGTTCATTACTCGTGCCGGAGAGCCGTCAAGGGATCGACCCGGGCCGCCCGATAGCCTGGAATATAACAAGCCACAAAGACCACACCAATCAGAAACAATGGAACCGCAAAATAAGTGGACGGGTCCAACCGCGTCACCCCAAAAAGCAGCGTGGAAAGATAACGGCTCAACACAACCGCGCCCACAACGCCCGCCGCTCCGCCGAGCACCGCCATCGTGACACCCTCCCGCAGAATCAAATTCAAAACCTGCCGCGGCTGCGCGCCGAGAGCCATCCGAATCCCGATCTCGTGAGTCCGCAGAACAACCAGGTACGACATCACACCATAGACGCCGACCGCCGCTAGCACCAAAGCGAGCAGTGCGAAAGCGCCGATCAGCGCGGCATTGAATCGCTGCGAGCCAAGCGAATCCGTCAGGCGCCGGTCCATCGTCTTAATATCGAAAACAGGCTCGTCGCGATCCATCGCCGCCACGATTCTCTGAATCGACGGGATCAATGGAGCCGGATCGGAACTGCACCGTATCAGAAAGTTCACGCGTGGAAAGTACTCTTCATCGTGCTGCCACATGGAACGATAAATGGATGGTTCCGCTTCGCGGTCGAGTCCGTTCTCGCGAGTGTCGCCGACAACCCCTACAATCGTGAGCCACGCCGGCTGACCACTTACGCCGATGCTGATGCGCCGGCCGACCGCGTTCTCGTTCGGGAAGTAGCGCCGCGCGAAGACCTCATTCACGACGATCACCCTCGCCGTTCCCACATCATCGTTCGAATCCAGAAAGCGGCCCTTGAGCAAAGGGACGGCGAGCGTCCGGAAGAAATCGGGAGTCACCATGTATCCGACCGTCTGAGGCTCCTGTCCGCGCGGCGCCGCTGCTCGATTCTCAATCCGGAACACTGCTTGAAATCCCGGCCTGGCATCGCCTACCGGCATGGAATCGCTGAGTGAGGCTGACTCGACTCCAGGCACGCGGCGAATCTTCTCGAGAGCAGTCCGGTAAAAATCGATCTTCCGGGGCGTGGCGGCATAGCTCGGTCCCGTCAGGCTCATGCGGGCCGTAAGGAGGTTTTGTGGACGAAATCCAGGATCGGTGTTGCGCAGTTGCAGGAAGCTTTTTGCCAGCAGTCCCGCGCCGATCAGCAGCGTCAGGGAAAGTCCCAGTTGCGCGATCACCAAAACTTGCCGGAACCTGCGCATCCCACGCGATCCGCTGGCAGTGCGGCTCTCGCTTTGCAGGGCTTCATGCACCGGGACGGACGCGGAGCTGAAGGCTGGCGCGAGCCCGAACGCCAAGCCGGCAAGAGCGGTGAGTACAACTGCGAACAGAACGGTGGTGAGGTCCATGGAGACCTCCGGCAGTCCGGCGAGCGCTAGCGGCCGCAAAGAATTGAGTCCCTGGATGGCGATGAACGCCAAGGCAATCCCGAGAACGCCACCCAAAGCAGAAACCACCGCGCTCTCCGCGATCGACTGCGCGACGATGCGTCTGTGTGGAGCGCCCAGCGCGACCATGATCGCGATCTCACGCCGCCGGGCCGACGCGCGCGCGAGCAGAAGATTCGCGACGTTGAAGCAGACGATCAGCAGCATCAGGCCGACGGCTCCCGCAAACGCGAGAATCGCCGGACGCACGCGGCCGACGATCTTCTGCTGCAAAGGCATGGAAATGATGCGCATGCCTTCGATGAAGCCCTTCCCGTGAAACTGTCTCGGGTATTCGTTCTCAACAATAGACGTGAGCCGCACCAATTCGCTCGCGACCTGCGCTTCGTCCACGCCGGGTTTCGCACGCGCCACAATGTTCACGATGCGCATCATCATTCGCGCGCGCTCTTCGGTTTCGTTCAAGGCGAGGGGAATCCACAACTCGGTTCCTTTGGGGAAGTCGAAGCGGCGCGGCATGATGCCGATCACCAACGTGGGATTGCGGTCGAGCCGGATGGTCTGGCCGACAATTCCGGGATCGCCTCCGAAGCGCCGTTGCCACAGGCCATAGCTCAGGACTGCGACGCGATTCCCTCCGGGACGGTCCTCGTCGGGGCGGATGATGCGTCCACGCAGCGGTTGCACTCCGAGCAGCGGGAAAAAGGATGCCGTGACTTCCGTCGCGTCCCATTGCTCCGGACGGTCGACGCCGGACCAACTCACTCCAGCTCCGCTACCATATGCGGCCATATCCGAGAATGCGCGGGTGTTTTGGCGCATGGTGAAGTAATCGCCCGCGGCGGAGACCTCTTCCTTGACGCGGCCCAATAACTCCGAGATCCAATAGAGCTGGTCAGGGTGAGGGAAGGGAAGCGGCCGGAGCAGGACGGCGTTGACAATACTGAAAATGGCGACAGTGGCTCCAATGCCGAGCGCGGCCGTGAGGGCGACCGTCGCGGTCCATTGGGGAGCTTTGGCGAGAGAACGGAGAGTGCGCATCGTTGCCTCTTAGACTCCAAACAAGGCCCTCCAGTTCCCGGCGCGGACCACCAAAAGTGATGAAGAATTTCGACCCTAACCGGGCCGTAACCGGCAGGGAGTGCCCATGGCCTGCGGCCCACCTAAGGCGATGAAGAACAACGACCGTAACCGAGCCGCGCCCGTCAGGAAGCGGAAATAGCCCGTGATTTTCTCGACGTGTTCTTCAACGGAGTGTCCATGGCCCTGCGGGCCACCAAAGGTGATGAAGAATTTGGACCCGTAACCGAGCCGTGACCGGCAGGGAGCGGGAATAGCCTGTGATTTTCTCGACATGTTCTTCAACGGAGTGTCCATGGCCCTGCGGGCCACCAAAGGTGATGAAGAATCTCGACCGCAACCGAACCGTGACCGGCAGGGAGCGGAAATAGCCCGTGATTTTCTCGACATGTTCTTCAACGGAGTGTCCATGGCCCTGCGGGCCACCAAAGGTGATGAAGAATCTCGACCGTAACCGAGCCGTGACCGGCAGGGAGCGGTCGAGGTGATGAAGAATCTCGACCGTAACCGAGCCGTGACCGGCAGGGAGCGGTCGCCCCAATCATACATGTTCTTCAGGGGAGCGGAAATAGCCCGTGATCTCTTCAACTGAGCCGTTCAAATAAATTATTGTATTTTAATGTATCTCATAAATCTAACTTTAACAGCGACTTAGCGAACACTCACCGACGCCGTCAAACCCAAATCCCCTTGCATCCATCGTACATTTGAATCGGGACGCGGCTTTCGCGAACTTCCCCAAACGCAGCGGACTGCGGAAGCAGACCCCGATTCCAGCCTCCGCAAGAGCCGATCGAAAACAGCAAACCAAATTGAATCAATAGGCTAACTCGGTGTACCCACTCTCTCACGCACGCCGCTTCGCCGCGGCTCAACCCTCCGCCTGCAAGCGAGAAATGGCGCGCTCGGCGGCAGGGCCATGGGCACTCGGTTACGGTCGGGATTCAACCCTCAAATCCCGCTTTTCGGAAACTTCTTCTTCATCCACTCCACGAACTTCTGAGGGGCAGCCATGGTCGATAAGCGGCCCTGCCGCACCAGCGCCCAATCCTCAAAAAGCTCTGACTGTTTGATCTCCGACAGTGTGACAGGCGGATCGAGCCTTTCCACGAACTCGAAATCGACCACAGCCGACTTGGGGTTCTTCGGGTCGCTCCGCGAATCGGAGACGACTCGCGCCAAGCCCACAATGGCCGAGTTTCCTCCGCTGTGATAAATGAAAACCTTATCGCCGGAGCGCATCTCCCGAATGGCGCGGACGGCTTGTGGGTTCGTGACGCCATCCCAAACCGTTTTCTTGTCCTGTTCGAGTTGGTCGATGGAATAGGTTTCGGGGTCGGTCTTAGCCAGAAAGTAACTCATAGGGGTAAAGAAGCTCGTATTATAGGACGATTCTCTTATAGGAAGCATCCGCAGCTTCGTGAAGTCGCGCAACACAGGCACGTAGCGTGGCTTGCACGCAGAGCCTTCGGTACAATAAAGGATTGTTTGGGGATAACCCAAGGAGCATGCTTAAAGTGAAGGTTCGTTTCTTTGGAGGTTGCTGGGCGCTCGCAGCAGCGGCAGCCGGTCTCGTCATTGGTCAGACTCCATCCACGCCACCGAAGACCTTACCTCCGCCCGCCAACACCAACCCGTCCTTGCCCGTCGCGCCCGGCGTTGGCGAGCCCGTGGACCCCAATAAGTACAGTATCGGGGCCGAAGACGTCCTTTATATACAGGTTTGGCGCGAAGCGGATTTTACCCGGCCCGTGGCGGTTCGTCCCGACGGCAAGATTACGATGCCGTTGATCGGCGAGATGAACGCGGCAGGTCTGACTCCAATACAGTTGACGAAGGACCTCACCGAGAAGCTCGGGACGTACGTCAACCACCCCGACGTGACCGTCACCGTCATGGAGGTTCGCAGCAAGAAATACTACGTCGATGGGCTG
Organism: Bryobacteraceae bacterium; assembly: GCA_049514735.1. Lineage (GTDB taxonomy): Bacteria > Acidobacteriota > Terriglobia > Bryobacterales > Bryobacteraceae > JAICMB01. The sequence goes on from JBEKUT010000641.1 coordinate 4,825, forward strand.
GTGAATCATCCCGGCGAATTTCCGCTGGTGACGCCGACGCGTGTCTTCGAAGCCATCAGCAAGGCCGGCGGTTTTCAGGAGTTCGCCAATCAGAAAAACGTTAGAATCCTTCGCAACGAGGGCAAGACGATTTTCAACTTCAACTATCGAGATGTGAGCAAGGGCAAGCATCTGGAGGAGAACATTTTCCTCGAAAACGGCGACCACGTCATCATTCATTAGGTTCAATCGGAGGACTATCGTATGCAGGCACAGGAATCCTTTAGCGTTGGCCGCAGGTCCATGGACATCGAGGATTTCATCGATATCGCGCGGCGGCACAAGGCTTGGATTCTTGGTCCGACATTCGCGGCTTTGGTTATTTCGGTGGTGGTCGCGTTTCTGTGGCCCGACACTTTTCTCTCCACGGCTATCATTCGCGTGGTTCCGCCACAAGTTCCCGAGACCTACGTCCCGCCGAACACTACTACCGACATGCAGGGCCGGATCAACGGGCTGACCCAGACGATCCTGAACCGCTCCGCGCTCACATCCCTGGTTAACAAGCACCAACTCTATAAGAAAGAGCTTTCCAAGCTGCCGATGGATGACGTGATTGAGAGCATGAAAGCACACGACATCAAAATCGGCCAGGTGCAGACCTTCGCGCAGTCCTCCAACGGTAGACAGGCCGTTCCGGCCTTCATGATCGGCTTTCAATACAGCAATCGCTGGATCGCCCAAAAGGTTACGAACGATCTTGTCGCGAGTTTCCTGTCCGAAAGCCTCGACGAAGCGACCCAGCAGACCATGGGCACCACTGACCTGCTGCAAATCCAATGGGAAAACGCCAAAAATAAGCTCAGCGAGTGCGATCAGCGGCTGCAAGCTTTCCGCATCAAGAACATGGGCCGGCTGCCGGACGAGCAGCAGGGAAATTACTCCCAGTTGAACTCCATGCAGACGCAACTGATCAGCCTCGATTCCCAAATGAGCCGGATAACCGGCGAGAAGCTGCAGCTCGACAACGAGTTGAGAATCACGAAACAGCAGGTCGCAAGTTTGAAGGATCCTAATGCGGACCAACAGGTAATCGACCAGAAGAACGAAAAATTGGCTCAGAAGGACAAGGAAATTGAGGCCGCGGAGAATTACCTGGCTCGCCTTCGGGAGCGTTATAAAGACAGTTATCCCGACGTTCAAACGACGGTACAGCAACTGGCCCTCTTGAGAAGACAGCGCGACGACATTCGTAATGAAGATGCCGGCAAGAAAACCGATGTTCGCGTTCTGCCGCCCAACCCCATGTTTCTCAAAGAAAAGGCAGCTCTGCAGGCAAACGAACAGCGCATTACGACGGCCGAGGAACAAAAAGACCTCGAAATGAAAGAGCTGCAGCGACAATCCGCCTTGATCACCGAGAGTCTCAAGAGCTATCAGGCACGTATCGAAGCCACGCCTCTCGGCGAGAAGGAGTATTCGGAGTTGATCTCGGATCGCGACCTGGCGTTGAAAGCCTACCAGGATGCCGACGAGAAACTAACGATGTCAAAGAAAGCCCAGGACGTAACTCGGCGGCAGCAGGGCGAGAAGCTGGAGATCCTCGATCCTCCGAACTTGCCCGGAACGCCCACCGAACCCAAACGTCCCATAATCGTTGGGGTGGGCACGGGGCTCGGTCTGTTTTTGGGTTTGCTTCTCGCAGGGGCGCGCGAGATGAAGGATACGTCGCTGAAAAATCTCAAGGATGTTCGCGCCTATACGCATTTGCAGGTGCTGGGAAGCATCCCGCTGCTCGAAAACGATCTGGTGGTGAGGCGGCGCCGCAGACTGGGATGGC
>JBEKUT010000642.1:0-3368 GCA_049514735.1 Bryobacteraceae bacterium
AAAACAGAACCCACAGGCTGTATAGCCCGACTAGAGTTCCCAAAGGCAGATTAAGCAATTGAAAGACCGCGAGAAGAATTCCCGACACGCGAGCCCATCCGCGAAAGCTCAACAGCCCAACGCCTATCACGATGCTCGGGACCGTAAGCAGAAGCATGATCCACAGCCACACCGTGACCACCAGGGTCTGTATCGAGAGGTAGACAGCGATAGTGAGCGGCCCGCCGAAGAACAGGAACTGGAAGATCGCGATGAGGCCGCTGAAGGCTCCCACCACGATGTTCAACAATCCCACGAGCCTGACATGATGTTCCAATTACCAGGCCACCTCGATCGTATAGGCATCGGATCCGTTTCCGGGGTCCTTAATCTCGAACACCAGTTGATAGCCATTGCCATCCGCCGGATATTCGACGATGGCAACGTTTCCGCGCCCCTGGATTTTCTTGATGACAGGCTTGAGATCCGATCGCGCAGGGAGAGGCCGCTCGAATGAGGTTGTTTCATCGGACACGGACACGCCGCGAACCACTTCGGAAAACGCCGCGCCGCCTTTCACGGTGACGCGTACATCGCCCCCCACACGCCCGGTCCACGTCATTCCCCGTTGCGCCGCGAGCGGCTCCGAACCGGCCATTGCCGGAGAGGTCCAGGTTAGCGTGAACGAGTAGTCGCCGGCGCCCGGTTGAGGATCGCGGATCCGCAGGCGCGTCGAATATCCATTACTTTCGCTGGGCTGTTCGATGAGCCGGACTTCTCCGCGGCCTTCCACATCGTCCAGCGTGACCCGCACGTCACGATCCGGAAGCGGGCGGTCGAACTTGGTGTGCTCCCGCATCACCGGGACGCCGTGAATCGTCTCCGATGTGCACTTGTTCCCGGCGCAGGAAACCACAACTTCTTCCTCAACGCGGCCCGACCATTTCACACGATCGCGTTTGCGGCTGGGCGGGGAATCGTACGCGTCGCCCGGAGTCCATTCGAGAGCGATAGAATAAAAACCGCGCCCGGCTTGGCGGTCTTCAATGGCGACGGTCAAGGTGTAGTCGTTATCCAGGCTGGGCTGCTCCACAATATGGATGTAGCCGCGCCCTTCCGAAACTCTCAGACGCACATCCTGACGAGTCGCTGGAAGTGCATCGTTGATGCGGTACCGCTGATTTTCGATAGGTCCACCATCCCGAGTTTCCGTTTTCAGCCGTTTGCCTTGTATATACAGGAAGGCAGCGCCGTCGACATCCCCTTGCCAAATCATCTGCGGTTTGGCCTCCTCACCAGCCTGTAGAGCGGGGAGCGCGGTTGCGAGCGCCAACGCGCCCGCTAATAGTCGCAACTGCATCGATTCATTAACTATTGTACTTGGCACAGGCCTTGCCGAACGAAATACAATAGAATAGGGCGGTTAAGGTAAGCGGGAGCCCCGAAAAACCATGTTCATCATGCCCAGTTCGCCCGCATTGCTACTTGCGGCTTCCACCACGAGCCAGATTCTCAACGCTCTAACCGACAATACGTTCGCGGATCTGTATCGGATGCAGCCCTTCGACTGGGCGATTCTGATTCCTTACTTCGGCGTTCTGGTGGTCTTGTCCGTATATGGTTGTCATCGCTACGAGATGATTCGCACGTACTACAAGCACCGCAAGCACATCCCAACTGAATCGGCCGTGAAGTTCGAGCGGTTGCCGCGCGTGACCATCCAGTTGCCGCTCTATAACGAGCGTTACGTGGTGGAACGTTTGCTGGAAGAGACGCTGAAGATCGAATATCCACGCGAGCTGCTTCAAATCCAGGTCCTCGACGATTCCACCGACGACACGCATTCGTTCACAGAGCGCCTGGTCGCCGGCCATCGGGCAGCCGGTTATCCCATCGAGTACCATCACCGCACGAACCGGCATGGATTCAAGGCTGGCGCGCTGCAGGAAGGATTGAAGACCGCGACCGGCGAGTTTGTTGCAGTTTTCGATGCCGACTTCATTCCTCCGCGCGATTTCCTGACCCGCACCATACAATACTTCGCCGACCCCCATGTGGGCGTGGTGCAGACTCGCTGGAGCTACCTCAACCGGCACTATAATCTGCTGACGGAAGTCGAAGCGATGCTGCTGGACGGGCACTTCATTCTGGAGCATGGCGCCCGCTCCGGCAGCGGACTCTTTTTCAACTTCAACGGCACCGCGGGAGTCCTCCGCGTCAAGATGATTGACGATGCCGGTGGTTGGCAGCACGATACGCTCACCGAAGATTCCGACCTGAGCTATCGCGCTCAACTCAAAGGCTGGAGATTTGTCTACGTCCCTAGCGTCGATTGCCCTTCTGAGCTTCCCGTGGATACCTATGGATTCCAGGTGCAGCAATCGCGCTGGGCCAAGGGACTGACGCAAGTCGCCATCAAACTTCTGCCTTCCATTTTGCGCGCCAAGATTCCTTTGCGGGCAAAAGTAGAAGCGGTGATGCATCTTACGCCGAACATTTCCTACCCGCTGATGTTGATAATTACCGCCTTGATCTGGCCGGTGACGATCGTGCGTTTTTATATGGGCTGGATGCAGATGGTCATGATCGATCTGCCGCTGATCGCCGCGGCCTTCTGGTCGCTGACCGCTTTCTACATCGTGGCGCAAAAAGAACTGAACCCGAAGGATTGGAAACGTTCCATCGTTTTGATGCCGGCTCTAATGGCGGCTGGAGTGGGTCTGACGTTGGTCAACGCGAAGGCGGTTTTGGAAGCGATCTTCGGCATTCAGACCAGTTTCGCGCGGACGCCCAAATACGCCGTGGGCGAGGCCAAGACCAAACTCCAAAACGTCAAATATCGCCGCCGCAGCGGATGGCTCCCCTACGCCGAACTGGCGGTGGGCAGTTACTTCGTGCTGATGATCGGGTATGCCATCGACACCTGGAATTATCTCGCCATTCCGTTTCTTCTACTGTTCGTAAGCGGCTACTTCTGGGCCGGCTTCACGACGCTCTGGCAGGAGTACCAGGGCCGGATGCAATGGCAACGCCAGCGCCGTATCGAGGCTCTGGAGAGCGCCGCGGCAGAGTAAAAGACTAAGACACCCTAGTAATTTATCGGGAACTTACCCGATTGTCCGCTCTCAGTAGATGCCGGTACAATCATCCAGCCGACGCGTTTCGGCTGGGAGCAATGTTGAAATCCGCAATTATCGTACTGGCCATGAGTGGTTCGAAACAGTTGTTGGAGTTCCAGGGTAAGCCGCTGGTGCGGCATGCGGCCGATGCGGCGTGCGGCTCCGGTTGCAGCCCAGTCGTTGTCGTTCTCGGGGCGTGGGCGAAGGAAATGCGCGCCGCACTCGATGGATTGCGGGTCGAGGTCGTCGTCAATCGCCGTTGGGTGGAGG
>JBEKUT010000643.1:0-3358 GCA_049514735.1 Bryobacteraceae bacterium
ACCAGTCGGGTCCTTGATCGAGAAATGGCGGATGGTCAAGACGCCGGAGGAGATCGAGAGGATCAGGCGTTCGGTTGAGACGAACTCGAACGCGTTTACCGAAGCGATCAAAACGATCAAGCCCGGGATGACCGAAGCGGAACTGGCCGCGGAGATTGAGTATCGGATGCGGCGGGGAGGGGCGGAAAAGCCCTCATTCGACACCATCGTCGCGTCCGGCGCCCGCACTGCCCTGCCCCATGCGCAACCGGGTCCACAGCGGTTCCGGGAACATGAAGTAGTACTAATCGACATGGGCGCGACCCGGAATGGGTACTGCAGCGATATGACTCGCATGGCTTTCCTGGGCAAACCGGACCCGAAAACACGTAAAATGTATGAAGCGGTTCTGGAAGCCCAACTGGCCGCCATCGACGCTGTCCGGGAAGGTACGACGGGGGGGAAAGTGGATCGCGCCGCCCGGCAGATGCTGAAGTCCAAAGGACTGGATAAGCAGTTTGTGCATTCCACCGGCCATGGGCTGGGGCTCGAGATTCACGAACCGCCCCGCTTGGGAAAGAAGGACAAGACGCGGCTCGAAGCGGGGATGGTGATTACCATCGAACCGGGGGTTTATATCGAAGGGTCGGGCGGAGTGCGCATCGAAGATACGGTGCTAGTGACTAAGAACGGGTGCGAAGTACTGACGCCCACATCCAAGGAGCTAATGGTTCTGTAGATGTCCAATGAGATATCGAACGACGACATAAGAGAGTACGTGCGGCTGGCGGTGGATTTCGATATTGGAGAGATCGAGGTGTCGCGTGGCGACCAACGCGTAAAAATCCGCCGCACGCCCGACGCGCCAGTGCAGGTGCAACACATCCAACCGCCGGTGACGGCGAGCTCTGCTACAGTGACGGATGGGTTGGCTTCGGCAAATACCGGTCAAAGCGGCGCCCCGGCTGCCAACATCGGACCCGGCGCGAACGACATGATCGTCAAATCGCCGATTGTAGGCACCTATTACGATCAGGCGAAACCCGGCGATGCGCCATTCGTGAAGGTCGGCGATGTGGTGGAACCCGGCCACGTGCTGTGCATCATCGAATCGATGAAATTGATGAACGAGATCGAGTCGGAACTAGCGGGCACGATCGTCGCGAAACTGATGGAAAATGGGCGCCCCGTGGAATATGGCGAAGCCCTGTTCACCATCCGGCCGCGCTAGAAGATCCGCGTCCGCCTGAATATGTTCCGAAAAATTCTAATTGCAAACCGGGGCGAGATCGCCGTACGCGTGATTTGTGCCTGCAAAGATCTGGGCATTCGAACGGTCGCGGTGTATTCCGAGGCGGACCGGCACAGCCTGCACGCGCGCTTCGCGGATGAGGCCATTTGTATCGGGCCGGCGAAGAGCTCGCGCAGCTATCTGGACATTCCGGCGGTGATCAGCGCCGCGGAGATCACCAATGTCGACGCGATCCATCCCGGCTACGGTTTTCTCAGCGAGAACGCCGATTTCGCGGAGGTCTGCGAAACGTCCGGGATTACGTTCATCGGACCCCGGCCGGATGTGATCCGCGCGATGGGTTTGAAACAGCATGCCCGGACGATCATGGCGGAATCGGGAGTGCCGGTGCTGCCGGGGTCGAAAGGCGTGCTGCATAGCGCCGAAGAAGCCATGGCGGCGGCTGGTCAGATCGGGTATCCGATCATGCTGAAAGCATCCGCGGGCGGCGGCGGACGGGGCATGCGTATTATCCGCGGCGACAACGATCTGCCCAGCATGTTCGTGCAGGCGCAGAATGAGGCGCAAGCGGCCTTCGCGAATCCCGACATGTATATCGAGAAGCTGATCGAGGCGCCGCGGCATATCGAGTTTCAGGTTCTCGCGGATCAGCACGGCAGTGTCGAAATTTTGGGCGAGCGCGAGTGCTCCATCCAGCGGCGGCATCAAAAGCTGATTGAGGAAGCGCCCTCGCCGGCCGTCACGCCGGAATTACGCACGCGCATTTCCGAGGGACTGAAGGAAGCCATGCGCAATGTCGGCTACACCAACGCCGGCACGGTCGAGTTCCTGATGGACGAGTGCGGCAAGCTCTACTTCATCGAAGTGAATGCGCGCGTGCAGGTGGAGCATCCGGTGACGGAGTTTGTAACCGGAATCGACATCGTGAAGAGCCAGATCTTGATCGCCGCCGGGTATCCTTTGAGCGACCTGATTCCAGGGCCGGTGGAGATGCGCGGCCACGCTATCGAGTGCCGCATCAACGCGGAGAATCCGGAGACGTTTGTGCCCTCGCCGGGACGGATCACGGGTCTGAATTTGCCGGGCGGGGTCGGGATCAGGGTGGACACCGCGGCGTATACCGACGGCGTGATTCCGCCTTATTACGATTCTCTGGTCGCCAAGCTGATCGCGTACGGACGGGACCGCAATGAGGCGATCGCGCGGCTGCGGCGGGCGCTCGACATGTTCGTGGTGGAGGGTATTTATACGACCATCCCCCTGCACCAGCGCATTCTGGCTACGCAGGATTTCGTCGATGGCAAGCTCGACACCAATTTCCTGAGCCGAATGAACGGCGTGAAGCCGGCGTAACTTCCCTGGTGTATCGTACGAAGTAGGAGTTAGGAGCCACCATGTTGAGACGATTGTTACTGTTCGCGATTCCCTGCGCCACGCTGTCCTTCGCGGCGTCCGCTCACCTCCCCGACCCGTCCACCGACATTCCGGTGGCGGCCGCCAAGGGCAAAGAGAAGGTAGTTGTGGCGGGCGGCTGTTTTTGGGGTGTGGAGGCGGTGTTCGATTCCATGAAGGGCGTTACCAGCGCGGTCTCCGGATATGCCGGCGGCAAGAAAGACACGGCGCAGTATGAAACCGTGAGCACCGGCCGCACGGGCCACGCCGAGTCGGTGGAGGTGACCTACGATCCTTCGCAGATTACGTTCGGCCAGATCCTGAAGGTCTTTTTCTCCGTCGTGCACGATCCCACGGAGCTAAATCGCCAGGGACCCGATTATGGGTCGCAATACCGCTCGGCGATTTTCTACACCACCGACGATCAGAAGAAAGTGGCCGAAGCCTATATACAGCAGCTCGACGCCGCCAAGGTGTTCCATCACAAGATCGTGACGCAGGTTGTGCCGCTGCAGGGATTTTATGAGGCGGAGGGTCATCACCAGAAGTATCTGTGGTCGCACCAGGACCAGCCGTATATCGTGTATAACGATATTCCGAAGGTTCAAGCCCTGCACAAGGATTTTCCCGATCTCGTGAAGAAGTAACCGTAGGCCAGACCATCGCCTTGCGTGGTCTGGCTCGGCCTGCCGTTTGCAGACGCAGACGACGAAAACCGATCGTCTGCGCTACCCC
>JBEKUT010000644.1:0-3349 GCA_049514735.1 Bryobacteraceae bacterium
TCGATCGCGAGTTTTTCCAAGCCGCGTGAGCCCGATAGCTCAGCGCGTTTCATCGTCAAGAGCTCTCGAAAAGCCGTCAGATCCGTTGTTGTCATGTAAGTTGTCTCCCACTGTTCTACTCGTGCCAGCGCGGACGAAGGTCACGGCTGTTCATGCCGGTTTGAGTGTTATTTGTTCAGCGCAGAGAAAGACTACGGTTCTTATTTCGGGACACAAGCATCAATGAAACTTGAGCGTTTGATTTACGTCTCTGTCGGCATGAGGTGGAAGTAAGACGAGGTACAGCGCTGCCAATGATCCGGCGGCGAGCCACTCAGCAGCGCTTTTCAGCCTTTGGCAAGGGCCTGTCGCGTCCGGAGCAACCTTTGCTTGACCGTGTTCTCATCCAGTCCGGTTACCTCGGTCAAATAGGAGACCGAATGGCCTTCGAAATCCCGTAAGACAACAGGCAGCGATCCTCTTCGCGAATGAGGTCCATTAGTTTGTTGATAAAGTCTCTCCGCGAACAAATCGTCACAAGGTCCGTGTCTCTGCCGGCTCGGTCGAGAACGCGGGCGGCGCGCAAACAAAGAACGTTTGACCGCCGACCTGCCCCAGGTGCTCGTCGATCAGCGTGCGATTCAGGTGACCAAGCGGGCCGCGCCATTTGCGAACCCGGCCTACTGGCAATCGCCAACCAACGGAATCGAGGAAGTTGTTCTTGACTCCATGAAAAAGAATCTTGCGTTATTGCTGTCGTTTGCCGCGGTCTGCGCGGCCCAGGAAAGTGAAGACCATAAGAATGAGCTGGCCTTCGGACCCGGCGGTATCCCCGCGCTGTCACAGAGCGATTCTCCAAGTCTCTTTCAAAGCTTTTGTTGCGCCACGCCCAGGACCCGCCCGGACCTGGAGTCTTGAATAAACGCGACGAGCCGCAACCCATTTCCCGATCCCCGCTGGGATGGGAAGCGCTATTTCCTTCACGGAAGCGCCAAGATCGATCGGGCCTACTTGTTTTAGGACTCGGGTGACCGCGACATGTGACAGTGTGTGGCCGCCATTTTCCCCACGCGCCACGTGGGACTCCTGCCGGTTATCGGCAAGCGCCACGTACAAAATCCCGCTTGCGCCCTTAAGGCTTTCGCCTGCAGGCAATTCGATCCGCGCAGTGACCTGATTTCCATTACGCGCAAGATTCGAGATGGCAATCGCAATCTTGCGTTCGCGAATCGCCTTCTGAATGGCGGCGGACGCCTCTTTGCCATCACTGCCAACGAAACCGGAGCGGCCATCGACCACGAGCTGCGGTGTATAAACGCCATCGAAGTTGTAGCGGTTCATGTAGTCCTGCTGGCGCGCTGAGTACTGCGGGGAGGAGAACGGATCTTTCCAGCCGAGACCATTCCAAATAGTCGACGTGCTCGCTCAGTACAATCAGATCGGCTCCGGCCACGGGCTGCTTTTCGTCGAGAATTTCGAGTAACCGATCGGCTGGGAGGCAACTCGAACAGCCCTCCGACGTGAAAAGCTCCAGCAGCACGGGGACACGTGCGGAACTGCTCTCCGCAGCCCGGCAAATCGGCACGACAGCGAACCCTGCAATCACAGCCACGAGAAGACTCAATTTGGACATGTTTTCCTTTCAGCGCGGGAACCGCTGCTCCACACTCTCGTTTGTGAATTCGACGCCAACATCTTGAAAGTCACGCCGCACCTTGTGTACCTTGAACCTGAATGAAGATCTATTTCGGTTTTACGGTGGCAGGCGACAGATCCGGCATCGAAGCCGCCCGCAAAATTGTCGTACTGCTGGAGTGTCTCGGGCACGAGGTCCTAACCCGCCATCTGGTGGAAGACGACGCTTGGGAAGCGGACCGCCGCATCAGCGCCGAAGACGTCTATCGGCGCGATATGGCTTGGCTCGAACAGTGTGATCTTTTCATCGCCGAAGTCTCCGGGTCCTCGTTTGGGCTGGGCTTTGAGACCGGTTATCTTCTCGGCGCCACGAACAAGAGAGTGATTTTGTTGTATCGCCGGGATCTGGAGCATAGATTATCGCTGCTGATCAGGGGAAATTCGCACATCAACTGCACGCTGAAGCCCTACGCGACGATAGAGGAGGCAGAGAGTTTAATAACCGAGTACCTTCGAGATCTGGTTCCTGGCTGAATCGTATCTTCTTTCCACGGCTTTTAAGGCCGCCGGCAGCGGCAAGCCCCGGATTTCTAACAATCCGCTCCCGCAAGGCAAGAGGCCCGGTCAGGCCGCCCCGCGCTGCTTTTTCTTCCCGGACCGATTGTCACTCCTCCGGCGTCCCCTGCTGAGGCGATAATCGCGAAAATCCTTTACCGAAAGCGACGTCACTTCCAAGATGCCTTGTGCCCGCGCCACCGCTGGATGTATTACACGCCAGCGCCGAATAGCGCCGGACGACCAGCCAGAACAGGAAGGCTGTAGACGGGAAGCGCCCGCAGGGGTAGACCATCCCTAGCGGGCGCCGATCCCCCAAATGAACTGGCGTTACTTAGTTGGAGGACGCGTCGGACGCCGTCGTGCTCTGGCGCTGTGCCGCTTCAACCGTGGCGGCCGCCTTTCTGAACTCGAATCCCGTCTGATCACCAGGATAAAACCAGGCATGAAGTGCGGGCGGTTGCCCGACTTCGGATTCGAAGAACCTGAACTTGCTGTTGTCCGGGGACTGAAACCGGTAAATCGGGATAGTGAACACAGTCGCGATAAGGCGGTTCTCGTATTCGTTCCAGATCGCGACCAAATTACGGTTCGGCGAATCGACGAGCTTCAGGACATACGAACCAGGCGGCAAAACAGTGCCTTCCACTTCGATCGCCTGATTGATTGTGATGTTGGTTTTCTTGTCCCATTCATCAGCCTTCACGGTGGGGGCGAACATGCCCATCACACTCAGTGCGAGGATGGACATCGTCGATAAAGCGTTGCTCATGTTCTCTAGCTCCTTCTTAGACAGACTATTTGTCTCTCTGTCTTATAATTCGCCGCCCGCACCCAAAGGTTATGGTTATCTCGGAACTGCCAGATTCTTGCGCGGGCGCATAAAGCGATGCGAGAAGTAGCGAGGGCGGCGAGTATTTCTCATGAAGCTCCTGGTCTCAAGGTCGAATGAAATTGCGCGGCTGGCATGAAATTCTGCGGATGATGCAACGGTTACCAACGCTGAGACCGCTCAAAATGATTCGGGGCCTGGCAGCAAACTGATGGCGATGGTCTCACCAATGTCTCTGCGCTATCTCGCTCAACGGCGTCGCCGTCACCCCCGGCCTGTCGTAAAAGGCCCAGTGCCAGTTGAGTTAGTCACGTGGACTCACTGCCGGATCTCGCGTCGTCGCATTCT
>JBEKUT010000645.1:0-3317 GCA_049514735.1 Bryobacteraceae bacterium
AAAGTCGCCGGCATAACGGGTGGTCAGTAACAAATCCGCGCCAGCGCCGATCACTAAAATGACTCCGAGTATGAGAAGAGAGAATCGCACGGCGGTGAGCAACAGTGTATCTTGCTTGCGGCGAGTTTTGCTACAGGGTGTCAATGCAACTTATCTGACTTAGTACTAGGAGTTCTATGGCTTGACTGTGTTTGTACTAAGAAGCTAGCATCAATGTCCAACGCGCCAGTCTCGCGTCACAGAAATGGACAACGGAGCCTTAAGTACCCACGAAGTCTCAAACTTTCAGATCGCGGAATGCAGTTCATTGAAATGGTATGCCCTGTACACGCGTTCTCGACATGAGTTCGTCATAGAGAAATATCTCGCCGGCAGGGGATACGTGGTTTGCTCCCCTTCTTACCGCACTAAGCGCAAGAGAGCCGACAGAGTTGTGGAGATAGAAGTGCCACTGTTTCCGGGTTACATCTTTTGTCAGTTTGACGCGAATGAGCGCTTGCCGATTCTAATGGCGCCAGGGGTCGTAGCCATCGTCGGCGGCAAAGGGCCGATACCGGTTGACGACCAGGAAATAACTTCGCTTCAAGCGGTGATGCACAGTGGCCGTCCGCTCCAGCCTTGGCAGTTCCTGTCGGCTGGGCATCGTGTGCGCGTCCGTCTCGGCCCATTCTCGGGAGCGGAGGGCACGCTTCTGCAGAGCAAGAATCAGCGGCGCTTAGTCGTATCGATCTCGCTGCTGGAAAGATCGGTCGCCGTGGAACTTGAACAGGATTTCGTGGAGCCGGTATTCTGACTGAGTTGTCGCCCCGGCCGAGCGTCCCACGGACGTCTGGACAATGTCCATCCAGCGTGACAAACTTGAGGTAAGAACCATGCAAAAAGATTCAGTTAGCAGGGAAACGAAGGTTCAACTTCGAATGCGCCCGTTGCAAAAGGACGTCATTGCCCGCGCGGCCGAACTCAAGCAAACGACGATGACCAACTTCATGGTGGAGCAGGCGTTCAATGCAGCTCAGCAGATTCTCGCGGATCAGGCCCATTTCTATCTCTCGCCGGAAAAATGGGAAGAGTTCTGCGCCGCACTTGACGCGCCGCCTCGCGATCTGCCTGAGTTCCGGAAATTGCTGATGCAGCCCAGCGTTTTCGATGAGCCTAAATAAATTTGGTCCAAAAGCCTTCGGGCAGTGGCTCGCGCGATTAGCTCTTTCCCCATCCGATAAGCGCCTCTACGGGTTTGACGACGGTCCTTTTCACCCACGCCCAGGCGAGGGGGCCGACTGACCGAACGGTCTGAGTCCAATACCAAAAATTCGCATGGCGTTTTCCAAACTTCTTCTTAACGATACGGTACCGCTCTTCGAGGTCGCCCTCAAGAGCGTCACAGTTCCTCTGAGAAAGAAATAGAGCAAACATGAAAACCTGAGCGGTGATCGGCGGCGTCACATCGGCGTTATACTCGAGATGCGGTTCGACGATCGAGTTGCACGTGGATGGGTCGAAGCCAGATCGAAAACTGTCCCACTCTCCCACAGCCACTGCGCTCGGAGGGCTCGGAACGCAGTAGTCGTCATAGAAGCGGCCAGAAGCACCGCTAGTGCCGCCAAAGTCAACTGCGAGGCAGGATAAATCTCCAGGCCTGAAAGCCGGAAAACGAGAACGGCTGCAAAAAATGTGCCAACGTGGATGCTCGTCAACGAGAACACTGCCGAAGTCAGTCTGAGTCTCTTGCCGTACAGTTTTAGCAGTCCTCTCAGTGACTGGTCCAAGGGAACGCCGCCGCCGATTGAAACACTTTGAAGAGACGCCTTTGTCATCGCTTATTCTTCTCAGACTCGACACTCAAATCGCGATAGACCATCGGGAACAGCGGCGCGACAGTCAGCACGGCAAAAAGGATCCGCATCGTCCAGAACTCAATCTTCTCAAGTAAACCTCTTGGCTCGAACCGTTCGATCCAGGGTTGGGCGACAAAGTTGATGACGAGAAACCGATAAGAAACAGGGTCTACAACACGATGCTGAAAAGGTGTACGCTCAGTTCCGCTGTTTCTCTTCGATTTCTTCCGAGTGACCCTCGATACCCACCGAAACAACATATCGTCTGGTGGCGCCAATTCAAAGTAATGTGCCCGATCCCCATCACAAAACCGATCCGATCTCCCGCAGGCCGGAAAGCATATTCTGCGCGACCTTGAGAGCATTCCTCATCGCTACTTGGCCAAGTCCGGTGATTTCGAAGTACCGCTTCGCCCTGCCGCCACGCTCGGGCGTCGGATCGGCGAAGAACGATTTCACATAACCCTTCTGTTCCAGCCGGTCCAAGGTCGTGTAGCACGCACCCAACGATACAGACCGCGTGCCAACTGCCAGCTTCTTCACTTGTTCGTAGACGGTCATGCCATAAGCGTCCTCACCAAGCATCATTAGTGCCGCGAGAATCAGAAGCTCAAATTCACCAAGATTATGGCCTTTTGCCATTACTCCCACAGTGTGGAACTCGGGAGCGCCGGTGTCAGGCAACCGGTGTGCTCAACAACACAAAGGATGATCGATGCGACCTACAGCTTCTTGGTGCGGATGACTGGACTTGAACCAGCACTCCCTTTCGAGAACCAGATCCTAAGTCTGGCGCGTCTGCCAATTTCGCCACATCCGCTCGTGTGGGGCTCTGAAAAATAGGATAGCAAGCCGACAGTCACGACGCTCGCAGCAGCACCTTTAAAACGCCTTCTTGCGCGGCCCGCTCGAACGCCTGTGGCGCTTGTTCGAGAGGCATGAGATCCGAAATCATATCGTCCACGCGGACCTTGCCGGAGCGCAACAAGCGTAGCGCCGGCTCAAAGCGGCCGCAGCGCGAGCCGAGCAGCGTTAACTCGTTCACGATGACCGGCGCCGTGTCGATCGCGACCAGTCCGTGCACGGTGGATTTCATGATCAGCGTCCCGCGCGGGCGCGTCATCGAAACCGCCTGTTTCAAGCCCTCGGTCGAACCTGTCGAGTCTACAACCCAATCGTACGCGGCCGTGGGAAGCTTTTTCGCCGATTCGACAGACACGCCCGCCGCTTCCGAGATGCGCAGTTTCTCGCGATGCCGGCCGTACTGGTGAACCTCCGCGCCATGCGCGTGGAGCGCCTGCGCGATCAGCAATCCCAACTTGCCATCGCCGAGAACAGCCACTGCCGCGCCCTTCGGGATCTTGACCTGATCGAGAATCTCGCATGCGGCCGCAAGCGGTTCGACAAACACGGCCTGCTCAGTAGAAACTTCGCGCGGAACAACGTGCAGATTTTCGACCGGCAGAGTTAGTAACTCGCGAA
>JBEKUT010000646.1:0-3306 GCA_049514735.1 Bryobacteraceae bacterium
CCCGCGCGTCATCCGGCCGATACAGCGTCAGCTCAGCGGACGGCTTCACACGGCACACGTCCCCGCTATTGTCATACCAACCGTCGCCGAGCTGTGGCTTCGGCACATAATCCGAACATCGCAAATAACTCTGCAGTCCATCCCGCGCGCGCAGCATCCCCTTGACCGCCGGCGGCACCGGATAATAACTCACCACCGCCATCGGCACGTTCGCCATCACGCGTTTCGCCTCGGGATTCAGGTACCAAACCGCATCCACGCCGGAGCCGAAGACCTGGTGAATCGCGCCTTCGGCGCCCCAGGAATGCATGTGCTCTGGCACGTCACGGTAGACCACTCCCTTAACGGGCGGAATGCGGCGCGCATACTGGACCAATCCCTCCGTGAACCAGCGGTTCTCATCGGCGAGCGCCAGGATCTCACGCCGCTTATCGCGGACCATCAGGTAATTCAACGGAAGCCATAGGACGAAGAACAAAGCGAGCGCCCACTGTGGCGTTCGAGATGCAATTGCCGCAGCCGCAATCGCGACGCCGATCAACGGGATGTACCAGTAAACTCCCGCAAGCCTGGCCGGCAGCACCAGCATCGGGACGAACGCCGCGGCCATGAATATGATCCCCAGATACAGCCTTTTGTCTCGAACAAGTAGCGGCAGTAAAAGCAGTGCCAGGCCTGCAAACGGAACAAGAAAGATCGCCGAAGAATAGAACGCAATGGAATGCCACAGGACGCCAGGGGAGAACTGCAAGGAATATTGATTTGATTGAGGCAGCAATCGATTCGCCCACAGCGCCTGCAATCCGAAGCTGAGGGAAATTAGAAAATACGGGATGAGGCGCTTCCACTTGCGCTCTCCCAGCAGCCATTCATAGGCCAGCAGCGCTACCGGCAGCATCACCACGATCTCTTTCGACTTATAAGCCAGCCAGAACGGAACGATCGCCATGATCCAGCGGCCCCGCAAATAAAGAAGCAGAGCCGTCAGACAAAACGTGGCGCAGAGCACGTCGAAAATGTACATCGGCTTCCAGCACGCTTCCAGAATTACGGCGTTCAAGCCATAGAACAACGCGCCGGCGCCCGCGGCAACGTTGGAAAAATCCAGACGCCGTAACAAACAGAAAAGTAGAACGGCGTTTAAAACATGCAGAAGCTGCAGGACGAAAACATAAGGAGGGAAGCGGAGCTTGTACGCGCGGCCCAGGTAGCGATAGTAAAGATCGCCTATCGGCCGCAGATTCGTTTCTGAAAAGCGCGGCGTAAGGATGGCGGTAACGAAAGTATCCTCGCCGGCTATAGTGGGCCAGCCGAGGTTATCCAGATCGTCGTCCGAGAAATAGCCCTTGTACGCGGCTCGATTCGCAAAGAAGAACACCACAAGCGCGGCGGCAAAGAATGCGATCGAGACCCATTTGCCCCTCATCGTACGCTGAACTCTCCAAATGTCAGGCCTAGATCGCGGTAGTCAGTGGGCACGCGAATGGTCCGGTCCAGCGTGAACGCAACTTCGACTTTCGGCTTGCCCTCGAGATCGTCCGGCATCGCATACTCGAAATGAAACTCCGCGTTCGAGCCGTCGATCGTTTTCACGGTCAGTGGCTCGCCGTCGACAGTCAGCGCGATATGCAGCGGACCCGCTTTGATCTGTTGCTCCGGCGCGAAGCCGTGGATGTAGAGCTTCTGTCCGAAGCCGGATGGACCGGGCAGATAAACAATCGCGTGGCGCGCCGACCAGCGATACCCGCCCTCGATGCCATACCATCCTTCGCCAACCTGGTCCTTGAAATAAGGCTGGCCCACATCGATGGCGCGCGCCAGCGCCGCGCCCGGCTGGGAGTTGAGGAACGTCGTGTAGACGCGCGTAATGTTTCTCAATTGGCGTTTCTCTGGCGTGTAGACCACCGCCGAGCCATCGTTGAGGGCGCGCAAAGCGGCTGTCTGGGGCAGGAAGTACGGATCGATTTCGATGAGGTTCGGATCCTCTTCGATGGCCGCGCGCGAGTCGGGGGTCAGGAATATATCGTTCCAACCGAAGATTCGGAACGGCGAATCGTAGATGACGGCCCAGAACATGTCGTTGTCGATGTCTTTGAGCAGGATCGTCTTTCCCGGATGAATGTGTTTGGCGTACGCCACGCTTTGGATGAGAGCGCGGCAGCGGTCGGCGCGGTCGAAAAAGGCGGGCATGGCCGCGTGGCTGACGATTGTCGAGGGAACAAGGTAGAGCAGCGCGACTGCACCCGTCAGAATCGCGGCTACGCGCCCGTGCTTCCAGGCGAGCGAGAGTCCGTAGCCGCCGAGCATCGCGAGCCCGATAGCCGGAATCGTGACGTAATATTCCGTGACGTGATTGTGCAGCGAGAGCAGCGGTCCCAGAACAATCAGAAACCACAAGAGGAGAAACAGCGGCAGGAATTGGCGCTTCCGAGCCTGCCACGCAACGAAGCCGAGAATCGCCGCGGTCAGGATCGCAATCGCGGCCGACACCAACCAGTGCGGCCAGTGGTTCGCGAGCCCATATTCGGGGACGCCCAACAGGACTTTCCAATATTTTCCGAATGTCCTCGCCATCGTGCCGGGATGGAAGTCCATATCGTAGTAGAAGTTCTTCGGTTGCGAGCTGAAGAGCCGGTGGATCGCCGCATAAACGATGGAAACCGCGAACATGGGCACGGTCGGCCGCCAGTATCGGCGGGCGAGAAGAAGCGCGTACGCGGCCGCGATCGCTGGATAAACAACGTTGATCTCGTTCGACCCGAATCCCAGGACAAAGGTCACCCACTGCGCCCAGTAGAATCGTCGATCGTCCGTTTCGGTGTAGCGGAGGAAAAGATAGAAGCTCACCAAGAGAAAGGTCGCACACTGAATTTCGTTGTAAGCCGACGTCCAGGCCATGGGGGTCACCAGCGCGTAGCAGGCGATCCAAAGTATCGCCGCAACAAATCCGCCCAGATCCGATTTGGTGAGTTTGCGAGCCACAACCATGACCAGAACAATATTCAGAAACTGATTCGCAAACACGAAGAGCCGGTAGGGAAGCGCCCGCAGTCCGAAGAAGTACGAGAACACCATGAAGAAGGCCCGTTCGCTCCACGGGCGGATAGAACCTTGCGCCAGCGGAGCGAACATGGCCCACAGGAAACTTCTGAAATCTGTGACGTGGTTGCGCAGGCCGAGCCATGCAAAATCGTCCTGGGCAAACCAGATCCGCATGCCCAGCCAGTAAATGGCGATGCAGAAGGCGATGGGCGTGAGCCAATAGAGCGCGCGAAGAGACCGCTTCATTTGGCCTCCAAGGCGACG
>JBEKUT010000647.1:0-3301 GCA_049514735.1 Bryobacteraceae bacterium
GATTCTGTTCGGCAACGGCGGGTCCGCCACCGACGCCAACGACTTCGCGATCGATTGCATGCTGCCGCCGCAAGGCTACCGGCCCATCCCCGCCATTTCGCTCTCGCTCGAGCCCGCTAACATAACCGCGCTGGCAAACGATGTCGGCACGGAAGTGATCTTCCTGCGTCAAATGATCGCGCAGGCGCGGCCTGAAGATATCGCCGTGGGAATCTCCACCAGCGGTGGATCGAAAAACATTATCATGGCGCTCGAAGAGGCTCGCAAACGCGGCATGTTGACGGTGGCGCTACTCGGCTACGATGGCGGCGAAATTCTGCGCCGCGGCCTGGCCGATCACCCGCTCATCGTTCGGTCCGATTACATCCCGCGCATTCAGGAAGTGCAGGCGTCCATTTATCACACCGTCCGCGAATTGTTGGAGACCTACGGCCATGCCGAAAACTGAACTTTTCGGAACATCGAGCTGCCAGTACACGCAGGAAATGCGCGAGTGGCTGGAGTGGCAGGGCCGCGACTTCATCGAGTACGATGTGGAGCGCGATGCGGAAGCACTGGAGCGCATGCACGCCGCAACAGGCGGACAAATCACAGTACCGGTGTTGCTGGAGGACGGCAAAGTATCGCAGATCGGATGGCATGGGCGCGGCTGCGTGGTGTCGCGAGGCCACCAAAAATGATCGCGGCCTGCTCGGTTCACGTCCGAGGCGTGGTGCAGGGCGTAGGATTTCGCCCGTTCGTTTTTCGGCTTGCGCAGGCCAACGCACTCGCCGGCTGGGTGCTGAATGAAGAGAACGGCGTCGACATTCATCTCGAAGGCGACGAGCCAGCCCTCGAATCCTTTCTGCGCGATCTTTCAGCCGAACCCCCGCCAGCCGCGCAGATCACGGCGATTGAGGTCCTTCGCTCCGAGCCTGCGGGACTCACCGGATTCACAATTCGCGAGAGCCGCCGCAACGGTCGGCCCACCGTTCGCATCTCTCCCGATCTGCCGGTCTGCGGCGAGTGCCTCGCCGAAATGCGCGACCCCTCCAACCCGCGCTACGCCTATCCTTATATCAACTGCACCAACTGCGGCCCGCGCTACACCGTGATCGAGCGCCTGCCTTACGATCGTCCCAATACGACGATGCATCCGTGGATTATGGACGCACTGTGCAGCGGTCAATATCACGACCCGATGGATCGCCGTTTTCATGCGCAGCCGATTGCGTGTCCATCCTGCGGCCCGCGCTACTCTCCAAGCATCGCGGAAACGGTCGCGATGTTGCATGCCGGAAAAATTGTCGCCGTGAAGGGCATCGGCGGTTATCACTTGGCTTGCGACGCGCGAAACAGGGCGGCAGTGCGCGCGATGCGCGAGCGCAAATATCGCAAAGAAAAACCGTTCGCGGTCATGGTTCGGGACCTCGATCTCGCACGCACGCTTGTCCATCTCACAGCGGACGCCGAAGCGCTTCTCCAATCCCCCGCACGTCCCATCGTGCTTGCGCCGAAGAAGATCGAACTGCCGGAGATCGCGCCCGACAACAACGAACTCGGCGTCATGCTGCCCTATGCGCCGCTGCACCACCTATTGTTCGACCAAGGCGCGCCCGACGTGCTGGTAATGACTAGCGCCAATCGCTCCAGCGAGCCGATCGCATACCGGGACGCGGATGCAAGAGAGCGGCTCTCCAGCATAGCGGAAGCGTTTCTGATTGGCGAACGTCCCATCGCACGCCGCGTCGATGATTCGGTCGCTCGCGTCGGCCCGTTCGGTCCCACGATCCTACGCCGCTCCCGTGGCTACGCACCGGGTGCGGTCTGCACGCTTCCCGCGCCGGGTCCGATTCTCGCCGTCGGCGCGGATCTGAAAAACACCATCACGCTGGTCGCGCATGGCCAGGCATTCGTCAGCCAGCACATCGGCGATCTGGAGCACTACGAATCGCTCGAAGCCTTTCGTGAGACCATCCACGATCTCACCTCGATGTACGAAGTGAATTGGGACGAACTGCTGGTGGTGCACGATCTGCATCCGCAATATTTTTCGTCGATCAAAGCTCTTGAACTTCCCGCCGCGCGTAAGATGGCCGTCCAGCACCATCGCGCCCACATATCCTCCGTGCTTGCCGAAAGAGAGGCGTGGGACAAGCGTGTCATCGGCGTCAGCTTCGACGGAACCGGATACGGCGACGACGGCTCTATTTGGGGCGGCGAGTTCTTCCGCGGCAGCGTGGCGCAAGGTTTCGAGCGCGTGATGCATTTGCGCAGCGCGCTTCTTCCCGGTGGAGACGCGGCCGCGCGTCATCCCGTACAATGCGCGGCCGGATTCCTCGCACAGCTCGACAGTTCGCCCGCCTTCGACGCCGCGCCGTTCCATTTCCCAAAGCGTTATTACGATGCCATGCAACTCGTGAAGAGTGGCGTGCGGACATTCTCCACGACATCCATGGGACGCCTCTTCGACACCGCCGCGGCGCTGCTCGGCTTCACCCGCGAGATCACGTTTGAGGGCCAGGCCGCCATGTGGCTCGAGTACATCGCGGAAACCGCGCCAGCCTGCGAACCTTACCCGTTCCCAGTACTCAACAACGAACTAGACTTCCGGCCACTGCTTGCGTCCGTGATCGAAGATCGACTGCGCGGCCTTCCCGTGCCGGAAGTCGCCCGAGCGTTTCAACGCTCCATTGCCGACACGCTGTGCCAAGCCGCTCAGATGCTCTGCGAAGCGAATAATATCGACACCGTCGTACTCTCCGGTGGCGTCTTTCAAAACAATCTCCTGCTCGCCGGCATAGAATCGAATCTGGAAGTCTGGACCAACTCCGCCGTCCCAGCCAACGACGGAGGCATCAGCCTCGGCCAAGCGGCCCTGGGCTGCTTCGAGCAATCGCATGCATGAACTTTCCATCGCCATGAGCATTCTCGAAATGGCCGAAGAAGAATCGGAGAAGCACGGCGGCACAACAGTAGAAGCCATCTACATTAAGATCGGCGCGATGTCCGGAATCGTCGCGGAGGCACTGACATCCGCCTACGAACTGGCGCGTGAGCAGACCCCATTTGAGAATTGCCGGCTCATCATTGAAACCATTCCCATCGCAATCTACTGCGCGAAATGTCAGGCCGAGCGCTCGGTGCAATCCCTGCAGTGGTTCTGCTGCGCCGAGTGCGGCACGCCGTCCACTGAAGTGCTGCGCGGCCGCGAGCTACAGGTTTCCGCGCTAGAGTTGGCATCATGAGCCCGCGAATTGTCGAAGTCCGCAAGAACATCCTGAGGCATAACGACGAGGTGGGCCGCGCCCTCCGCGGGCGT
>JBEKUT010000648.1:0-4562 GCA_049514735.1 Bryobacteraceae bacterium
CAGAAAGCACGCAGACTGTGGAAAAAATGAGCGACAGTGACAACACGCAATGGGAACCATCTTCGAGGAACAGGTTGGTTGGTTCGCGCGCTGCGGTGGATGATTTTGATGAACTCGTCTACCGCCTGGCCTTCCCACGGGTGGGGACTACGGGTTGGAAGTTTCACGTTTTCGGGTCCCGGATAAGTCGCAGAAATTGCTTGATCGGCTCGAAAAGGAGAGATGGCGCTCCGCCCTTCAAAGGCACACCGTGACTTCGGTGGATTAGGGGAGAAACTTCGGCGGGAGGAGGTCAATTCCTACGAAAAAAGGATCGATGACATTCCCACGCGTGTTCATCCTCGAAATGCGGCGACCACGGTTCGCGGTTCTAGAAAGCGCGTCCTGACCAGGTTCCAAAGCGGGCCTCTTAGAGCGCCAACGGATAACCGGCCTTATGTGGCGCTGGGGATCTGCTTACAGATTCCCGAACCTGTCAAGTCCCCCTATTTTCATCCACGCGCGATAGCGCGGCGTAATGGATCCAAAACCCGTTCACAACTATTTTCACCACTATATTCATCAACTTACAGACAATCGCTTGCAACCCACCCCGTATAATAGAAATAGAAGCGGTCTTAACCAAGCCGCTTCAACCTTCAGAGTGAGGGAAAACAGCTCGGCCGAGCCTGCATCGCTCTAATGACGAAACCGGCCCGCGGGCGCCCACAAACATGGGTCGTGCAGTAGCAAACGCGGTGAACCGGTGGAGGTCCTCCCGGCGGCAATCAATTGTCAGTGCCGCTGACAACGAAGCGTGGGAATCGAGAGTATGCGCGGGGCCGGGGCAATGCGCCCCCTACCCGGTAGCGCTTTCGGAAGAAACACACCGGAACGTAGCCGGTAAGACTTCAACCACTGCGGATCGCCATCCGCCCCGGCAGGTTGGCCGTACTCGCCAATCGGCCGGGGATCTAGGAAAAATTGACTAAGCCGAAGTGTGCCCAAAGAGACCTATCGCGTGACCTTACACTGGAATATACATATGCCTCGTTCGAAAGCGGCCCTGATCGCTCTGCTCGCAGGCGCGGTCGTTTATGCGGCCGCTCCAAAGTCCCCCGCGTTCAGTGGCCAAGCCGCCTACGACTTCACGCGAGCCGTGGTCGCCTTTGGCCCTCGCCCTGTCGGATCGCACGCGCACGCCGCCACCGAGACATATATCGAATCGCAGATCAAACTCACCAAGGCCGAACTCCTCACCGACTCGTTCACCGCGCCAACGCCCGATGGAGCGCAGCAGATGAAAAACATAATGGCCCGTTTTCATGGAACCACCGGCAACGCCATCGTGGTCTCCGGCCATTACGACACCAAGAAGCTGCCGAAATTCCAGGGCGCCAACGACGGCGGTTCGTCCACCGGATTCCTGCTCGAAATGCTGCATGCCGTGGCGAAGGAAAAATATTCCGACGACATCTATCTCGTGTGGCTCGACGGAGAAGAGGCCGTGCGCGAATGGACCGATACGGACAGCTTGTATGGCAGCCGCCGCCTCGAAGAAAAGTGGGCGCGCGACGGCACCCTCTCGCATATCAAGGCGTTCATTAACGTCGACATGATCGGCGACAAGGACCTCGGCATCTTGCTCGACGAAAACTCCTCGAAACCGCTCCGGACGCTCGTCTGGGACACCGCGCGCGATCTGGGCTACTCGAAATATTTTCTCGATCTCCCCCAGCCCATCGAAGACGACCACATTCCCTTCGTGCACGCCGGCATCAATGCGCTCGACCTCATCGATTTCGATTACGGTCCCGAAAATTCATACTGGCACACGCCGCAAGATACTATGGACAAACTCAGTCCGCGCAGCTTTCAGATAGTGGGAAACGTGCTAATCGCAGTGCTCAATAAACTGGAGATTTGAAAAAATGGCAAATCGCCGCGACTTACTCAAACTCATGCCGCTTGCGCTGCTCGGCGCGGATGCCGGCACATTGCCGAACGGCTTAATCGACGATAAGAACGCCAAGCTGGACCGCCAGCCGTTCGGCGATATTCGAACCTATTTCGACGGCCCCACGGGTCAGTTGAAATCGTTCAACGCCGGCAGTCTGCTCTTGAAACCCGGCATGAGTCCGCACGCGCCGCACCAGCATCCCGAGGAAGAGATCATGGTCGTGACGGAAGGCACGGGCGAGATCTCGGTGGAAGGGAACATCACAAAGGCCGCGCCTGGTTCGATGATGTATTGCGCCGGTGGAAAGCTGCACGGCATCGTGAACACCGGCAGCGCGCCGCTGCTCTTCTATTTTTTCAAGTGGCAGGCATGAGGATTTACCTCATCGCCACGGGCGGCACTATCGAAAAGGTCTACAACGAACAGTCCGGCACGGTTCAAAACGTCGACAGCAAGATCGGCCGTTACTTCCGCCTGCTGCGCCTGCCTGACACCGAAATTCAAGTCACCGGGTTGATGAATAAAGACAGCCTCGAGATGACGGATGACGATCGCCGCAACGTGCTCGACACCGTGCGTGAGAAACTCGCCCAGCCTGCTCCAATCGTGATCACGCATGGCACCGACACCATGGTTGAAACCGGTCTGTTGCTCCAGAAAAATCTGCCGGACCTCGCCGTCCCCGTTATTCTCACTGGCGCCATGACGCCGCTCGGTTTCGAAGGCAGCGACGGACTGCAAAACCTGACCGAGAGTCTGCTCGCTGCCCGCGTGCTATCGCCCGGCGTCTGGCTCGTGATGCATAGCCAGGTGTTTCCCATAGACCGCGTGCGTAAGGACCGGGAGCGTGCGCAGTTCGTCTGGTTGCCTTAAGCAAGCTTATGTTTCATCGTCAGAACCGGCGCGAACAGATCGCCAAGCTTTTCGCATCTCTCGATCGCCGCCGCGGGCGCAAAGTCGAGCGACGCCGGATCGTTCCGCTCCAACGCTTCCTTTAATTCCTCCCACGTTACCGGCGCGGAAACGAACGGATGATCCCGCTTCGCGCGCATCGAGTAGACACTCACCGTCGTCTTGAAATCCGAATTCTGACTCCAATCGACGAACACTTTCTTAGAGCGCGCGGATTTCGCCATCTCCAAGACAACGAGTTGCGGGTGCTGCCGCTCTAACGACTCCGCCATCGTCCGCGCAAAGAATCGCGTCTTCTCGTACGTGTACGGCCCGTTGAGCGGCACGTAGATCTGAATTCCCTTCGACCCTGAAACTTTCGGACACGCCGTCAGCTTCAGCGCCCTCAGAACCTCCTTAAGCGAAAAACCAACCTTGATGCAATCGAGAATATTCGTACGATGCAGAAAGCTGTGAAACTCAATGGTTCCGATATTCGCGCACCACACCAGCGTCGCGAGATCGTTCACCAGGATGTAGCGAATATCGGTTCCACCCTTTCGCCGCGGCACCGGGAAGGTCTTGACCCATTCGGGCGTATACTTCGGCGCGTCTTTCTCATAGAAGAATTTTCCGCCCACTCCATCCGGGTAGCGAATGAGCGTCACCGGCCGGTTCTTCAAATGCGGTAACAAGCAACTCGCAATGCGGATGTAATAGTCGATCAGTTGACCCTTCGTGAATCCCGCCGCGGGAAAGAACATTTTGTCGAGGTTGCTCAGCTTGAGCGTCTTGCCCTCGATGATCAGTTCTTGAACATTGCTCGCCTTCTTCGCCACCAGCCGATTTTCGCACTTGCGATATACTGATTCCCATAAAGTATTTATGGGAGAGAAGACAACCAAACCCGGCGAGCTTCTCCAAGGAACTCTCGATCTCCTGATCCTCAAGACGCTGACGCGCGGCGCAATGCACGGCTACGCCATCGCGGAATGGATTCATCAGACGTCTGAGGATGTACTGCGCGTCGAAGAAGGCGCGCTTTATCCCGCCTTGCATCGGCTGGAATTGCGAGGACTGCTAGCGTCCGAATGGGGAGCATCGGAGAACAACCGCCGCGCCAAATATTATCGTCTAACCGCGGCGGGTCGCAAGCGCCTTGAAGAAGTCACTCAATCCTGGCGTCGCACCAGCACCGCCGTCGATCGCATCCTGCAAACCGCGTAGGACAGGCCATCGCCTTGCGTGGCCTGTCTATTCCGGCTTCAACTTCTTAACCCCCGCCGGCAAATCGAAAATCGCATCCGGCAGCTTTTTATTAATCTCCAGCGTCTCCGCAAACATCTCGTAAACCTTCTCGCCATTGCGATTCCGTTGCACCGTCTGCGGCCACTGCACGCCATCCACTTCGCGGAATTTCGTGTAGAGCGTCACCTGCTCGTTGCGATCCTTCGTCAACTCCTCGTGCCATACCATCACCTCGCGTATCGGCACCTTGGTCGTCTTGTGAAAATAGACCGTCACCACGTTGTTCTGCGCATCCGTAATATCTACGATTTCAACGGGGGCGTTCTCCCACACATCCGCCCCGCGAGATTCGAAAATCAATCCTGGCTCATGCAGGCGCTCGCGCAGGATGTAGAAAATGTCGTTGATAGTGGTGCGCCGATAGCGATCCCACACATCGTTCGCCAGCGGGCGCGCGCCGCGGAATGTAACGTCGTAGCCGCCG
>JBEKUT010000649.1:0-6338 GCA_049514735.1 Bryobacteraceae bacterium
TGCTAATTTAACTGCATGGCTGCGGCAGTCATAAATCCTCGCGATGGGCCACGAGGCGAATCCAACGTCATTCTTGCCGGAAACGGCCGTCATCACTATGTCCGCGATTACCCCGGCCCTCTGTCGATCAAATCCATCGTCCGCGGCCAAGGGACGTGGACCACTCACGAGAACCGCTTCACCCTCGATGCCGATTCCATCCTCGTCCTCAATAACCGGCAACCGTACACCATCCTGATCGATTCTCCGCGGCCCGTTCACACCTTCTGTTTATTCTTCCGCGACGGCCTGGTGGAAGACGCCTTGCGATGCCATACCAGCAAGGCGGCCGCGCTCCTTGACGATCCCTCGAGATCGCCTTCAAAAGCTGGCTTCTTCGAACGCCTGCATCCCAAAGAAGGAACGCTCGCGCTACTATTAGCCGCGATGCAGCGCGAAGTTGCTTCCGGCCATTCGACCCCGGAGTCGTTAGACGATGGTTTTCTTCTGATCGCGCGCGAGCTGCTAAAGCTAAGGTCGGAGCTGTCTCGCTCGGCCGCGCGCATCCCGGCCATGCGCGAAGCCACCAGGATAGAGTTGTTTCGCCGGCTCACGAAGGCCCGCTCCATCGTCGAGGAGTCCCTCGCCGAGCCGCTAAATCTGGAGACCATCGCGCGCGCGGCGTGTCTATCGCCCTATCATCTGCATCGTTTGTTCACTCAAGTCTTCGGCGAAACTCCGCATCGTTATGCTGTGCGCCGCCGCATGGATCGCGCCAGACGGCTGCTAACTCAGACCGGCATGCCCGTGACCCTGGTCTGTCTCGAGAGCGGATTTCAAAGCCTCGGGTCCTTCAGCACGCTCTTTCGCAAAGAGAATGGATGCTCACCACAGCAGTTCCGCTCCCGGTGGCTCCCCGATTCGAAAACAGATTCATACCCCGCGGATTAGCAAGCGTCCGGCGATCTCGCATGACGGAAAGATTCGACCAAAGAATCGCATCCGGAGACGATGCACGGTGTACCCGTTTTTCGAGGAACACGCGTGCCGGTTCAAACGTTATTCGACTACCTGGGAGGCGATGAACCTCTCGATGACTACTTACAAGGATTTCCCACGGTATATCGCGCTCTTGCATCGCAAACTGCTTGAGGAAGTGAGGGCGGCTAGTGTTGCTGCGGTTTGGTCCATTGCGGGCAACTCCTCCATGGATCTACAGAGCTGTTCTCATCGATCGCGCGCTATCATACTCGGCCTTCTTCTCGGCTTGGGGCTTGCGCCGACTCAACCGTAACCCCGAGAGACCTCCATCTGTCGATTGAGTACTCGAAGAATTCAGGGAGGGGTGCCGAATCGCAGATGCTTCCAAGCTCTTGACCCACCTTCGACAGCAGAACCGTGCCGATTCGAAGATCGTTGTCTTCAGGTCTTGGAAAGTTGATCACAATCTCCCGGCCATAATAAGAAGCGGTAAATTTCTGCGGCAGCCGTGCTCGCCTGAATCCTGCAATAGCCTCAAATGAAATCAGGCCAACCTCATCAAGGTGTATCAACGTGTTAAAGGAAATCCCCCCGCTCGAATAGATCGGATCATTGACGTCAAACACCAGTGGAACAAAGTTCCCTAACCACCAGTTGAACGAGCAGAGACTCCTGAATAACTCGGCGTCGCTTTTGTCGAGCGACGAAAGAAGATTGATGGTTCGCTTTGAGAACCGGCCCGGTGCATTTGCCTCCCCAGCCAGAATCCTCGACCAAAGGACTTGCATCCCCTCGTCCGAGATTAGGCGACACTTGTCGAATAAATTTATTATCCAATCGTCCTCAAGATTCTCGGGAGTGGCGGCATCAGACAGTTGAGGTAGTGCGCTTGCGGCAATAGATTCAATGTTCTGCTGCTTGTTCGCCTCCTCGCAAAAGAAGCGGCGCATTGCGCGATGCTGCAGTTCCGAAATTTCGATTTGAGATACTGCCTTAACTTTTTCGGCATGTGCTTCGGCCTCAGCAATTCGCCGGATTTGGTATGGCCTAAAAATGCCACCGACGGCGTCAGATATCTTCTCCACGAGCACTGTTGCCGGTTTGGTCAGCTCTCCGATATTCACAATACCCCCGCTGCTTTCCATGCGAACTGCGCCTCGCTCCATTTCAGCCCTCTTTATCGTAACGAAAAGACACGAGGTCGTTTGCGAATCATTTCCGCAGGAATCCCCTCCCAGACACATTTCGGCCTCAGCACGCTTTTGTGTTCCTGTGACGACCGCTCTGGCCGAAAGCGCAGACGCAATGCGGCACGTCGGACGGCCCTAAGTCACTTGGCTCTAGGTCAATCCGAGAAATGGGTTCACTACGCGCACCGATCCATATAGCCGATCATGCGGAAGATCTTCAGTCAGGATTTCCTGCAGACCATAATGTTCGGCATACGCCCAGATTTGCGCATCGAACCAGTTCAACTGGTACGCTGCGCATCCTCGAATGGCAAGACGCAGTATCGCCTCGTTCGGATAGAGAACCGGGAACTGCTTCAGGCATTCTTCAGCCTCTCGGAGCGCATCGCTTTGCTTGAGAATAATGTGGCCGCGAATGGGACGCGTCACGGCCGCAACAAACTCAATAACCGCCTGGTGCGGTACGCGCACCGAATCTTCCAGAATGCCCCGCCTCAAAATCTCGGTTGCGGCTTTCTGTTTCTCGGCGAATCGGCCGTCAAACCGATAGACCAGAACGTTTGTATCGACGAGAGCGGCCACGCCCGTAGAGGTCCTCTCTTTTCCAACCTCTTTCGCGAGGCGGCTTCGACTTACGGCCAAACGGTTTTCGACCGAGGCGTTCAGTCGCTTGGTCGAACAAACGGATCCTCGACTCAAGATCCTCGGACTCCACCCGTGCTTTCGAAGGAATGACTCGAATCACGTCGCCGGCCGCGACCCAGTCGATGTGATCGCCTGGGCGAATATTGAATTGCTGCGCAATCAGCTTGGGAACCGTGACTTGGAACTTGGATGTGACTTTAGCCATGCTTTGTTGAATGGACTCACCCTTACAATAGCAAGGACGGAGTCCTTGTTCACCTGTGCCTTTGTAACGCCCGATGCACAGCAACAGTTTCCGAGCCCCGCCCGCCAGAAAGCTGAAACCGTTCACAACTTTTTTCGAAAATTCACCCCTCAACGATCCCCCGCCCCTGCCTCCACTTACAACTTACAAGCCCCAACCCGATCGGCCAGCCCTCAACCGCCGCAACCCCACAACTAAACTCAGACCAAAGGAGACAAGCAGCGGCAGCCCCCTGACGCATCGACTTCGAACTTGCGTCATCCGGCCCCCCAACGTACGTCATGAACCCATACGCTTCAACAACCTACGACGCACACACGCACAACTGCTAAAATAAATGATTCATAACATAGCTGGACTCCAACGCTTAGCCCCCCGTCCTCGTCTAAGCGTAATTAGCGGGGCAATTTATAAATGAGTGGCATGCCGGTGCCGGCAGCTGCACCTCTGACGCCGGTCGTCGGACCGCAGGTGGTGCAATCCCGGCCCAAGAAACCCAATCGCCGGGGACGCTGGTTCCTGGTGATCCTCCTGATACTGGCGATCGGCGCCGGTATATATGCTTGGCGCGCCAAAACACCCGCGCGAAATGCGGCTGCGCTTCCGTCCATCCGAACAGCCTCCATCACGTCCGGACCCCTTGAAAAAACGCTTCGGCTAACCGGTGTCACCGCCGCCGCAAACTACGTTTCTCTGATCACGCCTCGCCTCCGCGGCAGCCGCTCCGATCACAATCGCGATCTGTCGACGGCATCTACAACCGCCGCGGCAACGGGCGCGACGTCGCAATCCTCCTCGACATCGAGCGCCACAGGAACCAGTTCCGCGCCCAACGCCTCGGCCGCCTTCACAGCCGCCACCAGCCGCCTCGGCAGCGCATCGACATCGCCCGCTGCGTCCACCTCCGCTTCGTCCGCGGCCTCCCCCTCCACCGCTATGGGGCCCTCCGGTCTCGGCACCACCTCCGACGAATTGCCTCCGACAATCGGCGCGGGCGGCGCAAGTAACGACTTCCTGCTCGTCCTGCAAGACGTCGCGCCCGCTGGAACCATGGTCCGAAAAGGAGAGCAGGTCGCCGAGTTCGACCGTCAATACATGCTCCTCCGCCTCGACGATTATCGCGCCAGCGTCTTCCAAAGCGAGGCCATGCTCAAATCGCGCAAAGCCAATCTCGAGATTTCTCACAATTCGCATGAACAGCTTGTGCTCGCCGCCAAAGGATCTCTCGATAAAGCCCGTCTCGATCTGAAAACCATCCCGGTTCTCTCCGATATCGATGCCGACAAGGCCCGTCTCGCCTTCCAGCAGGCCGAAGCGAAATACCAGCAGTTGCTCAAGGAAGTTCCCTTCGTGCTCGCCTCGGAACACGCCGACACGCGCAACTCCGAACTCGACCTTGATGAGGCCAAACTGGAACTCACGCGCGCGGAAAAGAACGCGGATCAGATGCTCGCCAAAGCCCCCATCGACGGCCTTGTGGTGATGCAGACCACGTGGCGCGGCGGTGATTTCGGACAGATCCAGCGCGGCGATCAGTTATGGCCCGGGCAGTTCTACATGCAGGTGGTCGACCCGCGCTCCATGGTTATCGACGCAACCGTCAATCAGGTGGATGTGCAAAACCTCCGGCTCGGGCAAAAAGCTCGCATTCACTTCGATGCTTATCCCGGCCTCGAATTGCCCGCCCATGTCGATTCCATCGCCGCCGTAACGAAGCCCGGAATGTTCCGCGCGCAATTCGTGAAAGAAGTGGCTGTGCGCCTCAAGCTCGACGCCATGGATAATCGCGTCATTCCCGATCTTTCTGTCAGTGCAGAAATTATCGAAGATGCCGACGGCAACGCACCGGCCCTCGCGCCCATCGGATCCATTTTCAACGACAGCAAACCTCACGTCTTCGTTCAGACCGGCTCCGGCTGGCAGCGCCGCGATGTCGAGATCGGCCTCAAGAACAATCTGGACGCGGTCGTCAAAGGCGGCATCAAACCCGGCGAAGTCGTCGCGCTCGACCCTCCTCAGGTGACGCCGTAAATGTCTAAAGCCGTCAAAACTCGCCGGAACCGCACCAGAAGAATCATAACGTGGTCCGTTCTCGCCGCCGTCTGCGCGGGCGGCGTCTTCGCCGCGTATCATTACGGCTCTCCCGCGACCAAGGTCGACGTGCCCGTCGCCAAGGCCCGCATCGGCGAGTTCATCATCAGCGTCACCACCCGCGGCGAGGTCCGCAGCGTTCGCGCCGAAGTCCTCACCGCTCCGCAGGTGCCCTCGCCCCGCATCGTCCATCTCGCCGAATCCGGCAAACCCATCAAGGCCGGCGAGATGGTCTGCGAGTTCGACGCCGCGCAGCAGCAGCAAACTTATCTCGAAAAAGATACCAGCGCCCGCACCGCCGACAGCGAAATCGTGCAGTTGAAAGCCGCGCAGAAAATCACCAACGAAACCGACAGCATGAACCTGCTGACCTCGCAGTACAACGTCGAGCGCGCCAAGCTCGAAGCCGGGAAAGCGGAAGTGGTTTCCGAGATCGAAGGCGCCAAGGATCGCATCGACGTCGTTACTTCGCAGGGCGACTTGGATCAGGTCAAGACCACCATCAAATCGCACGGCACATCCAACGAAGCCGACATGGAGCGCGCCGTCCAGAAGAAAGACAAGACCGTGCGCGACACCAACCGCGCGAAAAGTTATCTCTCGAAAATGATCTTACGCGCCCCTCACGATGGCATCGTCAACATCCTTCCAAACTTTCGCAGTTCCGGTTCTTTCGGATCCACGCCGCCGCCTTTCAAAGAAGGCGATCAGGCCTGGACCGGCGCCGCCATCGCCGAAATCCCCGACCTTTCGCAAATGATGCTCGAGTTGAAGCTGGATGAAGTGGATCGCGGAAAGATCAAGCTCGGCCAGAAAATTAAAATCCGCGTCGATGCGATTCCCGAGAAAGAATTCTACGCCACGGTCGATTGGATCAGCCCCATCGCGACCGTCAGTTTTCGCGGCATGGGCGCCACCGACAAACTCTTTCCCGCCCGCGCCACCATGCAGAATCTCGACCCTCGCCTGCGGCCCGGTATGACGGGCTCGGCCGAAATCGTCATCAGAAGCAGGCCGCACACCCTGTTGATTCCGGCGCGCGCCAGTTTCGTTCACGACGGCAAGCCCTCCGTTTGGATCCAGCGCGGTCAGAATTTCACTATCCGCACCATTGAAGTCGGAGAACGCAACGACACCGACATCGTCGTCAAAAGCGGATTGAAGCCTGGCGAGCTTGTGGCTCTCGAGAATCCCATCGAAGCGGCCAA
>JBEKUT010000650.1:0-3257 GCA_049514735.1 Bryobacteraceae bacterium
GATTGAGCGAACAGACGAAATCGCCCGAGATTGAACAGAGGGGCCGCGACGAGAGCTTTCAGTGTCTGCCGCCGGGTCCACGTTGGGTTCAATGGCCGCATGTTATGTAAACTTTTCTGGCCGCTCTCCTGCTGTTCTCTGCTTGGAGGGCGGAGTGCGCCGAAGAATAAGTTTACACTGTCTAAATTAGCGAGCGATCATCGAGCAAAGAGCCGCTGCGGATCGCATGCCTCTATGCCAACAGATTAACCACCGTCCCGTTTGCCGAATTGCTCGCGGAAGTGGCCGGGCTACTGGAAGAAGTGCTGGAGGTTGCCGGCGTGCTGGCTGTCGCCGTGCTTGCCGTGGAATCCGCGTCGCCCGACGCATGATGGTGGTGATGTCCGCGGTGTGTTCCGGAGGAGCCTTGCGTCTGTTGCGAAGATTGCGAGGCAGTGGCATCGGTCTGAAGCTTCGCAAACGCCGTCTGCGCTCCCTGCAGATTGCCCGATTGCAGCGCGGTACCAATCGCCTGGAAATCCTGCGCCAGCGGGCTGTTTTGATTCGACAAAGAACTCGGCGTCGCGGATGAATTCTGCGTCAGCGCACTATACGCTTTCTGCGCCCCGGCGAGATTGCCAGACTGGAGCGATTGGCTAAGCTGTTGGAATTCGTTGCGCTGCTGCTGCGAAACGTTCTGAGCACCGGAGTTGGCGTAACTGGGAGCTGTTGAGATGGGAGAGATCGACATGGTGGCCTCCTGATATGCTCTTCGGCGAATAACGCAAATCCTTGCAGTTTTCTTGAGGTGGCCGGCTTTCCCGCGCTGCTGCCATCGTTCCTGCCGAGGTGTGGTTCAATGGCCGCATGTTATTTAAAGCTGTTCTGGCTGCTCTCCTGCTGTTCCCTGCGTGGGCGGCGGAGTGCGCCGAAGAACAAGTTTACACCGTGTTGATTGGCGGCCGGGCGTCGGGTAAAGAGACGGTGGAGCGGAGCGGAGCGATCGTGAACGTCTCCTACACCTACAACGATCGCGGCCGCGGACCGGAGATCGAAGGACACTATCGGCTCAACGATGCCGGACTCCCAGTTGCCATCGATCTTACTGGCAAAGACTACAACAAAGCGCCTGTCAACGAACATTGGAAGCGCTCGAGCGCTGACGGGCAGGCGTGGTATCTCAGCGATAACGGGCCGCCCAGCGAGCTGGCTTGGCTTGCGCGGGCCGGAGGCACGGCCGCGCTGCTTCCGGCGGGAACCGCGAACGTCGAAAAGGGCGCGACGCTCGCGCTGTCGGCAAAGGATCAAACCGCGCACGTCACTCTCTATTCGGTAAGTGGCCTCGGATTCTCACCCTCGCCAATCTGGCTGGACGATCGCGGAGAATTCTTCGCATCGGTAGAGCCAACCATGTCGGTGATCCGATCCGGTTGGGAAGACGTGAACCGTCAACTGCTCGACGCCCAGGCTGTGGCGGAAGAAAAGCGTCTGTCCGTGCTCGCGGCGACACTCGGCCATCGTCCGGCCAAAGGCCTCGTGATCCGGCACGTCCGTGTCTTCGATTCCGAGAACGCTGCCTTGCGCGAAAACCAGCAGGTGACCATCGCAAACGGTCTCATAGCGTCGGTGGCAACCGATTCCAGCGCGCCCACGCCCCCCGGATTCGAAGCGATCGACGGAGCCGGAAAAACGCTGCTGCCCGGCCTCTTCGACATGCACGCGCATTTTTCATCCTTTGAAGGATTGCTGAACATCGCGAGCGGCGTCACCAGCATTCGGGATTTGGGCAACGATATGGATACGCTGTTGCGCTGGCGGCGCCGCTTCGATTCGAACGAAGCGATTGGTCCGCGTATTTTTCTGGCTGGCGTTATGGATGGGCGCGGGCCCTACACCGCGCCGACCAACGTTCTAGTGGATACCGAAGAGGAAGCGCGGGCGGCAATCGAGAAATACGCGGCCAACGGCTACATCCAGATCAAGATTTACAGTTCGATTAAACCGGAGTTGGTTCCCTACATCGTGCGCGTGGCCCATGAAAACAAGATGCGCGTCAGTGGACACGTGCCCGCTGGCATGATCGCCTCGCAGTTCATCGCGGCGGGCGTGGATGAAATGCAGCACATCAACTACGTCTTCCTGAACTTCATGCCCGATAAGGCCGCGAGCACGGCATCGAGGGCGCGCATGGTGTTGGTGGCCGAGAACGGCGCATCGCTCGATCAGGAGTCGCCTGAAGTCGCTGCCTTCATAAATGTCCTGCGTGAAAAGCAGATCGTAGTAGATCCCACTTTGGGAGCCTTCGAACACCTTTTTCTGGCGCGGCCGGGTGCGGTTTCTCCAAGCTACGCGCCAATCGTCGACCGCCTTCCGCCCCAGGTGCGCCGCGCCTCGTATGGCGGGGGCCTGGCAGTTCCCGAAGGAAAAGACCAGACCTACCGCGCGTCGTTTCAAGCCATGCTCCGCATGACGCGGCGGCTTTATGACAGCGGCGTGCCGCTGGTTATCGGAACGGACGGCCTGGAAGGCCTGATGCTTCACCGTGAATTGGAGCTTTGGGTGCAGGCCGGAATACCCGCCGAAAAGGTTCTGCAGATCGCTACCCTCGGGGCCGCGCGAGTGGCGCGCAGCGCCGATACGCTGGGTTCGATCGCTCCCGGCAAGCGAGCCGATCTGCTGCTCGTCGAAGGTAATCCCGTGCGGACTATCTCGGACATCCGCAAATGCCGCGTCACGATTAAAGACGGCATCGTCTATCGCAGTGACAACTTGTATCGCGAACTCGGTATCTCTCTGAATTGAATTATCGTGAGAAAAGAGCTTGACATGGGCTTGCGACCGGCATAGACTCGTAATCCAAGCGCCATTGTTGCCGGCGCTAAAGTTAAAAGAACAACAGGAGGAATCTCAGATGTCAGCTCAATCCACAGCAGCACCTCAAATCGTCTTTCCGATTACAGAATGCATCGTTCGGACAGAGATGTTGCCCCCCGATGAAGTCTGCACCGCTCAGAACGGACTAGTAACGGAATCGTTCGGCCCCGCCCAAATCGTTCTTCACAACTGCAAAGTGAGGACTCCGCTCAATTTTCACACCCTTTATGACATCAGCGCCGCTACTCCGCACCACTTCAACGCCGCGAACATGCGATTCGTCCGTCCGCTAGCGGGCGGGGCGCTTCTGTTCCAGAGAGTATAACCAGTCCGAAGCCGAGAGCCGCGGCACGATTCAATCTGGAAAACTCGCGACCGGAAAACTATCGCTTTTTCTTAACGAA
>JBEKUT010000651.1:0-3256 GCA_049514735.1 Bryobacteraceae bacterium
GATTCGGAGCCTGGCCAGCCCCCTTATTCGCCGCGGGCCTCAACGGCGGCCGAACTGGAGAACTATGCCAATCGCGCTGGTTTCGTGCAGGCGGTTAGCGTGCACCGTCAACCTCCGCTCGTGATCTTGACGGCTCGGAAACCCTAATAGTTCAGTCGATCTACCTAGGACCGGCGAATTCCCGCACGATAATTGAATTACGAAACAGGTACTCGCGATAGTCTCTTATATTGAACTAAATTTCAGGAGTGTATATCAACTCAGCGAAGTGACAGAGACCCAGCCGCAATCCCGATGCTCGCGTTCGGACAACCGGACGAAATGCGACAGGATCGCATCCGGTCAGACTGCCAGGACGCAGCCTGATGCCTGAGCTCTCAAGGATCAGCAGGGTGGAGTGCCTAAGTGTTGTTCCAAGTAAGGCTCTCGAAGAGAAGCGATACCATTCGGCAACTCAAAACGCCACTCAGAAGCCCACTTTGCGCAGGGACAGCGCAGCCGCTTAGCTGCGCGCAGGCGATCGCTTTATACCGGCGAGCATGGCGTTCGCCACGGTCTTGCCGCGTTGCAGCGCCTGCTCATAGGCCGCTCTTCTCTCGTCGCTTGTGTAGCCGTAGCCGATGCGATAATAGCGCTCCATCGACATCCCGACCACGCGCGTTCCCGCGTAAGCAATCGCCGCCTTCGGAAGCAAACCGCCGCCGAGCGGGATATGCCCGACCAGTTCTCGAGCGATCGCCCGCCACCCGAACGCTCCCAGCAGAACGCTGGCGATCTCGGCCTTTTGCTCGCGATAGCCGATGGGCCGGTCGCTGGCCGCTGCCAGGAAAAAACCCATGCGGAACTGGTTCGCGGTGATAAATGCCGTGTCTGACGCAAATTCGCCGATGGCCCACGGGAGCGAGAGGAACGGCACGATATCGGGGATCGCGGTCGCTAAAGAAAAAAGCGCGTTCTCCTTGGAGATTTTCGTAATGATTCTCTGCACCACCGGTTGGCGGAAGGGATAAATGTGGCGCGCCAGCGGAAGTGCCAGTTCGGGGCGTTGCTGCAGTATGTCGCGAACCGTGCGCTCGGGATTGGCCGGAGAGAAAGAAAAGGCGCTCCGAGGCGCGAGCAGCTCATGGCTGTAGACATCGATATCGTAATGATCCAAATCGCCGGCCCGCACCAGCGTGTTGCCCAACTCCATGCGCTTCAGGTCCGAAACCTCGATGGGCATGAAGAAGCGGGCCATCTCGCCATAGCCCTGTTCACTCCGCGCATGCAATCCGATGCGGACTGGCCGTTCCGCCTGATCGCGGACCTCTTGCGGGTCTAGGTTGCCGATCGCTTGTTTAACGCTCTGGAAAAGGTTTAAAGACATTGGCTCACATCCGGAACATAATTTTCAATTCACGCTGCCACTCGAGGCCCACCCCGATCCGCTCCACTTCAATTGCCGGGGAGAAATAACGTAGCACGCATTCGTTAGACGGATGAAAGTCCAACGCTGGTGCAATTAATAACATCCGCGGCGGGTCTGAGCGTAGCGCGACCCCTGGAAAGTAGCCGGCGGGCTCAAATTCCCTGCGTTCCAGGTGCCAATTCACGCGAATCCAGTAATCGAGCGCCTGCAGAGGCAAATGGATGTCCTGCGACGCTTTCAATTCCAGAATCGCCAGACGGCCGTCGTAATCCACGGCAAGAAGATCGATAATGCCCCGTTCACCGCTCGCAAAGGTGGGCGCCTGCCCATAGACTGGAGCGGGCCGCAGACACGCGTCGATTTCGTCCAGGTGGGCGCGCACCTGCGACTCTAACCACAATTCGCGGCCTCTCAAATAGAGTGGGTTTAATCGATCGATTGCATCGTTCGATCTCAGCCGCGCCAATTCCGAGGCAAACCGCTGCACATCCCCACGCATGGACGCGTTAGTAACCCGCTTTGTTTCGAGGCCCAGAAGCAGCGTGTCGCCCGCGGTACGCGCAAATTCGAGTCCGTGGATGCGATAACTCACATCGCCGCCAGGAAGGTCGACCGTTTCGATGCCCCCATTTTCGACAAGCGGAGCCATCAGTTGGTCGACCCGGCCGGCGATGCGGCGCCGCACCGGTTCCAAGCGCGTGTCGAGATTGCCGTAATCGCGCAGATCGAGCGCAGTTTCCATTCCGTCTTCGGAATAGGCGAACGCCTGATACTCCGCGATCTGGGTATTCAGGCACTTCAAGCGCAGGCAGGTGGTCTTCTCACGGCCGGCGGGCAGTAGAAGGATCAAACCTCGAACCGTAAGTCCACGCTCCGTCCGGCGCAGATAGTCGAGCCAGATTAAGCCAAAGCTCAGGACGTCGCTGGGGTTCAAAGAATCCGGTCCCGCACCCATCGCGGCCCACGCAGATGTGCCCTGGCGAATCAGCGCTCTCGCGTAAGCCGGCGAAAGGCTTTCCTCGAGATTCGCTTCCGTGCTGAGCGTCGCGATCTTGTGCGACGGGAACTGCCGCTTCAGAAAACGCCGGAACTGCTCGCGGAATTCCAGGCGTGAGGTGCGTAGCTCAAGCTGCTGCCGCACGCCGCGATTCAGGTCGAGCAAGGTGAGCGTGCCGGTCTTCTTCGCAAAACGCTCGAAGCGCAATTCCAGGCGTCCGCGCGATTCGGATTCTATCGCGGTGATGCGGCGCACCAGGTTGCGGCGTTCGTCCCAGGCCTGCAGAACCACCGTCTGGGCGCGGTCCTCCAGAACCAGATTGTCGCCCGCGAGGGCCATCGATTCTTCGCCGGCTTCCATCAAAGCGGGCGATTTAGCGGCTTCGAGAAAGCGCTCAATCGCCTGACGGATTTGGAGAGTAGGAACCACGAACCCCTTATCATGGTATCGTCTGTGGCCGTTGAAGAATTAGAGCGCAAATTAGACGACGTGCGCCGCCGGATTGAAACCGCGGCCGCGCGTTCGCGCCGCAATGCGCGCGACATAACGTTGCTGGCTGTTACCAAGAAGTTCCCCGCGTCCGTGATCGTCGAAGCGTACGAATTGGGCGTCCGGGATTTCGGCGAAAATTATGTCCAGGAGTTCGAGGACAAATTCCCGGAATTGGCGGCGTTGCAGGACGCTCGATTTCATCTGATCGGGCACCTGCAGTCGAACAAGAGCAAGATCGCGGCGGCCCTGTTTCAGGTGATCCAGACCGTCGATTCGGCGAAGCTCGCGCGGCGCTTGGATGCCGAGGGCAAAGCGCTCGATGTCATGATCGAGGTGAAGCTGTCGCCTGAAGATTCGAA
>JBEKUT010000652.1:0-3255 GCA_049514735.1 Bryobacteraceae bacterium
AATTCGTTAAAGCGGATAATGTTCAGCCGAGCGGCGTGATTCCCGGAGTCGGCGTGAACAAAGATCTGAGCGATGCGGTTGCATCGGAGGGCAAAGGCCAGGTAACGCAGGTGATCCAGGTCACTCCGGCGCGGCTGGCCGTCGCGGTTGTGACATCGGTGAACGCTCCGCGCACTCCGGCGCTCTCCGAGGTGGAAGCGTCGGTGCGAGCCGGCTACATCACGGAGAAATCCGGCCAGCTTTTGCAGCAGAAGGCCAAGGAAGCGGCTGCGACGCTGGCGAAAGACGGCGGGGATCTGCAGGCGCTTGCCAAGAGCCTGGGACTGGAAGTGAAAGAATCCGACTTGTTTACGCGCAATGGTTCGGTGGGCGGCAATATGGGCGCGAGCTTCTTCGGCGACGCCTTCACGAAACCGGTTGGCACGATCATCGGGCCGTTGAACGCCAGCGGTCAGACAGTAGTCGCGAAAGTCGTCGACAAGCAACAGCCCGACAACACTGCCTTCGCGATGCAGAAGGGCAGCATCGTCTCGAGCCTCAAGCAAAAGAAGATGGAAGAGCGCAGCAATTTGTTCCAGGACAGCATCTTGACCAAACTCGAACAACAGGGCAAGGTTAAGATCTACAAGAACGTCGTGAACCAGATCATGCAGCGCTACCGGGCCAGCTAAGCGGTGGTCCACGCAATCCTGGATTTTCTGCGGACGCTCACCACTCCGGAGCGCCTCATAACGTTTCTGTCGACGGTGATGTCGGGCTGGCTGGCCTATGCCTTTCTGACAGCCATCGTATTTGCGGAGACAGGTCTGCTGGTTGGATTTGTGCTTCCCGGCGATTCCCTGCTGTTCACCATCGGCGTGGTGGCTGGCGCGGGGAAATTAAACATTGCGTTGATTATTGTTTTGCTGATCTGCGCCTGCATGGTCGGCGACTGGTGCGGCTATCTGCTGGGACGCCGCGCCGGTCCGGCTATTTTCAAGCGCCCGGATTCGCGGTTCTTTAAGCAGGAGCATCTGCAGAGGACCCATGAGTTCTATGAGAAGCACGGCGGCAAGACCATCGTCTACGCGAAGTTCGTGCCGATCATTCGGACGTTCGCTCCATTTGTCGCCGGCGTGGGTAAGATGCAGTATTCGAAGTTTGCGTCGTTCGATATTTTTGGCGCCATCGGGTGGGTGATCTCGATGGTGGTGCTCGGCTACTTTCTAGGCGGAATCCCGATCGTGCAGCGTAACTTTGAGAAGTTTGTGCTGGCCGTGATTTTCATTTCAGTGTCCCCGATGATTTATCACGTGCTCAAAGCACGCTTTTCGGAGCCGCGACGGTAACGGAGCGCCAATAGGTCACTTCGGGCCGGCGGCTATCGCCGTGGGATGCTTCGGCTCATAGAGACCGATATCGCCCCCGCCAGGAAGCCGGATCTTGGTGAGCGAGCCCCATCTTTCTTGGTGCACCTCCGAACACTGGACGCCTTTACCGCGTAACGCCGCGATCTCAGTTTTCAAATCGTCGCACATGAAATACAGTTCGTGCCGATTGTTTTCTTCGGCGGGATGGACCGCAATTTCCCCGGGAGGCAGCGCGAAAATCAGCCATCCGTGACCAGCATCGACGTGTGAGAGTCCGAGAACATCCTGTAAGAAGGCGCGATCGGCGTCCGCATCCTTGCTGTACAAGATTGTGTGCGCACCAAAAATCATTTGAACGTTTCTCCTCTTGAAATGTTACACTGAGCGCCTTGAAAAAGCCCAACGATATTTCCAGAAGATCTGTCCTGCGGTCGGCTGGAGCGCTGCCTCTTGCCGCGGCTGCACAGGCTCAGACCCGCTCGAAATCGGTAGCGGTGGTGGGCGCCGGCGCGTTCGGCGGTTGGACCGCGCTGCATCTGTTGCGGCGCGGATACCAGGTAACGCTGCTCGATGCCTGGGGACCGGGGAATGCGCGGTCCAGCTCGGCGGGCGGCGAATCGCGAGTGATTCGCGGGTCGTACGGCGCGAACCAGGCCTACACGCAATTGGTGGCTCGCGCGCTGGTGCTATGGCGGCAGAATCAGGCGAAGTGGGATACGCAATTGTTGCACGAGACCGGCGCTTTGTTCATGGCGTCAAGCGAAGACGACGCGCAACGGGCTTCCATGAAGGCGCTTCGAGAAGTGGGTCTGCCGTTCGATCATCTCACGGGGCCGGAGGCGGCGAAGCGATTCCCGCAAATCAATTTCGAAGGCCGCGATTCCATGGTCTTCGAGCGGCAGGCGGGTTATCTGACCTCACGGCGCGCATGCGAAGTTGTGATGGAGGGGTTTGTCAAAGAGGGTGGACATTATCGTGGATTGGCCGCGAAGCCCGGAGCGATTCGATCGGCAGAGATGCAGGAGCTCTTGCTTTCCGGCGGATATACGCTGCGTGCGGATCAGTACGTGTTTGCCTGCG
Organism: Bryobacteraceae bacterium; assembly: GCA_049514735.1. Classification (GTDB taxonomy): domain Bacteria; phylum Acidobacteriota; class Terriglobia; order Bryobacterales; family Bryobacteraceae; genus JAICMB01. Next base: position 2,430 of record JBEKUT010000652.1, read on the forward strand.
GGCCTTGGATGGGGAAGGTTTTTCCTCAAGAGATAGGTCCGCTGATTCAACCCGCGCGGCAGATCGGATTGTTTTTCGGATTGCCTCGCGGCGTCGAAAATCTGCAGGAGGGAGCGTGTCCAGTTTGGCTGGATGCCGGTTCCTACTATGGAATCCCGGGTAATGGATTTCGAGGGATGAAAATCGTGGGCCACACGCTGGGCGACGAGTACGATCCGGCTCATCCTTGGGATCCCGATCGCGCGGACCGTATCGCCCCACCGGACCGCTTCGCTGCGCCCCGTGAATATTTGGGTTTCCGGTTCCCTGCGATGAAAGGCGCTCCGCTGGTGGAATCGTTTGTTTGCCAGTATGAGAATTCGCCGGATGAGAATTACATTCTGGACCGGCATCCGGGGTGTCAGAACGCGTGGTTCGCCGGCGGCGGCTCGGGACACGGGTTCAAGAACTGTCCGGCTGTTGGGGAGTTGATGGCAGACTTGGTGGAGGGCAAGAAAAGCGTGCCGCCGTTATTTGCGTTGGCGCGTTTCGGCGGACGTTGAAGCTCGCTTCGAATCTCCATCCAGATCTTGTAGTAGTGCCACTCGGGCGGTGCGTCGGGTTCTTCGATGTGATCGGGTAAGAGGATCAGGTCGCCAGTTCTTAGGAGAGTCTCCCGCACCTTGGGATTTTGCTCCAGCTTGGCGTGCATGGCCTCGACGATGAGGCGATAATGCTCGGCCTTTTTCTTCGCGCGATAGGTCATGCGTCGGCCCTCGAAAGTCACCCACTGGATTCCCATTTTGCGCATGTTCTCTTCGGCTGCGGTGCCGGCGTCCTTGGCCTC
>JBEKUT010000653.1:0-3232 GCA_049514735.1 Bryobacteraceae bacterium
GTGCGGAATATCGCGCATGGCGATCAGCCTGGACGGGCCAGATGCCGCAACTCACGATGGATTCCGGGGCGTGCCCGGGACCTTCGACCGTGCCATGCTGGCGCTGCGGCATGCGCGCGATATCGGCCTGGAGACGCAGCTTCAGACCACGGTGACGAAGCGCAACTTCAACCGCCTGGCGCAGATTGCCGAGATCGCCGCGGATGTCCGCACCAAGATGTGGAGCCTGTTCTTCCTGGTAGTTACAGGACGCGCCATGGAGAACGACGATTTGACGGGCGAGGAATACGAGAAGGTTTTCGAGTTCCTGTATGAGATCGGCAAGGTGGCTCCGTTCGATGTCAAAACGACTGAGGGCATGCATTACCGGCGCTATGTCGCGCGGCGTCTGAAGGACGATCCGGACGCGCGCAAAGGCGAGGGTAAGGTGATTTGGCGCACCGCCGGGGTCAGCGACGGCCGCGGGTTTGTGTTCGTATCGCATACGGGCGAGGTTTTTCCGAGCGGTTTTCTGCCAGTGACGGCCGGGAATGTCCGGACGGATTCACTGGTGGACGTTTACCGCAACTCCAGCTTGTTCCGCGTCCTGCGCGATCCCGAAGCGCGGCTCGGCAAGTGCGGCCGTTGCGAGTACACGAAGATATGCGGCGGATCTCGCGCGCGGGCGTACGCGCTGACGGGGAATTATCTGGAAGCGGATCCACGCTGCACGTATCAACCGGAGCGTCAGATGGCCGAGGTCAGCGCGAGTTAGTTTTCGGTCTACGACAAATCACCTTGTAAATGTTCGGTGAGGTGTGGTACTTGTACTATGCTCGGGAGATTATCTCACCATGGCCACTACCGTCTGGAAAGGGCACCTCACCTTCGGACTCGTATCGTTCCCGGTCAAGCTCTATACGGCCGCGCGCAGCGAAAACATCAGCTTCAATCAGCTTCATAAAACCGACAACTCGCGCGTCAAACAGGTTGTGTTTTGCGCGGCCGAGGACAAGCCGATTCCGCGTAGCGAGATCGTCAAGGGCTACGAATACGAGAAGGACCGCTACGTCGTAATCGACGACGAAGACATCAAGAAGATGGCTCCGGGGACCGCGAAAGTGATGGAGATCCTGGAGTTCGTCAAGACCGCCGAGGTCGATCCGGTTTACTTCGAAAGCTCTTACTACATGGCGCCGGATGACGCCGGCGAGAAGCCCTACGCGCTGTTGTACGACGTGCTGCGGAAGAGCGGCTACGTGGGCGTGGCGAAGGTGGCGATGCACAATCGCGAGCACATCGTGATCTTCCGGCCGGGAGCCACCGGGCTGTTGATGCACACCATGTATTACAGCCACGAGATTCGCAAGGTGGAAGAATTTCGAACCGATACCAGCGTGGTGGGAGAGAAAGAAACGGCGCTGGCGCAGATGCTGGTGGAGACGCTCGCGGCGCCATTCCAGCCCGATAAATATAAGGACAGCTATCGCGAGAACCTGCAGACCATGATCGACGCGAAGATCAAAGGCCAGGAAGTTGTCGCGCCTCCGGCCGCGGAACCGGCCAAGGTGATCGATATTATGGAAGCTCTTAAACAGAGCCTTGCGATCGCCAAGAAGCCGGCGGCATCGGCTCCGGCGATCAGTGAGGCCGCGGGTGAGGAAGAAGAGGTCAAGCCGAAGAAGCGCGCGCGTAAGGGGTAGCGAGCGACCAGAAAACCCAGCCGATCAAAACGGCGATGACGGGGTCGGTGATCTCGGCCGAATGGGCGGGTATGTAACGCTGGATCGCTTCAATCAATGCTAGTAGGACTGCCGTTGTTCCCACCGCCAATGCGAGCCGCGCGCCCGCTTCGCGAATCAGCCAGACCAGCACGCCATAAAGGAAAACTTTGCCGAGCAAAATGGTAAGCGCCGGTTCCCATTCAAGTAGCAGAGAGGCCTGAAAAGGTAGCCAGGAGAACCGCTGCGGCGTGTTCGAAAACTCGAAGGGCGCGAGGCCGCGGATCACAATCGCGAGCGCCACGAAGAGCGCAGTCGGCGTGGGGCGGAATCGCACTACGCAGGCGGCTACGAAGACTGCGGCAGCGCCCGCGATCTCGAGCAGGCTGACGCCGCGGGTGAAGATAAGAACGCGTAGCGGAACCAGCAATAACATTGCGCCTACTAGCGTGATTCGGCGCCTTCGTGAAATGCCGAGAGAATCGACTACGGCGACGAGAGCCGCGGCTGCCGCGGTGGTTTTGAGCGCATCGGCCGGGTGCCCTCGAACTATGGTTCCGAGTCGCGGGAGAAACGGAAAACACTGCGCAAATATCCAGCAGACAAGAAGCAAGATCGCATCCGGACGCACGACTGTTTTGCGGAGCGTTCCGCCCCAGAATACGCCGGCAGCGGCGCCAATCGCGGTGCCGATCGTATCGCTGGTGATGTCCATCAAGCTGGCATCGCGGCCGACCACGAATACCTGCGAGAACTCCATGACGGTCGAGAGCGTGAATCCAAGTAGCATGGTCGGCACGATCGCCCAGCGATTTGCGAAGGTCAGGAGGCCGAACAGACCGACAGGCAGGTACAGCAGAACGTTCGCCGCAATGTCCCGGACGGTCGGCCCATCGAAGTGGCGCGGCCAGGAATGCTCGATAATCCAAAACGGGCTGACGCCTATCGGCGCGGATCGGAAATGCCAGGGGTACAGCGATCCGTAAGCAATGAGGACGAGCGTCAATAGAAGCAGGCGGCCCAAGCTCAATCATACGTGGGAGCGCGTATACCCTGAACTTATATGAAGCGGCTCCTGATCCATTTGGATGAGCAGACGCTGGCCGCGTTGAACCGCGTGGCTTCGCCCGGGAAAAGGCAGCGGTCGGAGTTCGTTCGACAAGCGATTCGGAAGGCGATCCGCCAGGCTGAATACCGCAACATGCGTGAAGCGTATCGCAAGCATCCCGACTCCGCGATGGATGCGGACGACTGGAGCGCAGCCGAGATCTACAGATCGTGAGACAGTTCCAGATCGGGTGGGCGAGCCTGCCCTATCGGTACCCGAACATGTTCATCGTTGCGGAGATTACGACGACGATCCGCGCGATTCCAGTTGAAGTTAGAGTCGGGCGGCGAGAGGGATTGCCGGAACCGTGCGTGGCGAATCTGGATAATATCCGCACCGTCGCTCGGATGCGGCTCGATTCGCGGGCAGGCGCATTGCCTCCATCGCGTCAAATTGGGAAGTCAAGCGCGTGCTGGGGTATGCG
>JBEKUT010000654.1:0-3224 GCA_049514735.1 Bryobacteraceae bacterium
AAACAGCAACGAGTCCACATACCGCGCCAACATCACCCCAAGCACGAGTCCAACCGCCGCACCCACCAGCACCATCGCAAACACGTCGCGAGTCACGCGCCGCGCAATATCGATAGCTGGCGCACCAACGGCCATCCGAATCCCAATTTCCCGGCGCCGCTGCAGCACCGAATAATCGAGAACGCCATACAACCCAACGCCCGCGAGCACCAAGGCAACCACGGCAAAGAACAACGCCAGCATCGACAACAGCCGCTCGCGCACCGTCTGTGCCTGAATCAGTTCCAGTTGCGTGTGGACATTGCTTACCCGGAACTCCGGCCGCGCGCGCGATACTTCCTGGCGCAGGATCGACGCCAGCGCCAACGGATTTGCACCCGCCGTGCGCACCATCAACGTGCCCCACCTGCGAGATTGTGAATCGAACGGGAGATACGCGACCGGAAGCATGGGCTCGCGAATATCGCGATAGCAGGCATCCCCAACCAGGCCAACGATCCGGAATCGCGTCCGGACCCCCTTACCATTCACAGTCTCGAAAGAATCCCCCACAGGATTAGCGGCACCGAAATATTGCTGAACGAATCTCTTGTTGACCAGCGCCACGCTCGGGTTGACGTCGCCATCTCGAAAATCCCTGCCATCGATCAGGGGGATCTTCATGGTGTCGAGCCAGCGCGGGGAGACATTCAGAAAGAACGCCAGCACGCCATCGGGACGCGCTCCGTGAATCGACACGAAGTTGTTCGACATCGTGCCGCTCATCAGCGGCCATCCCGCCAACGCCACGTTTTCAATTCCCGGGATGGAGCGCAGATGCTCAGCCACCTGCGCCCACAACGCCAGAGCCTGAGACCGTTCCGCCGCCGTATCCAGAACCAACAGGCGCTGGGGAGAAAAACCTGTCGACACATCGGAAAGCCGGTGGAACGTGGTCACAAACAGACCCGCAACAAAAAGCACCACACAGCAAAATGCGGCCTGACACGCCACCAGCGCATACATCAGACGCCGCCGCGAATGTGGATTCTCGCCGCCCTTGAGCGCGTTCGCAGGCGAGACCCGCGATGCATGCAACGCGGGCGCCACCCCGAGAAGAAACGTCACCGCGCCCGTCAGCAGCAGCCCAAACCCGAGCACCCGCCAATCCGCGGGCAGCGCCAGTCGAGCCGGATTGTCCGGCGGATTGATCATGCCGACCACCAGCGGAGCCGACTGCCATGCGAAAAGACCGCCAACCACGCCCGCAAGAAGCGCGAGCAATGCGCTCTCAACTAAAACCAGTTGCACCAGCCGCCATCGGCCCGCGCCGATCGAGACCCGCAATGCCATCTCCCGCGCTCGTGCCGCAGCCTGCGCCGTCATGAGGTTCGCGACGTTGGCGCACGCGATCAGCAATACCAGCGACACCAATACGCCCAAAATCGCCAGCGAGCGTCGATAGCTTCTCTGCAGGTCCGATACGCCTGCGGCGGCAGATTCCAAATTCATCGTTATCTTCGGGGTGCTTTTCGAAAAGCTGGTGTAGGTCTTCGCCCGCTCCTGCTCATAGGCGAGATACATCGAGTAGAGCTTGTCTCGCAGCGCCGGAACCGAAACTCCCGGCCTGATGCGAACCAATGTCCGGAACCAAAACGAATTTGGGCTGCCGATCGTCCGCGCGTTCATCATCATGATAGGGACGAAGATGTCGGTCATTGTGCCCGTTTCGGTTCCCGTGAACCCCTCCGCGGCAACTCCGACAATTTCGAAAACATCGTCGCCCATGCGGAACGTGCGGCCGACCGCCTTCGGATCGCGCCCAAACCGCCGCACCCAGTAGTCATAAGAGAGCACCGCGTACGGATGCGTCTCCGGTTCCAGATCGTCGTTCGCCCTCAGTAGGCGGCCGACAGCCGGCTGGATTCCAAACGCAAGGAACATGCAGCCCGACACATATTGCCGGTAAGCCCTCTCCATCTCGTGATCCGATGCATACGTCAGGTCCACGCTCACCGCATACGAGACCGCGATCAACTCCGCATCCTCCCCAACCGTCGCCCGCATGCGGCGAAACTGCGGATAAGAGGTGCTATCGAATGTCTCGGGCTTGCCGTCGGTATTGATTTGTTCGTAAGAAATGCCGTAGAGCCGCTCCGGCTCGGCAACGGGCAAAGGCCGAAAAAGCATCGCGTCAATCAGCCGAAAAGCCGAGGTGCACGCCCCGATCGCCAGAGCCAGCGATAGAATCGCCGCGGCAGACGCCACCTTGCGCTTCTTGAGTTGCCGCCAGCCGAAGACAAAGTCGGCGCGCAGCGAATCGAGCCATGGGATGAGCTTCACATCGTGACTCTCTTCGCGCTGCTGCAGCCGCGGCCCGAAGGCTCGACGAACTTCCGCCGGATCGCGACCTTGTTTGATCGCTTCCGCGATATGCGATTGCAACTCTTCGTCGATCTCGCGGCTCAGGCGGCCGGGGCGAAATACATTTTGGAGGCGCGACCACAATGACATATCAAGCCATCCTGAGAACGCGATTTACAGCGCTCGTCACTGCCTGCCAGCGCGTTTCTTCCGAGCCAAGCTGCTTCTTGCCGGCAGCGGTCAATTCATAAATCCGCGCGCGGCGGCCGTTGTCTTTGGCGATCCACTTGGCGCGAATCCAGCCGGCTTCTTCCATGCGATGCAAGGCCGGATACAGCGAGCCTTCCTCGACGCGCAGCACTTCATCCGAAATTTCCTGAATGGCGGTCATGAGGGCATAGCCGTGGAGGCGGGGGCGGCGCGAGAGGATCTTTAGTACGAGGAGATCGAGGGAACCTTGCAGGGAATCCGGTTTGGGCATACTCAGATATCATATTACAAAGATGTCTGGGTATGGGAGCGGATAGGATGTGCGCGCAGCAGGGCGATGACTCGGTCGAGATTCTTGGGGCGTAGCGGACGGGCCGGGAAATACGTCTCCGCGATTTTGCCGGCTTGCTGCAGTGCTTCATCGAGAACGGTCCGGCCGTCGTTATTGCGTATCTCCGGATCGGCCCCCGCGGCAAGCAGCAGCTCGACAAACGCGATTGGATCGATAACGATGCGGTTCTTAATTGCGGCGTGCAGGGGCGTGTCGCCGGCCTTGTTCCGGCAGTTGGGATCGGCGCCATGCGCCAGGAGCACTCGAGCAAGGTTAGTATTCGCGACGTGGGCTGCCGGTCCCCACGCCTCCACATCGTAGGGCGGGCGATCCGCAATGG
>JBEKUT010000655.1:0-3162 GCA_049514735.1 Bryobacteraceae bacterium
CGGAGAAGCCCTCGGTCCCTGCCGGCGGAACGCCCGGCCAACTGTTAGCCCGGAAACTTGCGATGACACTGGGCCAGACCAGCTTCCTTGAGAATTCTATCGTGCTTCCGAATCGAGGCTCCTTAAACCGTGCTGATTCTAACCTCCGACCCTCGCTCAAAAACGAGTGCAAACTATTTTCAAATATTTTCCCAGCGACTTACTCAAACCCCATCAGCAACTTACCGCCGCCCGACCCGCCACGCCTCTCACGCACCCAAACACCCATCCCGTATATTCAAATCGAAAGCGAAGCGAAGGGCTCCCGCCCGCGCCCCAACTTTCCAGTTAATTGAACCCACTGCGGAGGCAGACACTCGATTCCAGACTCCGCAACGCCCTTTCAAAAACAACAACTTCTTAGCCATGAATCACATAACTCGGTGTACCCACTCTCGAGGCAAAATCTAAAATCGACTAGAGAATAACCCAGCCACACACACACAAATCGACGTGAACCCGAGAATCTTCCATCGGACCAAGGGACACGTCATCGCGATCGCTCTTGCCGCCTGCGCTTTCGGCGCCGACTCCCCGCCGCCCGTCACCATCCAGTTGCGCGTCACCGAAGGCGATAACGCCACCTATTCGACCGGTTCGCGCGCCACCCGCGGCGTCGCCGTCCAAGTCAGCGACGAGACCAGCCAACCTGTCAGTGACGCGACTGTCAGCTTTCAACTTCCCGATGGCGGCCCCGGCGGCGTCTTCGAGCACTCCAAAAAGGTCGAGACCGTCACCACCAAATCCGACGGCGTGGCCTCGGTCTGGGGAATGCAGTGGAACAAACTCCCCGGCGCATTTGAGATCAAGATCACCGCCGCCAAAGGTCAGGCGCATGCCGGCTTGGCCGTCTCGCAATTCCTGACGGAGACGAAGGAAGCCAGCGGCGCCGGCGTTTTCACGCCAACGCATCATTTCCCAACCAAGTGGTTGCTAGCAGGCGTCCTCGCCGCGGGAGCCGGAGCCGGAGCATTTCTTCTCTTACACCCCACCGGGTCCACGCCCCTTACTAGCGCTCCCGTGGTGCCGCTCCAGATCGGAAACCCGACCATCATTATTGGGCATCCTTAAATGAAAACGATTCTGAAATGAAAAAAAACGTGCTCCTGATATTGGCCGCCTCCGTCGCGTGCGCCCAACAAGCGATCACGCCGCCCGTGGTCGGCGCGTTCCGCGATTCCACGGGTTCTGTCAACCGCGTCATCGGCGTTCCAGGAAACTTCGTCCTCGCCGGCGCGGGCATCTCGAACGTCCTGTCGGCGGCCTTCAACTCCACGGCGGGATTGGTCAAGACGGACGCCGAAGTGCTCGTCCTCAACGCCAGCGCCCAAATCATAACCCGATTTGAGGTCCCCGCAGGCCCTGCCCTCTTCGCGTTCGACGCCAAAGGAGCACCGGCTCTCGCGTTCTTCTCCAATAAACTATTCCAATTCGCCGGATCGAATCTTATTCCTGTTGGCTGGGGCGGCCAAGCAATCTCGATCGCCTCTACTGGACCCCAATCTGCAACCGTCATTGCACGCGACCATCGCGGGTTCCTAAGCATGCAAATATCCCTGCCCAGCGGTGACGTAAACAGCCAGATCCCGCTCTCCGATATCGACGCACCCGTGCTGCTGTTCGGAGAGGGCAGTCTCGTATTCACCCGCTACGGCGCAATCGTCATTCGCGACCCCAACGGCGTCGAACGCAAACTGAATACGGCAATCCGTGTAGCCTCCTTCGAGTCCATGGCAGGCGAATGGGTGGCCGTTCACGAAGCCCTCTCATCGCGCGTGTTCGCCCTCCGCATCGGGCCGCAAAACTTGGGCCTGTATCAAATGCCGCAGGTGACGCCGTGATCGCGCGCCTGGCTCTTAGCGCCGTGCTCCTTCAAATAACCGCAGCAGCGCAGTTGCAACTCTTTCAGTACATCGGAACGGTGGAGACCCCTGTCACCGGAGGAATCGACGCCGGCACGGCCGCGCCCGGCGACACTCTCAATATCGTGTTCGCAATTCGCAACACCGGTCTGCCGGCCGCCACGGTTCAAACCATCAACGTCGCCGGATACGAGTTCCAACTTTCCGCGCAGCCATTGCTGCCTTCGGTTCTCGCCACGCAGGCCGAGGCCTTGTTCACCGTTGCATTCAGCCCGACCACGCCCGGTCTTTACAGCGCCGTCATTACCGTGAATACGATCGGCGTGACGATAACAGCGTCCGCTATCCCGGAAGCCCTCCTGAGCTTTGGCGGAACGCAACTGCCTGCCGGCGCAACCGCCGATTTCGGCCAAATACAATGGGGCACCAGCATCGCCAAGACGTTCACTCTCTCGAATCCGAATAGCACCGCCGTGACAGTCGGAGCAATCGTGGTAAGCGGCGCTGCATTCCAGGGACCCGCCGGCATCGCGGCGCCGCTCCTGATTCCTGCCGGAGGGAGTACAACATTTCAGATCTTCTTTGCTCCAAAAGTTTCAGGCCAAGCCACCGGTACCTTAACCATCGATCGGCGCACCTTCCAACTCACTGGCCTCGGACTCGTCCCGCCCTTGCCGAAAGGCGCCATCATCGTGAATTCCCAAACCGCCGCCAGCGCGCAGCAGCTCAGCGTGACCATCTCCCTGGCATCCGTTTCTCAAGTGGCGGGCAACGGGACGTTAACGTTGGCCTTCGAGCCGGCCACCGGACTGCCTGACGACCCCGCCATCCAGTTCCTCTCCGGCCCTCTTCGAAACGCCAGCGTCAGCATAACGCCTGGCGACAGCTTCGCGCGCATCGATGGACAACCGAACATGGCGTTTCAAACCGGCGCTACCGCCGGAACCCTTGTCTTTACCTTGACGCTCCCGAATTCATCGGACCAATTCACTCTCCCGATCGCGCCCGCCCCGGTCAGCGTAACGTCTTCGTCGGGCGACATGACCGCCGGCGTTCTCGACGTGAACATCGCGGGTTTCGACAATACTTATTCCATCTCGCAACTCAGCTTCACGTTCTACGACAACAGCTCCAACGTGATCCAGCCCGGCGTCATTAGCGTCAATGCCGCGTCCCAGTTCCACAACTACTTCGCGGCCACGCAGGCCGGGGGCATGTTCACGATGCTCGCCACGTTCCCTTTCACCGGTAATTCCGGGAC
>JBEKUT010000656.1:0-3158 GCA_049514735.1 Bryobacteraceae bacterium
AAGCCCAGCTCGATCGTTTCCTGTTCAACACGCTTCTCGATTACCTCACCGCCGACGACGAAATGAAAGTGGTGGACCTCACCACCGCGAACAAAGTTGCCGACATCGAGACCGTGACGAGCGCCGAAGAGATTCTCGATTTTCAGAAGCTGGTCCGCATGGTTCCCGTCGCCGACTCGGTCGCGCGCCACGCCATCGATATCGTGCGCGCTACCCGCCCCACGGACCCCTCCGCGCCGGACTTCGTAAAAAAATACGTCAACTTCGGAGCCAGCGTGCGCGCCGCGCAATTCCTGGTATTGGCGTCCAAAGCGCGGGCCCTCATGAATGGCCGCTATCACGTCGCGTTCGAAGATATCCGCTCGCTCGCCGCGCCTATTCTGCGGCACCGCGTGCTGCTCAATTTCCACGCCGAATCCGAGCGCATGACCACGGACGACATTTTAAAGAAGCTCCTGGAAACCCTTCAGCCCGCCAAGTAATCTATGCAGCGCTTTCTCGATCCCGCGACGCTCGCCAGCATTTCCGGCCTCGAACTGGTCGCCAAGACCGTGGTCGACGGATTCGTTGCGGGCCTGCATCGTTCACCCGACTTCGGCTTCAGCCAGGAGTTTGCCGAATACCGCATGTACAATCCCGGCGACGATCTGCGCCACGTCGATTGGAACGTCTTCGCCCGCACGGAGCGCGCGTATCTAAAGCGTTTTCGCGGCGAGACCAACTGCCAGATCACCATGCTCCTCGACGTCAGTGGATCCATGGGCTACACCTCGCACGGCGTGACGAAGCTCGATTACAGCCGCTATCTGACGGCCTCGATCGCCTACATGGCGAATCACCAGCGCGATGCGGCCGGCCTCATCGTGTTCGATGAAGACGTCAAAAACTACATTCGTCCCTCCACGCGCCAGGGACAGTTTCATCGCGTCATCAACGGCATCGACAAAGTCGAGCTCGGCAAACGCACCGATTTCACCAAGCCCCTGCTGCACTTCCAGGAATTCCTGAATCGCCGCGGACTGGTAGTCGTCGTCTCAGATTTTTGGAACGAGCCCGAAGTCATCGTGAAAGCCCTCGCGCCGCTGCGGTTCCATGGCAACGAGGTCCTGCTGTTCCACATCCTGGACCCGCAGGAAATCCAACCATACCTGAATGACTCCGTCCTATTAGTAGATATGGAGACGCAGGACGCGCTCGAAGTATCGCCGGAATACGCCAAACACGATTACAAACAGAAGATGGATGCTCATCTGGAAACTCTGAAGTCGCGCTCGAAATCGAACGGTCTGGATTATTTCCTGCTGCCGACAAATCGCCCGCTGGACGGCGCGTTGCGCGAATATCTGACCGTCAGGCACGGGAGATTTTAACGCCATGGGCTTTCTCTCTCCCTGGTTCCTCGGCGGCCTCGTAGCCGTTGGCCTGCCGTTTTGGATCCACCTGCTGCGCCAATATCGCAGCACGCCGCACCCCTTCAGCTCGCTGATGTTTTTCGAACGGCGCGTGCAAAGCTCCGTCAAGCACAAGCGTCTGCGATACCTCGCGCTTCTATCCCTCCGCGTTGCGTTGTTGATCCTGATGGCGCTGGCGTTTGCAAATCCATTCGTCGCGCGTTCATCGACGGCAGCGGGCGGCCGCAGACTCCAGATCGTCGCACTCGACGACTCCTTCAGCATGCGCTACGGCGATCATTTCGAAAAAGCCAAGCAGGCCGCTCTCGATGCCATTTCGTCGCTCAAACCAGGCGATCGCGGCCAGGCCATGGCGCTCGATTCTTCCGTCCACTTTCTCACGCAGCAGACCACCGATCCCGCGCAGCTTCGCGCCGCCATCCAAGCCGTCCAACCCGGCGACGCGCGCAGTTCCTACGCCGAGCTTGCCCGCGCACTTCGCTCTATCAGCGAGTCCGTGAAGACGCCGCTCGAAGTCCAATTCTTCACCGACGCGCAAAAATCTTCGATGCCGTCGGCCTTCACCGATCTGCGTCTGGGCGACAACACGAATCTCGTGATCCATTCCGTCGCGACGGATAAAGAACCCAACTGGATGGTGGAAAGCGTCAGCGCGCCCGGCCGCATCTACGATCCGAAAAAGGCGCGCGTTCAGGCCGTCATTGCGGGCTTCCAGACGAACCAAGCCCATAAGACTGCCTCGCTTGTTCTCGATGGCCGCGTGCTCGAAAGCAAACAAGTTGATGTGCCCGCGAACGGCCGCGCGACCATCGAGTTTGCGTCGCTCGAATCGCCCTACGGATTCCATCGCGCCGAAGTGCGCATCGATTCGTCCGACCAACTCACTGCCGACGACCGTTTCCCATTTGCCGTCGAGCGCGCCGATCCGAACCGCATCCTGTTCCTGCATCAAGGCAGCCAGGAACGCGATCTGCTCTATTTCAAAACCGCGCTCGAATCGGCCACCGAAGCGGGCTTTCTGGTCGAGCCTCTCGCCGCCAGCGACGCCGCTAATCAATCGCTTTCCAAATATCCGTTCGTGGTTTTATCCGACGTCGGCTCGCTACCCGTTGGCCTCGAAGATCATCTTCGCGCCTACGTCAACAACGGCGGATCGTTATTGATCGCTCTCGGCCCCGCGTCCGCCTCCGCCCATAACGTTCCCGTCTTCGATGAGCCGATTCTTAAGTCCGACTACTCCTCCCGCGAGGGCGACCGCTTCCAAACCGTCTCCACCGCCGACCCCGATTATCCCGCGATGCGAGGAACCAACAAGCTCGATGGCGTGCAATTTTATCAGGCCATTCGCGTCCAGCCTGGCAACGCCCGCGTCCTCGCGAAGCTCAGTGACGACACGCCTCTGCTTCTCGAAAAACGTATCGGCGAAGGCCGCGTGGTCGTGTTCGCGTCCACCTTCGACAACATCTCGAACGATTTCCCGCTGCACTCTTCCTTCCTCCCATTCGTCGAGCAGACCGCGCGCTACCTCGGCGGCCAGCAGGATCGATCTTCGAACCTCGCTGTCGACGATTTCATCGAGCTCCGTACTTCAAAGGACCAGGGCGGCGCTGCCGATGTCATCGAACCGGACGGCCAGCACGCTCTGTCATTAAAGGAAGCGTCCACCGTGCAGTCCTTCAAGGTCACGCGTGAAGGCTTCTACGACGTGCACCGTGCCAATGGACGAGAAGAATTGGTGGCCGTCCA
>JBEKUT010000657.1:0-3158 GCA_049514735.1 Bryobacteraceae bacterium
GCATCCGGTCGCATACCTGCTCGGTCCGAACGGAGAGATCCGCCTCGACAGCATTTGGGGACTGATTTTCAACCCCTGGATTCTCTGGCAATACGCCCACAATATGACTGCGGCCGTTGTCACCGGCAGCTTCGTGATGATCTCGATCGGCTCTTATTATCTGCTCTCCCGCATGCATGAAGAGCAGGGTCGTCTTTTCGTCAGAACCGGCGTCATCGCCGGATTGATCGCGACCATCGTCCTGCTCTTTCCAACGGGTGACGGGCAGGGAAAGAACGTCGCAAAATATCAGCCGATCACGTTGGCGGCGATGGAAGGACTTTTCGAAAACACCGCGGGCGCACCCATCGTTCTGGTCGGGCAACTCGACAGCGATAACCAAAGACTCGACAACCCCATAACAGTTCCGAACGTTTTGAGCTTTCTCACATACCAACGTTGGAACGCCGTCGTCAAGGGATTGAACGATTTTCCGCGTGACCAATGGCCCGATAATATTCCGTTGCTTTATTACTGCTATCACATCATGGTGGGGCTTGGGACTGTTTTCGTCGGTGTGATGTTGATCTCCGCGTTCGCCCTGTGGCGGGGATTCCTCTTCCAATCCCGTCCGCTGCTTTGGATTCTGCTCCTGATACTCCCGTTCCCCTACATCGCGACCACAGCGGGATGGATGACCGCTGAAATCGGCCGTCAGCCCTGGCTGATTTATGGCGTCATGCGGACGGCGGTTGGTTATTCCGACCGCGTCTCGGCGGGCAATGGGCTGTTCACCCTGCTCGGGTTTATGGGCATGTACCTTGTCCTCGGCGTTCTGTTCCTGTTCATGGTGGTGCGCGAGATCGATCACGGGCCGGAAGCGCCTGTGGAAGTTGGGGCCGATCCAAAATCCGGCGTTACACCCGGACGCCCCGTGCTGGCCTAAAGGAGACCCTCCATGGAAATCATCTGGTTTTGTCTCGTTGCCATCATGATCGCCGGATACGTGGTGCTGGACGGCTTCGATCTGGGCGCTGGAATTATTCATCTTTTCGTTGCCCGCACCGAAAGTGAACACCGCCAGGTTCTGAACTCGATTGGTCCCGTGTGGGACGGCAACGAAGTCTGGCTGCTCGCCGGAGGCGGCACTCTCTATTTCGCCTTCCCCGCACTCTATTCGGCGGCCTTCAGCGGCTTTTATCTCGCGCTGATGATCGTGCTGTGGCTGCTGATGCTGCGTGGCATCTCGATCGAGTTTCGCAACCATATCGATACGGAAGTTTGGAAACCATTTTGGGACGTCGTGTTTGGCGGCGCGAGTGCGGTCCTGGCGCTGGTATTCGGAGTCGCGCTCGGGAACGTCGTCCGCGGTGTGCCACTCGATTCCTCGGGGTTCTTTTTCTTGCCGTTATGGGTGGATTTGAGCGTAGGCGGTGAACCCGGCATTATCGATTGGTACACGCTTCTGGTTGGCGTCGCTGGCTTCTTCGTGCTCGCGCTGCACGGTTGTCTCTGGATTACTTACAGAACATCGGGGGCTCTCCATATAAGGTCGCGGCAATTCGCGGAGCGAGTGTGGTGGGTGGTGCTCCTGCTCACGTTCGCTCTGACGTATTTCAGCTTTCGGATTCAACCCAACCTGGGTGCGCGATTTAGCTCAAATCCTTGGGGTTTCGTGTTTCCAGCTCTGGCGCTGGCGGGCCTGGCAGGCGCGAAGTTTTTCGGAACTCGCCGCGAAGGACTGCAGGCGTTCCTCGGATCGTCGTTGTTTATCGTGGGAATGCTCTGCAGCGCGGTGTTCGGAGTATTCCCGTACGTTCTTCCTGGAATCGGGAAACCGGATTATGGCTTAACGGTTTACAACGCAGCCGCCGCGCATTATGGTCTGGTGGTCGGCTTGTGGTGGTGGATTCCCGGAATGGCACTCGCTACCGCTTACTCGGTCTTCACGTACCGGCGGCTGAGCGGCAAAGTCAGCTCCAATTGAAGCTTCTGTTCTGGCTCGTGGATTGCTCCGTCTAAATTGAAAGCAGAGGGAGAACTTCCATGATCCGGACATTGATTGTCTGTCTGGTAGGCGTCAGCTTCGCGACGATGATCGCGGCTGCGACGGACGAGCCTTATCGTCCCGTTCCGATGATTAAGGCTGTCGATCCCGATACGGCGAAGGCGGGCGACGTGCTCACCGCTACGGGCACGCATCTGGATAAGACTTCGGTCGCCAGTCTTTACATGATTCAGGGCGAGAAGACTATCCAGGTTTCAGTCCAAAGTCAAACCGAAGAAGCGATTCAGTTCAAGGTGCCAGCGGACGTGAAGCCAGGCCGCTTCCAATTGATGATATTGACTACGGGGGCAAATCCCCAGTATCTCGAGGAGCCAGTCTACTTTATTGTCGTGCAGTAGCGCCGGCGCCGGAACCGCTTACGCGGAAGATGTGGCGGCGACTCGGATTCACGGCCTTGGGAATCGGACTGCCCCTGATCGGTCTTATCTTTTATGCGATGATCTTTGCGTACGGATAACATTAGATCAGGAGGCTTCTTGAATCGCCGTCTCGCTCTTCCGCTCACGTTGTCGTTCGCGATGATCATGGCTCTGGCCCAGCGCCAGCGCCCGCCGGAATCGGGCACGCCTCCACCGGCCCCGGCTCCCGCGGCCGCGCCGCAGCCAGCAACTCCGGGAGCGCCGTCTGCGCCTGGGACGCACGAAACGCCACCGCCAGCCTCGACGCAGTTTCCCGCTCCTCCCGCGGTGGAGCACCTGTCGAAAACCGATCACACGATTACCATCAACGGCAAGACGATTCCGTACACCGCGACAGCCGGCACGCTGGTCCTCAAGCGTGAAGACGAGCATCCGTTGGCTAGCATTTTTTTCGTCGCCTACACGCGCAACGACCTTACCGATAAATCGAAGTGGCCCATCACGTACGCCTTCAACGGCGGACCGGGGTCCTCATCGGTTTGGCTGCACCTGGGGGCGCTCGGACCCAAGCGAGTGGTGATGGGCGATCCGGAAGGCGCCCAACCGACGCCGCCCTACCAACTCGCCGACAACGAAAGCACCCTCCTGAGCATCAGCGACATGGTGTTTATCGACCCCGTGACCACCGGCTTCAGCCGCAACGCGCCGGGCGAGAATCCGGCGCAGTTCCACAGTGTCGAGGGCGACCTGGA
>JBEKUT010000658.1:0-3141 GCA_049514735.1 Bryobacteraceae bacterium
AGTGATCCTGGAAATCAAGGATAACGGACGCGGAATACCCGAAGAACTGCTGCGTCATTTTCGCGCGACCGGCGCCGGCACAGGGGTAGGAATCGCAGGTATCCGCGAGCGAGTGCGGGAGTTGGGGGGAAAGCTGACGCTCGAGTCGAACAGCAACGGTACGCTGGTGCGGGTTGGGGTACCCCTCGATCCGGCAGTTCATCGTGAACAGCAGGTGTAGTCGGATGGGTGGGAGGTTGTACTCGCCGATGTCCGGCATCATTAGAGTGCTAACGTTCGGATTACGACTGAAAGCAGGAAAACGATCCGCGTTCGGCGGTCCCCCCAAACCGGAAAGAAGGTATGACAATTCGTATTTTGGTGGCAGACGACCATCCGGTTGTGAGGCACGGGCTGAGGGCTTTGCTGGCCGGGCGCCCGGAGTGGGAGATTATCGACGAAGCCGAAGATGGCATTGAAGCCGTGGAGAAGGCGGACCGCCTGAAGCCGGATGTTGTTTTGCTCGATGTCAGCATGCCGAGAATGGACGGGTTGGAAGCTTGCCGGCGGATTCGAAAAAGTGTGCCGGAGTCTGAAATTCTGATTGTCACGCAATATGACTCTCCGCAAATGATGAGGGAGGCGTTACGGGCGGGCGCCAGAGGGTACGTCGTAAAGTCCGATGCGGCCAGGGACTTATTGGCGGCTGTGGACGCGGTGAGCCAGCACAAGTTTTTTACCGCGCAAAACGCCGGACTGGCTGGCGATTCTAAACGAGGTGAGCAATGAATCTGCGGATCCTGATAGCTGATGACCACGAAGTTGTACGTCGCGGACTGGCCTCTCTTCTGCAGTCGCATGAGGGTTGGGAGATCTGTGGCGATGCCAAAGACGGTCGCGAAGCGGTCGAAAAAGCGAAGCTGCTGAAACCCGACGTCGTAATTCTGGATGTCGGCATGCCCAACCTCAACGGCTTGGCCGCCACCCGGCAACTGCTGCAGCAGAACCCACAGCAGAAGGTCATCGTCCTGACTATCACGGATTCAGACCAGGTAATCCGGGAAGCGCTGGATGCGGGTGCTCGCGGTTTTGTGTTGAAGTCGGACGCGGCGCGAGATTTGGTGTCGGCGGTGGAAGCGCTGCAGCGGAACCGCATGTTCTTTACCCCGCGGGTGAACGACATGGTGCTCGCGGGCTTTCTCGACAAGGGCTACAAACCTTCCGATGGAGAAGCGCCGAGGCTGCCGAAATTGACGCCTCGTGAGCGCGAAGTGATTCAGCTTCTGGCGGAGGGGAAAAGCTCCAAGGAAGTTGCCTCTCTTCTGAACCTGAGCACCAAGACCGCGGAGACTCATCGCAGCAACATCATGCGAAAGCTCGATATTCACTCGATCCGCGATCTGGTTGTGTACGCCGTGAAGAACGATATTATCCAGGTCCAGGTGGCCTCGGCCGCGACTATATCAACGCCAGGTTCCGCCGCATAGTGCGCGCAAAAGAAAAAAAGGGACGCCGGCAAATGGCTTCCCCATGATAGACCGCCCACGAGCAAGTTCAGCTGGCCTTGCGCCTGTCTTCATAGCGCTTTTCCTCAAGTTCGGATTCGCGCCGGTTCTGAGCGTTCCACTCGTCGACCTGCTTCTGAGCTGCTTCGCGGGCAATCCCATATCTTTCTTGTATGGTTCCGATCAACTGCTCGGACTGCCCGTCGATAACATCGAGGTCATCGTCCGTCAATTTGCCCCATCGCTCCTTGACCGAGCCTTTCAACTGTTTCCACTTACCCTTCAGTTGGTCTGAGTTCATTTTGTCTTCTCCTATTATTTTGTCATTTGAGTCCAGCTACATTCGTACTGAAACACCAGAACAGCAATCCGCGATGCCAGCGGCCCTCGCCGCCGGCTGCGACCACTCGCGGAATTAGACTGCTTGGGGAAGGTCAATCCTCTCGTGATCGGACTTCGCCTCGCCCGTCGACGAAATATCCTGGGCTCCGGTCGCCTCCAGAATTAGCTTGGCCCGTTTCGTCTCATCCGAGCTGTTGGAGTGGACGGAAAGCAGAATGCCGCCGTCTTTGACTCGCCCTTCATAACGCTTGGCTTCGTACTCGGGGATTCCCATCCCCACCAGGCCACCAGCAATGCCACCGACCACGCCTGCCGCTCCGGCTCCGGCTAGCGCAGCCATGATAGGACCGGCGGCGATAAATGGACCGAGTCCCGGGATCGCGAGAGCGCCGACACCCAGCAGCCATCCCATAACGCCGCCCAGCACCACGCCGGTACCTGCCCCGGCCGAAGCGCCTTCGGGCGCTTTCGTACCTTTTTCGTGTGCGAAGTCTCTCGACCCCGCGCCGGCGGGAAAGAGCACAGAAATATCTCTGTTGCTGAAGCCCGCTGCCTTTAAGCCATCGACGCCGATTTCGACGTTCGCATAGCTCGGATAGATTCCGAAAACGACCGTGTTTTTTCCAGACATTTCAATTCTCCTTAAGCTGCTTGAGTTTGATGTGGGGCTGGGGATTTGATCCCTAGCTTTTCGGTTTGACGGCCAGTTCGCTGGTCACTTTGTTTTCGCCTGCGATTTCGGTGGCTTTCGCCTCGACCGCCCGTTTCTCTTCGTTCGAACGCACCGGTCCTTTCAACGTCACCTGGCCATTTTGTGAGATGATTTTCACATTGTGGGCATAGGTCGACAGATGCTTGTCGCTCATGATGGCCTTGCGAATCTGCTGAGTGAGATCGCGGTCTGAACGGTTGTTCGGTTGCTGGTCCGCGGTGGGTTCGTTTGTGTTCTGATCTCGCTGATTGACTTTGGTGTTGTCAGCCGGTACCGATGCACTTTGCCCGGCAGGCTGCTGAGCAATGAGCGGAGTTCCGCTTCCCGCCAAGGAAGTCACCAGTAAGAAGAGCCAGATGTTTTTTCTTGAGTTCATTCAATCACTCCTGACATCGATCGAATTGTTCGGTCCAGTAAAGACTGGCGTAACGACTTCGTATCCCCTTCAACATATCTGCTCGAGATACACGGCGAAATCCAGTCGAACCCTTACTTTGACCGCAAGATGCCTGTAGAGCCATGACCTTTTCTGTCATGGCTGAGATTGGACCGTCTATTGCATGGCCGCCGCTGCGCTTGCAAGGGCCACGACCACGACGATCA
>JBEKUT010000659.1:0-3138 GCA_049514735.1 Bryobacteraceae bacterium
GCCGATAACCAGCCCCAATTTTTCGCGGCCCAGATTCAAGAAATCGTAGTAATCGCCGCCCACCTGGCGGGCCTGAACGCAGAGCCCGACGTAGTCGAGTGTGCTTAAAGGCGGCTGCTCCTGTGGAAAGAGCCGGGCCTGCACGCTGCGGGCGATCTCGACTTCCTGAGCGGCGCGGCGCTCCGCCTCCAACTTCTCAGCCAATGCTTGCCTTTGTGTTTCGATTTGCTGGCTGACTTCGTCGAAGCCCACCAGCGCAAAGGAGTTCCCATCTACATCGTCAAAGCGGGTGAAAATCCCGCCCCAAACGGGCGATTTATCGGCGGGGAGACTGGCGCCAGCCGCGGGCCGGAATTGAGTCCGCCTGAGACGCGGACTATGACGAAACTGAACTCCACGTTTGCTCCATTCGACATACTTGGCCAGGACATCGTCGGTTAAAAATACAACGTCGGTAGGCCGCCCGATGAGTGCATACGCTTTCGATTTGGGATCGGGTGCGATGAGCGTGAGCACCGCGGTGCCATCGGGCGGCGCGACGGCGACCCAACGTTGACCGGATTGAAGGCGGGCATCGAATGCCAATACGAATCCAAGCCGATCCAGATAGAACCGCAAGCTGCGATCTTGATCTCGCACGAAGATGTTCACGGCCTGAATCCGGAGATGAGGATTATTCGGCCGGTCCGCGCTCGAAGCAGAGCTGTCCATCGCCGTAATTATAGGTTAGTGGGGCGCGGATCGGCGAAAGCGTTCCGGGGGTTCGTGGTTCGTGGTTCGTAGTTCGTAGTTCGTGGTTCGTGGTTCGTGGTTCGTGGTTCGTAGTTCGTCGTTGACACTCGTTCACGTGCGTGCCGGCAGGCCGGCGGCGAGCGCGATGGACCGCTCGTGGCGTGTTTTTCCGTGTTGTTAGATTATGCCGCCGGGCGCCTGGAAGAATCGGGGCGAGCGGAGCCTGTTATTCTAAACACGTCACCTACAACGGGGAAAGAAGGAGAGCATCCATTGGCAGAGGTTCACATTCAGGACGGCGAAAGCATCGAAAGCGCGCTGCGCCGTTTCAAGCGCAAGGTCTTGCAAGAGGAGATTATCAAGGACATAAAACGGCACGCGTACTATTTGAAGCCGGGAGAAAAGAAGCGGGTGAAGGCTGCATTGGCGCGTAAGCGCAATCGGAAGAAACGCTCGCGGGACACGGCTGTCGAGCCGAGCCGATAAGATAGCGGACGGAGATCGGTCCTAAAGTTGCCCCGGGCTCATTTTATTGAGACCCGGCGCAAAAGGACGGAGAGTTGTTTGATTGAACCGCGCTCTAAGCGTGGACCGGGTAGTGGTCGCAAAGCCACTTCTCGATCTTTTCTTTTTGAGCGGCGAGTACGACGCGTTGCCATTTCACCACGCCCGTACGCTCGCTATATTCGGCCATTACGTAAGAACCCTCATTGAGAACTTCTACGATTCCGTCGGTCTTGGACCTCTTGAAGTGGTACGAAGAAAGGGCGGGATAGTGTTTTTGCATCTACCACTAGGATAACAGATGCCAGGGACGTTCCCAAACATTTCCGCGCGATGGCGGTCCGGGCTAGGCGGGCTATGTAGCCGGAGCTATCTGTGGCCCAACCACATCAGCCAGCCCAGGCCGACCAGAGCGACGACAAAATAGGCAAAGCAGCGGACACCGTAGCGCAGACGCTCCTGGTCGGTCTTTTTTGTCACGACGCCGAGCACCACGGACGCAAATAGCGCGAATAGGATCGAGGCTTCGAAATGGGAAAGGCTCATGGAGGGGCGCATCAGTCTTTTTTCCTCAACGCGATCTCGTAGGCATCGACGATGGCCAGGATATTCAAGAGGCCCGCTCCGACCAGGAATTTTGTTCCGTAATCGTGGACGTGTCCAGCGACGTCGGGTTGCGAGTATCCGAACAACGTAGTTACCAGGTAAAGCAGGCCATTCGAGAGATCGCCGATGAAGCCTCCGCAATAGATCACGGTGGTGAGCAAATCGCCGGTCTGGGGATGGAACATGGTTCCCCGCATGAGCAGGCCGAAGATAAACATCAGCACGACCGATCCCATGAGGAGGGCGCCGCGGCCGGATCGCTTGAGCAGGAAGTGTCCGCCGCCCGGGACGAGCCAGGAGAGCAAAACCACCTTGGGCCAGGGCTGCACCGGCGGCAGGGCCGATTGGGCGGGGTTCGGTTTGGGAGGCATTCTCTAAACAGTTTAGCAGCGCTCCCGAATTGAGCACGGGCAATACACTGAAGTAATGCCGAATCGCGACGAGTTCCTGACGTTGAAGTTTTACATGCCGTACGCGCTGGATGCAGTTCGGATCGTATTCATTTTCCTGTTTGCGTACGTGTTTACGGTTCTAACGCAACGCGCCATCAAAACCCTTGGTAAGTATTCGGTCAAGATGATGCTGAAGTCGGGCGCCGTGTCGCCTTTTGAACTCGAGAAACGCGCGGCGACTGTCAGCAACGTGATTCGAAAATCGCTGATCCTGCTCATCTGGACCCTGGCGGTTTTGATGGCGCTGCAGAAACTCGGATTCGAAATTGGGCCGTTGGTCGCCAGCTTGGGAGTGGTCGGCATCGCGGTCGGTTTCGGTGCGCAGAGCCTTGTGAAAGACGTGCTCGGCGGAATCCTTCTGCTGCTCGAAAACCAGATCCGGGTGAACGATGTCGCGGTCATCAACGGGACTGGCGGGTTGATTGAAGAGATCAATCTACGGACCACGGTGTTGCGCGCCGAAAATGGCGCGGTGCATATTTTCCCGAATGGCGGGATTCAATCGCTATCGAATCTCACGCGCGACTACTCGTATTACGTCTTTGAGCTGTCGTTAGATTACGCGGTGGATCCGGGCCAGGTAGTCGCGGAGCTGAAACGCATTGGCGCGGAAATCGCGGGCGAAGAAGCGTACAAGGACTCGATTCTGGCGCCAATCGAGGTCTACGGGGTCGATCGCCTGACGAGTTCAGCCATGGTTGTGAAGGGCCGGCTTAAGACACTGCCAGGCCATCAGTGGACGGCCGGCCGCGAATTGAATCGGCGGATCAAGATACGCTTCGGGGAGGTGGGTATCGGCGTGCCGTTCCCCGTCTATACGGTTCAAATGGTGAATGAGGTGACG
>JBEKUT010000660.1:0-3130 GCA_049514735.1 Bryobacteraceae bacterium
TTCTGGCCGCAGGTCCAGACTCTCGGCGATCGTGCCGGAACGCAGGTCGCAATCGGCTACCAGCACCCGTTGATCCCTAAATTGGGCAAACTGTGCGGCCAGATTGATCGCAATCGTGCTAGCACCACTGCCACCTTTGGCCGGCATAATCGCGTATACATTCTTATACGGCCGCAGGCTGACCGAATGCACGGCGTCACGCACTGTGGCCACGAAAACCGCTGTCGAGAGCGGCAGATTGAGCGTAAACGGCGTGATTGTTGTCGCGCACTGGCTTCCCGCTGGTCCGGCTGAGAAGCCAATAACGGCGATGTGCGGGCTCTTATCGCGAATCTGCTCGCACGCTGCGGCCGCCTGCTCCGGATTCGAAACATCAATGAACGCTACGTCGAGCGCCAGAGTGTTCAGCGCCGTCGTGAGTTGATAGATACTCGGCACGGGTGAAAACGCCCGGTCAAGAACTATCTGCCCAGACGAGCGAGTTAGGGAAGTTAGCAGTTCCGCCGCGTCCCTTTGATGCGCAATGAGTAGTGCGTGTAACATGTCGGCACACATAGTTAAAGCACGCGAGGTTCCACGCCGTAACTCGATCTTTCAACGACATAGCTGTGCGCGACATCGCTGCGAGCGACGCATTTTCGTCGGTCGGCAATTCCTCGCCGTGTTGTTTTTTCAGCGCTAGTCGCGCTGGCTATGCCTTCTGGAGACTAGTCCGCGAGTCGCTTTGAATGTTAGTTTCAAGAGCGGGAGGCGCGCCACGTCTGATCACGCCGTCGACATTCGAGACCGGGAATCCTTATTTGAAGCGTCGTCACACATGTCCAAGTTGCGGCTGGAGCGACACTCGCGCCTCGTTGCGATGGGGCGCGCTGGACACGTTTGCGGGCCTCTTATTTCTGGAGCCGATCCGGTGCCGGAAATGTCTGAATAGGTTCTTTCGGTTCAGCAATCCTCTTGCTCGCGTATTGATCCCTCTCGCACTCTTGGCCGGACTTATGTTTGTTGCCATCTCCGGCATCGAGTTCGTCAGAGGAGGTTTCCGGAGCAGGCCGCAGGCGCATACGGCGCCAGCCGCGCCAGCGCAGGCCACAACGCCAGAACCAACAAGTCCAGGCGATTTAACGCCTCCGGCAGCGAACGGGTATGCCACCCCGCTCTCGTTAGCGCCTGCGGCCGCCAAACCACAAGCCGACGTTCCGGCTACCCACTAACCGCACGAAACCAGCAGCCGCGCCGACGGCGTGTTATTCCTAGAAGCGCAGTTGCCAAAATGCCGACAAGCTACGACGAGATTCTCTATCGGGGATTGCCTTACAATCAGACTCACCCGGACCGGCTCGCAACCATCGCGACCCTTTTCGGCATGAAGCCCGCGCCCATCGACTGTTGCCGCGTGCTCGAAATTGGATGCGGCGACGGCTGGAATCTGATTCCGATGGCGTTCTCGCTTCCTGGCAGTCAGTTCGTCGGCTTCGATCTTGCAGAGACTCCCATCCTCAGCGGTCGCGAAGCCGCCAAAGAAATTGGCTTGCAAAATCTGGAACTGCAAGCGGCCGACATCATGCAGGTTGGCGCTGACTTGGGCGAATTCGACTACATCGTCGCCCACGGAGTTTATTCGTGGGTTCCGGAACCCGTCCGCGACAAGGTTCTCGCCATCGTGCACCAAAATCTTGCGCCTCAGGGTGTCGCTTACGTTAGTTATAACGCGCTGCCGGGGTGTCACATTCGACAGATGTTGCGCGACATGATGCTCTATCATCTGCGAGACCTTACGGAACCCGCTTCGCGTCTGGAAGAGGCCGTGCGATTCCTGCGTCTTCTCCTCGACGCGCCGGATAATAAGGACAACTCTGCGCCCGCCCTCCTTAAGGATGAAGTAAGAGGGATATTGGATCGCAGCCCCGAAGTTGTGTTTCACGATGAGTTATCGGATGATTATTATCCCCTTTATTTCTCCGATTTCATAAAGCATGCCGCGCGGCATGGGCTGCAGTATCTCTCCGAAGCAAATATCTTCGACTTAGAGCCCGGCAGAGTTAGTAAGGAGACGCGCGATCGGCTTGAAACGTATTCGCGTGGTCAACGGCTGGAGCTCGAGCAATATATGGATTTTCTCAAGTGCCGCAAGTTCCGGCAGACGCTCCTGTGCCATGAAGGAATCGAGATCGGCGAGGCTCCCATTCCCGGACCTGTTCGCGAACTCTACGCCTCTTCGCTCGCCACTCCGGTCAACGCGGAGCCGGATCTGACTGGAGATGGAGTGGAAGAGTTTCGCGGCCAGAAAGGCTCCGCGATAAAGACGGCGCATCGGTTGGCCAAGAGTGCGATCGGTCTTCTTATGCGCCGTTGGCCAGAGACCATTCACTTCGACGATCTACTCGCGAATTGCGCCGGCCTAATAGGAGCGGAGGAGGCCGATCCCCGGGCGCTCTCGGAAATTCTTCTCGCCACGTATCGTGCGGGATTGGTGGAACTCCACGCCGCAACGGCCCACTGCGTATCGAATTCCCGCGAATTCCCCGCCACAACAAGCTTGGTGCGATGGCAAGCACGGCATGGGAACACGATCACAACGCTGCGTCACACCACCGTCGAAGCCAACGGCGAGATTGAGAGGAAGCTTCTCGATTTGCTCGATGGAACCCGCGATAGGGACTCACTCGCCGCTGAGCTCGCGCCATTCTCAGACCAGCCGCCCGTTGAATTGATCGAGGATCTGGAGAAGAACCTGGAGCGGCTGGCGAGGTTCGGATTGTTGACACGATAATTGGCAGGTTGCGCTCCGTAACCGTCGCGGCTCGCTACGCTGCTCCGACTTTTTCAGAAGCACTTGTCCGCCGCCGGCGTTGGGGTCTATGAAAAGTCGTTCCCGCTAACCCCCAACGCTAGTAAC
Organism: Bryobacteraceae bacterium; assembly: GCA_049514735.1. Taxonomy (GTDB): domain Bacteria; phylum Acidobacteriota; class Terriglobia; order Bryobacterales; family Bryobacteraceae; genus JAICMB01. Next base: position 2,897 of record JBEKUT010000660.1, read on the forward strand.
CGAGCCGCGCCCGGCAGGAAGCGGAAATAGCCGTGGTCTTTCCGACATTTTCTTCAACGGAGTCGCATGGCCCCGCGGGCCACCAAATGGTGATGAAGAACTTCGACCGTAACCGAGCCGTGACCGGCAGGGAGCGGTTGGCCCAATCATACATGTTCTTCAACGGAGTGCTCATGGCCCTACGGGCCACCAAATGGTGATGAAGAACTTCGACCGTAACCGAGCCGTGACCGG
>JBEKUT010000661.1:0-3126 GCA_049514735.1 Bryobacteraceae bacterium
GAAAACCCCGGAGCAGTTTCACTGACACACGATTCGACTGCGATCGTCCACCCGTCTTATACCGAAGCCCTGCAGCTGCAAACCCGGGTGATCACGTCGTTAAGCGATTCCGTTCCGTTGCGGACGTCGGGAATCATCACAGAGGTGCCCGAATCATTTTCGCCTGCCTCCTATAGATTAAGGCTTCAAGAACTTGCCGACGAACTGGCGACTCTGCCGGTTGGAAAGGATGCCGCGCGACAGTTCGAGGATCTCATCGGCGAAATGGTCAAGCTGTGCTTTTTCAGATCGTTATCCAATGTGGTGCCACGATTTAGGAACAACAGCAACACTGCAATTCGTGATTGGATAGCATCCAATAGGTCGACAGCGGGGTTCTGGTCGATAGTGCGACAGAAATATGACGCCACGCAGATAATTTGGGAATGCAAGAATTACGCGGATTTGGCGTCCGACGACTTTCAGCAAGCCGCGTACTACATGAACAGCAAGGCCGGACGCTTTCTGATAATGATTTGCAGGGCCGGATCACCGTTTCCGAGCCACCTATTCGAGCATGTGAGTCGAGTGCACCAACAGACGGGGGGGTTAGTCATGCTACTGCGGGAATCCGACGTTAGAACCTTTCTTCGCCAGGCGATCAACGGCAAACAGAGTGAACAGCATCTGCAAGACATATTTGACAACACTGAGCGTCTGATAGCCTAACTGTACGCTCCGTATCCGACCGAGCAATCGCTCTTCCCGAAAGTGGGGAGCGGCTGGTGCGAATCATTGGCTCGAAGAATCGTCTCGTGTATGGGGTGTACCGCCGCCACATGAAAACGATTGGCTGTCTCGGACAGATCGGCAGGCTCTTTGGGGCGCCGGCGACAACGCGTAGTTGGAACACAATCCTCTCAGTGCTACGGATTCTGAAATCCCACGAGCCCGGCAGGCAGACCCTGAGCTTAGCTTTGCGACCGCAATGCCGTCCGAACGCCGACGGCAAAAACCGATCGTCTGCGCTACCCTGTAAGTTCCAAGAGGTGCTCCGGTGAAGTCTCTCCAGTATGTGACTCCGAACGGAATCCGTGTCGGCAGGACGGCATCCAAAGTCCCGTTTAGCAAGGGTCTGGAGCCCCTGCTTCGCAAGCTCGATACGCGGCGCGGCATTTATCTTTCGTCCGGGTATGAGTACCCGGAGCGGTATTCGCGCTGGGACATCGCCTCCCTCTGCCCGCCCATCGAAATCGTTGCATGGCAGCGCGAAATTGCCATCCGTCCGTTGAACGCGCGCGGTGAAGTGCTCTGCAAAATTCTTCTGCCGCTGCTCGAAAAGCACCCGCATTGGGATTCGTTCGCGCTCGAAGGCGCTGGATTGCGCGGACGCCTCAAGCCCCTTCCCAAGCTATTTCCGGAAGAAGAACGCAGCAAGCAGCCCTCGCCATTTTCGATCTTGCGCACGCTGCTCGACGAGTTTCGCAGCGGCCTGGATTCGCATCTCGCATTTGCGGGCGCCTTTGGCTACGATCTGTTGCTACAGTTCGACCCCATCAATCTCAAGTTGCCGCGTGACGGCGCCAAGGATCTGCATCTGTTCTTGTGCGACGACATTTACTACATGGATCGCAAGAAGGAACAGATCGAGCGCTTCCAGTACGATTTTGAAGCGGGCGATTTGTCCACGAAAGGTCTCGACCGTAACGGCGTACCCGTCGCGCGCCCAACCAAGCGCGCCGACACCGAAATCGTGGTGGATCACACGCCCGAAGAGTACATCGCTGGAGTCGAAGCGGTTCGCGAAGGTATGCGCCAGGGCGACTACTATGAGGTTGTGCTGCGGCAGACGTTTTCGGCCAACTACAGCGGCAGTCCGTCGGAGTTGTTCGAGCGCATCCAGCACGCCAGCCCCAGCCCCTATGAATTTTGTCTGCAACTCGGCGACGAACAGCTTGTCGGCGCGTCTCCCGAAATGTTTGTACGCGTGGAAGGTAATCGCGTGGAGACTTGTCCCATCGCAGGCACGGCGCGGCGCACCGGCGACCCGCTGCGCGACGCCGACAACATTCGCGAGCTGCTGAACTCCACCAAAGAAGAATCCGAGCTGACCATGTGCAGCGACGTGGACCGCAACGACAAGTCGCGCGTCTGCGTTCCCGGATCGGTGCGCGTCATCGGACGGCGTTTGATCGAATCCTACGCGGGCGTGTTCCATACCGTCGATCATGTGGAAGGAACGCTGCAGCCGGGCTTCGATTCGCTCGACGCTTTTCTCACGCACATGTGGGCCGTGACGATCATCGGCGCTCCCAAGAAAGCGGCCGCGCAGGCGATTGAGAATCTCGAAAAAGACGCGCGGGGATGGTACGGCGGGGCGATCGGCATGATCTCCGTGAACGGCGATATCAATACAGGCATTCTGATTCGGACCATCCACCTGCGTGACGGCATCGCGCGGTATAGCGCGGGCGCGACGCTGCTCTACGATTCCGTTCCCGAACTCGAAGTGGAAGAGACGCGCCTGAAGGCGACCAGTTTTTATCGCGCTTTGCGGCCGCCGAAGGTCGGAACCGTGGACGAAGCCGCGCGCCAGGAGCCAGGCCATGGATTGAAACTTCTGTTGATCGACAACGACGATTGCTTCATTCACACGCTCGCCAACTACGCTCGCCAGACAGGCGCGGAAGTGGTGACTTATCGCGCCGGATTGCCCCCGGAGATGATCGATCGCATCGCTCCCGATCTGATCCTGATCTCTCCCGGTCCCGGCCGTCCCTCCGATTTCGGCGTTCCCGATGTTGTCCGGCATGCCGCTCATAAGGGACTGCCGGTTTTCGGTGTGTGCCTCGGATTGCAGGGAATCGTCGAGGCGTTTGGCGGAGAGTTAGGTGTTCTCGATTACCCGATGCATGGCAAGCCATCGATGATCCGCCACCGTAACCTGGGCGCGTTCGAAGGACTGCCCGCCGAATTCAAAGTGGGCCGCTATCATTCGCTGTTTGCCCGTAGAGAAACTTTTCCCTCGTGCCTGGAAGTGACGGCGGAGACCGAGGATGGAGTGATCATGGGCGTGCGGCATCGCGAATTGCCGATCGAGGCGGTGCAGTTCCATCCCGAGTCCATTCTGAGCCTGGATGGGAATTG
>JBEKUT010000662.1:0-3115 GCA_049514735.1 Bryobacteraceae bacterium
ACGGCTCGGTTACGGTCGAAATCCTTCACACCATTGTTGGCACGCAGTGCCATGAGCGCTCTGTTGAAGAACCGTACAGGCCACAAAAAACCGGTGGCCTGTCCTACTTGCTAGCGGACGGTTTCGCGCTCTTCGACGAGGCGTTTGACGCGGTCGAGCTCCTGGCGGAGCTTGCGTTCGCGGGTGGCGATCGAGACGACGTAAATCAGGACGATCAGCCACGCGGCGGTGAAGCCGTAGAAGAGGAATGTGAGATTTCGGACGTCCATGGGATTCTCCTAATACTCAAAAACGCAGACGACGCAAGGCGATCGTCCGCGCTACAAAGCGTGGGCGTAGCGGCGTAGCGCGTCGATCTCGCGCTTGACGCCTTCCTGCCGCCAGCGCAGCAGCACCAGCGCCGAGGCGAGACAGACCAGCGCCAGCGCGTTCCAATAGATGGGCGATTCCATTCCGGGCGCCATGCCTCCGCCGTTGCGAATGCTGAGCACCGGTCCGGGATGCTGCGTGCGCCACCACTCGATCGATTTCCAAACAATGATCCAATCGGTAAAAGTGAAAATCGAGAGCACGGCGCAGAGCCGCGCACGCTGATTAGGCTCGTCGACGGCGCGCCGCAGCATGAGATAGCTGACCAGCAGCAGCCAACAGATCAGCATCGATGTTAAGCGCGGATCCCAGGCCCACCAAATGCCCCACGCGATACGTCCCCAGATGCTGCCGGTGACCAGCACGATGGTCGCGAACACCCAGGCGACTTCGGTGACGGAGGCGGCCACGGCGTCGTACTTGAGGTCCTTCTTCCAGAGATATCCGATGCTGGCGCATAATGCAATGAAGAAGCCTGTGGCGCAGGTCATGGCCGAAGGCACGTGGATGTAAATAATGCGGTATATTGCGCCCTGATTGAGCTCGTCCGGTTCGATAAGGAACACTTTATACCAGTTCCAGGTGAGCAGAACGGCGGCGATGGCGCAAAGAAAATAGATGGCTTTTTCTCGCATAGTTAATCTACCAGTAGAACCTCGACCAGGGCGGCGGCAAGCAGCGTGAAGATGATATCGTAGCCAACCAGCAGCCGGAACCAGATCATATTATCGGCGATGGGTTCGCCGTTCACAATGGTGCGGGTAAGCTCGATTGCGCCCATTATAGGCGGAATCAGCATGGGATAAAGCAGCGTCGGGAGCATGAGCTCGCGCAGACGCAAATTGACGGTCATGGCGCTGAACATGGTGCCGATGATGGTCATCGCCCAGGTGGCGAGAATCATTACGATGCCGAGCAGCGGTGCTTCTTTGGTCCACGTGATGTTGTAGAAGATGCCGAAGACCGGAATGCAGACGACCTCGATGGCGAGAAGCAGGACGTAGTTTGCTAGCGCTTTTCCGGCCCACAGTTGAGCGCCGCTGGCCGGCGATGCGATCAGCGCGTCGAGACAATCGTTCGGCAACTCTCGCGAAAAGCTGCGATTGAGAACCAGCGCGCCGGCGAACATGAAGACCAGCCATAGGAGACCGCCGCAGATTTCACGAACCTGATCGGAACTGGGGTCGAAGGCAAAGCTGAACAGAAGCAAAATGACGAGCGCGAAAGAGAGAGACGCGTTGATGGTTTCCTTGCTGCGGATTTCGGATCGCAGATCTTTCGCCGCGACGGTGAGAATGAGGCGGAGTCCGGCGAATCGTTGAGTGCCGGAAGCCGCGGCCCCGGACGCCTCGTTAGCCGTAGATGCGGTAGAGGTGAGTGGGGTCATCGAGCATTTCCTGTGTGCGCGGGCCGCGATAGGCGAGCTTGCCGCGATTGATCAATGCGACATCGGTGGCGAGTTCCAGAGCTTCGCGCAGTTGATGCGTGGACATGATAATGGTTCGTCCGGCGCGGCGTGCGTCGTTCAAGAAGTCCTGGAGGACGGCGATGCCGCGGTCGTCGAGAGCGGTGAAGGGCTCGTCGAGAAGCATGAGCGACGGCTGATGTAGAAAAGCGCGGGCAACTGCTAAACGCTGGCGCATGCCGCGAGAAAATTCGCGCACGAGCCCTTCACGCACGCGTTCCAGACCAGTGCGCTCCAGCCATTCCGAAACGACATGCTCGGGATTGGGCACGCTATAGAGGCGCGCGAAGAGCATCAGGTTTTCGTAGGCGGACAGCTCGTCGTAGATGCCGATTCCATGGCCGAGGACTCCGATACGTCGGCGAGTGACCTGTGCGCGGGCGTCTTCCCCCATCACTCGTACCGCGCCTTTGCCAGGCTTCGATAGACCGGCCAGGATTTTGAGGAGGGTCGTTTTGCCGGCGCCGTTGCGTCCCAGGAGCGCGAGACAGGAGCCTTCTTCGACATCGAAAGTGACGTCTCGAAGCGCGGGATAATCGCCGTAATATTTCCAGACGTTTTGGATTTCGAGAGCGGTCACTACCGGGAAACCGCTCCTTTGCGGGCGGGTTTCTGTTCCGAGGCGGAGCTGCTGGCAGCGGCAGCGGCCGGCTTATCGCTGCGATAGAGCAGGAACAGGCCGAGGCCGAGAATTCCCAGAGCGATTCCTAAGATCCAACCCATGTGGTTGTAGAGCCGCGGCTGGATTTCCTCGATCTTCGGCGCACCGTTATCTTCCTCGGATACCGTGCCGTCGTCGGACGGCGCAGCCAGCGTTCCAGTCCCCTGAAGCTCAACCTTATAGTTCTTGCTCTTCACGTCGTAAATAGAAGCCTTCGTCGTTGGCTCCACTCCGAGCGGCGCAATGTCGCTGCTCGCGAGCGTCACTCCGGGCGGAGCGGCGAGCCGGGTGGCTTGCGCCTCGAGGACCTTACTCGAAAAGGTCAGCGGTTGCGACGCGGCGGCGAGCGTGTAAGTCAGGTCAAAACGGGTCTCACCGGGCCGGATCGGATAATCGACGCTGTAGACGTTCTTCTCACCTTTCTTGACCGCGCGATTGACCGGTATCCCGCCGGGTGACGTGACCGAGAGACTCACCTTGTCATTGGCTTCCGGAGGCAGATAGAAATGGAGTGTGCCGTTTTTCGGGTCGTTGAAGGTGGTCTTCGATTTGTTCTCGAAAAAAATGCTTTCGTTGACAGCGACCTGATTGGCGGAGGGTTGGAGCAGGATGAGGTCCTG
>JBEKUT010000663.1:0-3089 GCA_049514735.1 Bryobacteraceae bacterium
CGGATCGGTCGGCTATGGGCAGAAGTTCACCGACGAGATCAATCAGGATTGGGGCGGGCGGGCGTTCGACGACATCATGGCCGTGGCGGACAATATCGCCGCGCGGCCGTTCGTCGACCCGGAGCGCATGGCCGCGGCTGGCGGCTCGTACGGCGGCTACATGATCGATTGGCTGCTGGGGCACACGCAGCGATTTAAAGCGCTGATCTCGCATGCCGGCGTCTACGATCTGCGCAGTGAGGCTGGAGCCACCGAAGAGCTCTGGTTTCCAATCTGGGAGTTCCATGGGATGCCTTGGGACGATCCGGATTTGTATGCGAAATGGTCGCCCAGCACGTACGTCAAGGATTTCCATACGCCCACGCTTGTGATCCACGGAGAGCTCGATTTTCGTGTGCCGTATACGCAAGGATTGCAGCTATTCACGGCGCTGCAGATGCAACACGTGCCATCGAAATTGTTGATTTTCCCGGACGAGGGTCACTGGGTTCTGAAGCCGCAGAATACGGTGCTGTGGTATGACTCGTTTCTGACCTGGATCGACGAGTGGCTCAAGAAGCCGGCCGCCAGCGCCGCTCCCGCGCATACGGGTTCCACGACCCATTAGAATAAATAATATATGCAAGATAATCCAGCGCTCCCGCGCGGCTTTATGCCTGCTGGAGCCGTGGACCTCGCGCGTTGGAAGTCCGTAGCCGGCGCCATCGCCGCTCTCCTTCTCGCGCTCCTGTTCTTTGTTTCCGGTTTTTGGAAACTGGCCGCGCCATTTCAGTGGGCGCAGTTGATGGGACAGTTCCAGGTTCCCGCGCAGTTGGCGCTGCCGTTTACGATACTAGTCGGCATCGGCGAAACGTTCGGCGCGGCGATGATCGTTGTGCCGCGCTTCCGCCGCTGGGGCGCGATTCTGATCGGCTTCCTGCTGGTCGCGTTCATGGGTTATATCGGTGCAAAATACAACGTCCTTGTCGGGAAGGATTGCAGTTGTTTTCCGTTGGTGAAGCGCTCCATCGGGCCGGGTTTCTTCGTGGGCGATTTTGTCATGCTGCTGCTCGCGGTTGTCGCGGGCCTGTGGACGCAGAGATCCCACGGGCTGCGCGCAGCGCTGGTGATGCTCGGCGCGGTCGCCGTGTTCGCCGGCGTTTCTTTCGGCGTCGGTGCGAACGCGAACACCGGATTGAAGGCTCCCGCATCGATTACTGTGGACGGCCAGCCATACTCGCTGCAACAAGGAAATGTCTTCCTGTTCTTTTACGATCCGGAGTGCATGCACTGCGATGCGGCCGCGCGCCGCATGGCGAAGTACAACTGGAAGGACACGAAAGTGATCGCGATTCCGACTCGCGTGCCGCAATTCGCGGCGTCGTTCTTGCATGACACCGGATTGAAGGCGGGCACGTCGCTCGATCTGAAAACTCTGCGAGAGACGTTCAAGTTTGTCGATCCGCCTTATGGCTCGGCGTTGCACAATGGACGGCAGAAAGCTTTCGTGTCCAATTTCGAAGAGAGCGAGCCGGCGAAAACCCTGCGCGAGATCGGTTTTGTAGGGCCTTAAATCCCGAGAAGATTCGCTGTTACTGGCAGGCCCGTTAAGCGGCCTAATGCCAGCGCATACCAACGAAGCTGACGCTCATAGTGCAGGCGCTTTGGACCGAAGTCCGCATCGGTCTTGAAATCGAGAATCGTCCAGCGTTCGTTTTCGAGATATGCGAGGTCGATGATGCCTTCGAGCGTGCGGCCGTCGTCGGTGCGCAGCACTACCGGCAATTCCCGATGGCATCTTGTCGATGCGGCCGCGCTTCGAACCAGCGGATGCGCCAGCGCTTTTTCGACGGCTGATGCGGCCGCCAACACTTCATCCTCTTGACAGCCGAGCAGGCGGCCATGCGAACGCGCCAGACGCTCGATGGCTGGATAAGCGGCCTGCAGCGGAACGTCGCGCAAGATGGTGTGGACCAGCGTTCCGAAGCGCGGTCCCGATGGCCGCTGCAATGGACGATCCAACAGGTGAAGCGTCACTTCGGGCCCTGCGGGCGCGTCGGTAGCTTCGCTGGGCGTGAAAATGTCGAACTGCTTGCGCTCCCCGCTCCGGATGGCCTGCTCGCGGCGCGCGCGCCACGCGTGATAACGCTCGGAGCTTTCGTTCGAACCCGTGTCCGCGAGAATCTCCTCTTGCTCGAGCCCGATGTCCACGTCAACCGACAAACGCAGTTTCGTAGGATCCCACCACACGACTTCGTGATCACCCGCTTGCGGAGAATGCAGTCCAGGTTGAACCGTCGGATCGTATTGCGTGAAGTCTTCCCATCCCAGAGCCGAACTCTCGCCGAACTTGGGACAACCGAGGGCGCGCCGAGCCTTCCGCGAATGCGTGTGCGCGGGATGGACGGCCTTGTTCAAGGGTGCGACCCAGCCGTCTAATACGCCATCGCCGACCACTGGCACGACGAGCAAATCGCGCGCACGTGTCGCGGCTACGTAAGCGACGCGCAGGCCTTCCGCCCGCTCGCGCTTTTCTTCCTCGATACGATGTTCGTGCAATTCCCAAGGCGTGCAACCAAGCAGTCGCATGGAGCAGAGACGCTCGTTGGAATCGATATGGCGGTCGGGCTCGCCGGGCGCAAGCTTCGCGGTCATGTCGGCGAGAATCACGATCGGAAATTCGAGTCCCTTCGCGGCATGCACGGTCATGAGGCGGACGCCTTCGGCGCCCTCTTCAAGAACCGGCGCCTCACTCGATTCCGATCGCTCAGCATCCGACTCGAGTTGCTCGGCGAAGCCTCGAAACGAAATTCCTCCCTCGGCCTCGAACGCGCGTGCGAGATCGCAAATGCGGCTGACGTTGGCGAGCGCCTGATGTCCACCAGGCCGCAGGACAAATCCCGCGTGCGCGCGCGTGTGCTCCAGAAGCGCGTTTACCGTCGCAACAATCGGCCGACGATTGCGCTCGCGATGCAGGCTCGCCAGAAAATCGAGCGCCTGAGCGACAAGTGTCAGAGACTCATCCAGCGTGCTCTCCGGTTTTCGAAATGGATGCAGCCGTCCGACTTCAGATCGCCAGCGCAGTAAAGAGCTATCGGGAATCGCGAACA
>JBEKUT010000664.1:0-3063 GCA_049514735.1 Bryobacteraceae bacterium
ACACATATTGTTTCCACTCCCGAGAAGATGCAGAGGGCCAAAGCCATGCGTGTGGCGAGGTTCCGGCCGCCATTCCGGACGAACTGAACGATGCCGCGCGGGCAAGGGTAGCGTGGATCGTTTCAAGCTGCCCTCGGAGCACGATTCAACGAGGACACACTGGCGCGGAGGCGCCGATTCGCTGAAGTGTGATATTTGCTCAAATTTTAAATGATTCTCATAAGTAAAAGATAAGTCATCCGACAATTTCATCGTTTTTCGGCGAATAAGAATTTCCCATGGCCCGGCCACCGGCTGCTCGGGGCAAGAGGCCAGTGGCGAAGAACAGGGCTCCCGACGCTCAGGAGTGGGTCAGCGCCGAGTGGAAGACGGTTTCAGAGCCTAAATCGCGGTTTCGCCGCGTTGGTCGTCGCGGATGCGGATGGCTTCTTCGACCAGACTGATGAAGATCTTCCGTCGCCGATTTGGCCTGTGCGGGCGGCGCCGTGGATGGCCTGCACGGCCTTGTCTTTCAGGTTGTCGTTGACCACCAGTTTGATTTTGACCTTGGGGAGAAGGTCGATGGTGTACTCGCGGCCGCGATAGAACTCGGTGTGGCCCTTTTGGCGGCCATGGCCGCGGGCTTTGAGAATGGTCATGCCTTCAATGCCTGCCTCGATCAGGGCTTCTTTGACTGCACCCAGCTTGGCGGGCTGGATGACCGCGAAGCGGCCGGACTTAAGCTGCTTTAACAGTTTCGCGCCGGCCAGAGGTATAGTAGAGCTATGGCGGCGACGGCAGAGCGGGATCGTTACCTTTTCGGAGCTCTTGAGAGCAGTGCGCAAAATCGCGCCAAGCTACAGGAAGTGAGTTACGGCTATGAAGAGCCGGAGGGCATTATCCTGACGTCGCTGGACTATGCGGTGAATTGGATTCGGAAAAATTCCGTATGGCCCATGACTTTCGGCTTAGCTTGCTGCGCCATCGAGATGATGTCGATGGGTGCGTCGCGCTTTGATATTGCGCGTTTTGGCGCCGAGGTGTTTCGTCCCTCCCCGCGACAGTCGGATTTGATGGTGATTGCTGGCAGGGTTTCGCAGAAGATGGCCCCCGTCATTCGCCGGCTTTATGACCAGATGCCGGAGCCGAAATGGGTGATTTCGATGGGCGCGTGCGCCACCTCGGGCGGAGTTTTTAATAACTACGCGCTGGTGCAGGGCGTCAATCAGGTGATACCCGTTGACGTGTATGTTCCTGGGTGCCCGCCACGGCCCGAGCAACTCTTGTACGCGATTACGCTTCTACAAGAGAAGATACAGCGCGAGCCTCGCAGCCTGTTGAAGACACTGAATGCCGTGTGAGCGGGGGCGAAGATCGGGACTTCGCAGGCGACGTGTTACCGAAGTAACTGCTTGCGGTTGCGAATCGTAATTGTAATCTGAATAAGAATGCAACTTGTTGAAAAAAAGTGTTCTGCCGGAATCGTCCTATGGTACGTTTGATAGTGCTATATGGACGCCTTTCGGTCCGTTTTTAGTGTGGGGTCGAGTCAGTCCGAGCCGAAATTTACGCTCGCAAACAGCCATTGCCATTTGTTCATTCAGCTTGATTGCGGAGGAAAAACGCATGTATGCTCGTGTTTCGAAGTCTGTGAGCCGGGTACTTGTCTTGGCAGTTGCGGCGATGATGCCCGTTGCCCTGGCAGCCCAGACCAAACCGGATGCGAAGGCAGCTCCACCGACGAATGAGTCGTCACGGTGGGACATCTTTGCGGGTTACAGTTACCTTTCGCCCCATGGAACGGTGGATACGCCGCTGCCAAACGGCGTGATCGTCCCAGCCTCCTACGATTCCATCGCTGTGGGTGGGATCACCAGCGTCTCGTATTTCTTCAACAAGTACGTTGGCATCCAGGGGGAACTTGCGGTTCATGAATGGGGCGTGCAAAACACGAATTCCGTTCCGGAAACCGGCACCACGGGTAACAACAGCGGCTTTACCACCCTGGCGGGTGGTGTGGTCGTTCGTTATCCCAGGGGAAACATCACGCCATTCGCGCACGCGCTGTTTGGCGGGGCGCTGATCGATGGCCCAACTCACAATCCGTTCACATGGGGCCCCGATTTTACAGTCGGCGGCGGGTTGGACTTAGAGACGCCGTACTTCAATCATCATCTCGCCATTCGCCTCGTTCAGGCCGACTATGAATATATGCACGCCAACTTTGGCGATGGCACATGGGGTGGAATCGCCAAGGTCAACGCGGCTCGCATAAGCGTTGGCTTGGTATACCACGTCGGCACCATCGTGCCGCCGCCCCCGGTTGTCCTGGCCTGCACAATCAATCCGGTTTCAGTCTTCCCCGGCGACCCAGTCACAGTGTCCGCGTCGGCTGGCAATCTCGATCCGAAGCTGAATGCGATTTATTCGTGGAAAGGTACCGGCGTAACCGGCAGCGGAACATCGGCCACAGTGGCTACAGGTCCGCTGGCGGCAGGCTCCTATACTGTCAGTGCTGAAGTGAAGGAAGGCAAGCCCGGCAAGGAAGGCTTGAAGCCCGGCCAGACTGCCGACTGTTCCTCCAACTTCACGGTCAAGGCCTTCGAGCCGCCGACCGTTAGCTGCGTGGCCAGCCCCAGCTCCATCAACCCGAACGACAAGAGCACAATCACCGCAACTGGCGTGAGCCCGCAGAACCGTCCGCTTACCTATAGCTTCTCGGTTGCGCCGGGCACTGGCGCTATCACTGGCAGCGGCGCTTCGGCGACCTACGACTCAGCGGGTGCTCCCACTGGAGTGGTAGCCATCACTTGCAACGTCTCCGACGACAAGGGCGGCAGCGCAAGTAACTCTACCAATGTCACGATTGTGCCGCCTCCTCCCCCCGTGATCCCGCACGTTACCGCACTTTGCCCGATCACGTTTACCAAGGACAAGGCGCGTCCGACCCGTGTGGATAACGAAGCGAAGGCCTGCCTGGATCAGGTGACCGACGCTCTGAAGAACGATTCGACTGCAACGGTTGTGGTTGTGGGCGAAGCGGACGCTAAGGAGAAGACGCCGCCGAAGAGCAAGCACGCCAAG
>JBEKUT010000665.1:0-3061 GCA_049514735.1 Bryobacteraceae bacterium
CTGCGCGGCCGCGAGCTACAGGTTTCCGCGCTAGAGTTGGCATCATGAGCCCGCGAATTGTCGAAGTCCGCAAGAACATCCTGAGGCATAACGACGAGGTGGGCCGCGCCCTCCGCGGGCGTTTCGAAGAAGCCGGCGTTTACGTCGTGAGCCTGGTTTCGAGTCCCGGCTCCGGCAAGACAGCGTTTCTCGAACGGACCCTTACGCTCCTCAAAGAAAAGTTCCGGCCGGCCGCATTGGTCGGCGATCTCGCTACCGACAACGATGCCGCGCGTCTCGCGCGCAGTGGCGCAGCCGTTCGTCAGATCACTACGGGAACCGTGTGCCATCTCGAAGCGGCCATGGTCGAGACCGCGCTCGATGGCTGGAACATTGCCGATCTCGATTTCCTATTCATCGAGAACGTCGGCAACCTCGTCTGTCCCGCCTCTTTCGATTTGGGTGAGAGCCTGCGTCTCGTGCTGCTCTCGGTGACTGAAGGCGAGGACAAGCCGCTGAAGTATCCCACTATCTTTAACAGTGCCGATGCCGCCGTGATCACCAAAATGGATCTCGCCGCGGCGGTCGAATTCGACTCGGACATCGCAACGAAGAATATCCACGCCGTGCGGCCCGGCATGCCCATCATTCGCGTGTCGTCGAAAACCGGTCAGGGCATGGATGAATGGCTGGGGTTTCTAGAATCGCGACGCCGTCCTTGATAGCATAGGCGCAGGATGAAAACTTTTCGCTGGCTGGCAGCGCCGCTCGGCGTCTTGCTATGCATCGTTGGCGCGCTCGCCCAACAAGAAAAGCAGACGCGCTTCGCTCCCGATCGCATGGACACCGTTCTCTATGGCGCGGCCTTCTATGAAGAATACATGCCGGAGGATCGTCTCGAAAAAGACGTCCAACTAATGGAGAAGGCCGGTATCACCGTGGTCCGCGTCGGCGAATCCACGTGGAGCCTTTGGGAACCCGAGGACGGCCGCTTCGAATACGCGTGGATGGATCGCATTGTCGATCGCCTGGCGAAAGCCCACATCCGCGTCATCATGGGCACGCCGACGTACTCGATTCCGCCGTGGATGTTCAAGGAGCATCCGGAAATCCTGGTCACTCACATGAACGGTCAAAAGGCCACCTATGGCATGCGCCAGAACATGGATGTCACCAACCCGGACTTCCTGCGATACAGCGAGCGCGTGATTCGCAAAATAGGAGAACATTATCGCGATAATCGGGCCATCATTGGTTACCAGATCGATAATGAGACCTCTTCGAACGACACCTCCGGTCCCAATGTCCAAGCCGATTTCGTCCACTACCTGCAAGAGAAATTCGGAACCGTCGAGCGTCTGAACAAGATCTGGGGCCTTGTCTATTGGGGCCAGAGTCTACACGATTGGTCCGAAGTTCCTCCCCGCACTGGAATCCTGAATCCCGGCTGGAAAGTAGAATGGGATCGCTACCAGGATTCGCTCACTACGAAATTTCTGGCGTGGCAATACTCGCTCATGAAAGAGTACGTTCGCCCGGACCAATTTATCATGCAGGATTTCGGCGGGGCCACGCGCTCCAGCGTAAATGAATACGCCATTTCGAGAAACCTGGATATTGTCGCCATCAACCCCTACCATCCCACTCAGGATTTGTACGATGGCGAGGGATCGAGTTACGGCGGCGACTTCGCCCGCTCCCTCAAGCGCACCAATTATCTTGTCACAGAAATCAACGCCCAGACCATCGGCTGGGATTCGCGCAGTCAATTCCCACCCTACGACGGCCAATTGCGCCAGGATGTCTATTTAATGGCCGCAACTGGTGCCAATATGGTCGAATATTGGCACTGGCATTCACTGCATTATGGTCAAGAGACGTACTGGAAAGGCGTTCTCTCGCACGACCTCGAACCGGGACGCACCTATGAAGAAGTCTCGCGAACGGCGCACGAGCTACAGCGCATCGGTTCGCATATCGTCGACCTGAAAACCTCGCAACCGGTCGCGCTTCTCTACAGCAACGATTCGCGCCGCGGCACGGAATACATGCCGTTTCTGCTTTCGCATCCGGCTGGCGACATGCCCTGGAGCACGCCGGGCGGTTACGATCTGGAATTGCGCCGTCTCTATCGAGCGCTCTATCGATTGAACGCTGGCGTCGATTTTGTCTTCCCCGAAACCGAAGATCTCAGCGCTTACAAAGTCGTGGTCGTGCCGCCCCTGTATATCGCGAGCGACGCCGTGCTCCAGCGCCTGGTGGATTATGTTAAAAACGGCGGCCATCTCGTTCTCACGCTGAAGAGCGGTTTCTGCAACGAGTATTCCACCGTGCGCGGCACCATGGCGCCGGGACCTTTGCGTGAGGCCGCCGGTTTCCATTATCAGGAATTCTCGAATCTGGCGAAGCCTCTTGCGCTCAAGGGCGACCCATTCCAGGCCGGCTCCGGAAACCAGGTCAGCGACTGGGCCGAAATGCTCCTGCTCGATACAGCTAAGCCGCTCGCGTATTATGACCATCCATTTTTCGGCAAATACCCCGCGATTACGGAGAACCATTTTGGAAAAGGCATGGTCACGTACGAAGGAACGGTCTTAAGCGATGAATTACAGCTAAAGGTTCTGGAGCACGCCCTCAATCAGGCACAAGTCGCCGGTCCGGATGAGAAGCTCCCCGCTGCCGTCCGCGTGAAACACGGGACCAACAGAGCCGGTAGAACAATCCATTATTACTTTAATTTCTCCGCAAACCCGCAACGCGTATCGTACGCCCACCCCGCTGGTACCGAGTTGCTCAAGAACCAACCGGTAACGCAGGGCGCCGAGATTTCACTCGAACCGTGGGGCGTCGCAATCGTCGAACAATAACTTCAGCGCAGATAAAAAAGGCTCAACCGCGGCAGCCGTGCCGATTCAAAAAGGCTGCGGTTCAAATATTGGCGCTCTAGCATCGAAAGCTGTTCGGCCGACATCTTCCCGCGATAAGGCCGCAGTTGCGAATCCAACTCCCGCCGCGCCTGGAACAATTCTTCTTCCGTTTGTTTCGCTCGCGCGATGGCGGCCATTTTGTCTTCGAGGGCGGT
>JBEKUT010000666.1:0-3059 GCA_049514735.1 Bryobacteraceae bacterium
CCTTGTTTTACTTGCCTTGCTGTCCACGTTGCCGGCGGCAAATCCGGCCCAAAGCGCGCCACCGGCGGACCTGCCCGATTCGCGCATCGTGCTCGAAGTCAATCGCGTCGACGTGCTATTCACCGTCTCCGATAAGAAGGGCCGCTTCGTGACCGACCTGGGGATTAACGATTTTCTGGTCTCCGAAAACAAGAAGCCGCAGAGCATTCTGGAGTTCGCGGCGGAATCCGATCTGCCTTTGCGGCTCGCGATTTTGATCGACACCAGCAACAGCATTCGGGACCGTTTCCGGTTCCAGCAGGAAGCCGCTACGCGCTTCATCGACGGCGTCATTCGGCCGAGTCAGGATAAGGCGGCCGTCATCAGTTTTGACACCTCCGCGGAACTGGTAGCCGACTTGACCGGCGACACCGAGAAGCTCGACAAGGCTGTGCGCGAATTGCGGCCCGGCGGTGGCACCGCGCTGTACGACGCAATTTACTTCGCCGCGCGCGACAAACTGATGCAGGATCAGCCTCGCACAAAGTTCCGCCGCGCCATGGTGATTCTCAGCGACGGCGAGGATAACAACAGCCGGTACACGCGGGATCAGGCGCTCGAAATGGCTCAGAAGGCCGACGTCGTGCTTTATACCGTGTCGACGAACATCACGCGCATGCCCACCGATGGCGACAAGGTCATGCGTTATTTCGCTACTGAGACGGGTGGCCTGCCCTTTTTCCCGTTCAAGGCGGAAGACCTGTCACAATCTTTTGAAAATATCGCGAATGAACTGCGGCATCAATACATGATTCTGTATCGCCCGGAGCCGCTGAAGAACGACGGCCTGTATCATACCGTGGACATCAAGATTCGCAGCCGCAAGGACCTGGTGGTGCGGGCGCGCAAAGGGTATTACGCTCCGAAGGCTAGCCCGGCGTCATAACTCAAATGAGTGAAGATCACAACACGATTCCTCTCCATGAAGTGGTGGAGGCCCAGGGGCACCTGGTGGACTCCCACATCATGGAGCAGATCTTCGATACGGTTGTCGAATATCAGGGCCGTTTCGACGTCGAGGAGTTTCATATCGGGCGCACGAACGCCGATCCATCGCGCCTGCGCATGAAGGTGGAAGCCGACGATGCGCACTCGATGCAGCAGATTCTGGCGCAATTGTTAACGTTGGGCTGCTCCCTAGCCGATTCGGGTGACGCCGAATTGCGCACGATAGAGAATGACCGCTGCGCGCCTGAAGATTTCTATTCGACCACGAATCATCGCACCTTCATCCGGCGCAATAACGATTGGATCGAAGTGCAGGATCAGCGCATGGACGCTCTCGTAGTGGTGAAAGGGAAAGCCGCCTTCTGCCGGCGTCTGCGCGACGTGCGGGCGGGCGACCGCGTCGTAGTCGGGATGCGTGGCATACGCGTCGCGCCGGAATCGAAAGAGCGCGACCGTCTGGCGTTCGCATTCATGTCGAACGGCATCTCGTCGGAACGGCAGGTGGAGACCGCCGTGCGCCAGACTGCCGCGCTCATGGACCAAGTCCGCGCAGCAGGGCAACGGATTGTGGTGGTGGTGGGTCCCGTGGTGGTTCATACCGGCGGCGTCGAGCCCTTGGCCGCACTGATTCGCGGCGGTTATGTGGATGCGTTGCTGAGCGGCAATGCGCTCGGTGTTCACGATATCGAAAATGCGCTGCTCGGAACATCGCTCGGCATCCGCCAGACCGATGGCCGCCAGGAAGAGCATGGCCATCGCAATCACATGCGGGCCATCAATGCGATTTATCACGCCGGTAGCATCAAGCAAGCGGTCGAGTCGGGACGTCTCAAGAGCGGCATCATGTACGAATGCGTGAAGGCAGGCGTGCCGTTCGTGCTGGCCGGCAGTTTGCGTGACGATGGTCCGTTGCCCGATACGATTACTGACATGAATCAGGCGCAAGATGCATACGCCCATCATCTGCGCGGCGCCGGCTTAGTGCTGTGCCTCGGATCGATGCTGCATTCCATCGCGACTGGGAACATGCTGCCGAGCTGGGTCAAAATCGTTTGCGTCGACATCAACCCGGCGGTTGCCACCAAGGTTAGCGACCGCGGCACCGGACAGATGGTCGGCGTGGTCACCGATGTCGGACTGTTTCTCGACTTGCTGGCTCGTAAAATCGCCCCTCACGTGCATTCCACGACGCCCCTGAGCGCTGCGCAATGAAGCGCGAATATAGCGATGAACACGCCTCTGCGGGCGTTCAGGCGGAACTGCCGGAAATCGAGACGTGGCCCAATCAATATCCGAATTATGAGATCGAGATCTCGACACCGGAGTTCACTTCCGTTTGTCCGAAAACAGGATTGCCGGATCATGGCACGCTCACTCTGCGCTATGTGCCCGACGAGCGCTGCTTGGAATTGAAATCTCTCAAAATGTACTGGCTGGCATATCGCAATCTGGGCATCTTTCAGGAAAACGTAGTGAATCGCTTTTTGCGCGACGTGGTGAAATCGTGCAATCCGATTTCGGCAACCGTGGTCGGAGAGTTCACGCCGCGCGGTGGAGTCTATTCGAAAATTTCGGCAAGCTGGAGCAGGAAACGTGCAGCCGCGCGTAAACGATCCCGCAGATAAAAAGGGCGAGCAACTCGCGGCCATGATCGAAGAGATCCGCGGCCGCATTCGAGCGCAACATCCTTCCGGCGTGGTGGCCAGCGGCGTCCCGATACCGGATTTATTAGCTTTGCTGCACGCCCGCGATGCGGCCGAAGCCAAAGTCGCGGCGATCGGAACGGTGAATCCGCGTCGAGCGGGTTTCGTTAACTCGATGGCGCAGTCTATCAAGCGCCTGGTTTCGCGCGCTCTCGATTGGCATGTGCGCGAGCAGGTGGAGTTCAACCGCGCCGTGATGTCGTGCGTGCAATCGACACTGGACGCGCTGGGCGAAACGAATCGCGCGATTACGATTGTGGCTTCGAAGCTCGAAGAAATAAGCCGCATCGACGTCCTCACGCAGGAAGTGCGGGACACCCGTTCGCATTGGAACGAATGGCGTCTGGGATGGGAGCAGAAGCTGTCGGA
>JBEKUT010000667.1:0-3049 GCA_049514735.1 Bryobacteraceae bacterium
CAGGTCGCTCAGCTTTATCAGTTTCCGCTCGATGTGGATGGAACGGGTCAAACGGTCGGCATTCTGGAACTCGGAGGCGGGTATCATCCGGTCGACCTTAAGAATTATTTCTCTTCCATGAAGATCAACGAGCCGACGGTCGTGGCCGTTTCCGTGGACAAGGGAAAGAATAAACCGACAAATCCCAACAGCGCGGATGGCGAGGTGCTGCTGGATATCGAAGTGGCGGGATCGGTGGCGCCCGGTGCCAAGATCGTGGTTTATTTCGCGCCCAATACCGACCAAGGATTTCAGGACGCACTTACCACGGCTATTCACGATTCTACGAACAATCCGTCCGTAATTTCGATTAGTTGGGGCGGCCCCGAATCCACCTGGACGGCGCAGGCCATGACCGCCTTCGATTCAGCCGCTCAGGACGCAGGTGCCATGGGTGTCACCATTTGTGCCGCCTCGGGGGACAACGGGTCCAGCGACGGCGTCACCGATGGCGCCAATCACGTGGATTTCCCGGCCTCCAGTCCCAACATTCTCGCGTGCGGCGGGACCACCCTGCAAAGCGCCAATGGAGCGATTACCAGTGAGACCGTGTGGAACGATGGGGCCCAGGGCGGCGCCGGCGGCGGCGGATACAGCAATCAGTTCCCCTTGCCCGCGTACCAGGCGAGCGACAACATCAAACCTCCTTCCGGCGGTGGACGCGGCGTGCCGGACGTCTGCGGCGATGCGGACCCGGAAACCGGCTATCAGGTGCTGGTAGATGGAAAATCGCTCGTGATTGGAGGAACCAGCGCGGTGGCGCCACTGTGGAGCGGCTTGATCGCTCTGCTGAACCAGAAGCTGGGAAAATCCGTCGGATTTCTACAGCCGGTCCTTTATGGACTGCCTCAGACAGCGGACGCCTTTAACGACATTACCCAAGGATCGAACGGAGCATTTTCCGCCGGTCCCGGATGGGACCCCACGACGGGCCTGGGTTCTCCATCGGGCGAGAATCTACTGACGGCGCTATCGGGGGGAGACACCACAACCGCCGGCCGAAAACGAAAAACGCAGAGGGCCTGATAAGCCAACATCGCAACCAAATCCGGCGTTGGTCCTGATAGTAGGGACCAGCGCCAGGATCATTGAACGGGCTGTTCCTGCGCATGGCGCGTCATGCCCGCATCTATCGCGACCTTCGTTTGGTGCAGAGATACGGCCATCGAATCTCTCGATACGCGGCGCACGATCGGTGTCACAAAAAAACGCACCGCGGCCGGAATATCTCTGCTTAATGCAATTGCTTCAAGTTCCGCGTACACGCCTCCATCGCGCTCTTCAAGGCGCGTGATGCTGGATAGCCTCCAAATCAAGCCAGTACCCTGATCCTCGGGCAAAGTTCGCTGCTCCGGCGTCCCAAATTTATCGACTTCCCGGATGTGAGTGGTGTTAGAAATGCCGTACCAGCGGTGGTTGTCCACGCGAAAATAGGAGGCTTCCCCTTCGGTGTCGAGAGCTGTTTTTGCCACCACAGACCTGTTCACCAGGCGCATCGAAAAGAAGTCCTTCGCTCCGTCCGTTCCGTGCGCGGCCGATTCGATGCAGCCCGGACGGTAGACATCCTTGTAGTGGTCATAGTCCCGCACCACCCGCAAGATATCTTCGATCTTCGCATTCGGAATGTAGCCGGCGCCAATCCAATCGTGGATGAGTCCGGATGGAACTTTCTTTGGAATGTGGTCGCCGATGGGTCCGACGAAGGGGCCCTTGGTCCGAACTTCCTGCGCGCGGCCCGGCTCGTCGTCCAGCCAAAGAAAATGCGCTCCTGTTTCGAGACGGGCCTGCATTCCGGCGTTGGCCGCATGAATGTAAGCGTCCCAGGCTTCTTTCGTTTCCGGTTTAAGCGTGGCGGCGCTTGCGGCGGGATGAAAAATTAACAGCATCATGAACGCCAAGGCCGGAGTCCCGTGACGCCCTGACCGGAAGCAGACGGATACGCTGAGCGGGTCGCGGTCCATTTTGCGCATGTTCTTAAGGAGAGCGGCTTTTCGAGTTTTGTTGGTCATATTGTTATCTCAAGCGAGATCGACCCAATCGACGCCGGCTTTGCGATGGCTCTCCCCCGCTTTAGGCCATTGTACTTTTCCCATGGACTGCCAGCGAACCTACCAAAACGTTACGAGATTACGATTGCCGGATCATCACGCAATCGGGGTGTTTTCGGGTACCACCTTCGCGGTAGCCGCGAAGCGATGTGAAGATGGGTACGACGATTTGTTTGGGGCGGCGACTTTTGACATTCAACCGCCCGTTCCGGAGCACGCGCTACGCCATAGTGGCTGCAGGGCGAGGCTCCGATTCCGTCGCGCAGGATTAGCCTGCAATGAGCAGAATCGGACTGGAAAGTTCCGAAGTTACCAGGGACTGCTCATGGGTTCCGCGACTGGCCGGAACAATTCCCAGAACGTCCGATGGCCTTCTCTCGGCGGTGGAGCGGGCGACCCGACGATCGAACCGGCCCATGAACGATAGGCCCGCCCGAGTTTGTTGTCGGGCTCCACGAACGACCGCGCCGCGACCGCATTACTTACCTCGCGATAATCGTTCGGCAGGGCGAAGGCAACCGGACAATCCAGAATCTCGGCGATCTCCCGGGGCTTCAAATCTTCTTTGTGCCAGCGATTGACCAGGATTTTAATTCTCGCTCTCTCCACCTGCACACCTTGGAGTTCGTCGATCCGCTGCCGTGCCAGCCGGAGCGAAAGCATTTCCGGAGTAGTTACGACATATACGGTCTCAGCGGACTGAACAATTTCGGCGGTAGCATCGTTCACCACTTCCGGTAAATCGACTAATACACGTTCGTATCGAGGCGCAACGAATGAGAGTAAGTGAGAATATGAGTGCCATTCCGGATCGAGTCCCGTCTGCTGTCGATTGGTCAGCAGGAAA
Organism: Bryobacteraceae bacterium; assembly: GCA_049514735.1. Classification (GTDB taxonomy): domain Bacteria; phylum Acidobacteriota; class Terriglobia; order Bryobacterales; family Bryobacteraceae; genus JAICMB01. The sequence continues at coordinate 2,935 of JBEKUT010000667.1, forward strand.
TCGATTCCAGCTTTGCGGCGAACGTGTTGCGACCAGATCAGCGTTTCAGCGGCATCGGCATCGCTGAGAGTCTTGCAGATCGATTGTTCTGGCCGCAGGTCCAGACTCTCGGCGA
>JBEKUT010000668.1:0-3032 GCA_049514735.1 Bryobacteraceae bacterium
CAGCAGGCGCAAAGAATTGAGGACGACCAGCAAGGACGCAACCTGGTGCGTGACGGCCGCGCCGATGGGACCCAGTGCGCCGGTTGCGGCGGCGGTTATGGCAACGGCGTTTACTACTCCCGCGAAGATGATGATGTTTTGCCAAACCGTGCGGATGGCTCGCCGGCTGACCTCGAAGAGCTTGGGGAGAGTTTCCAGCGAGTGTCCCAGGAAAACTACGCCGGCCGCTTCCGACGTAATGTCGTTCGCGCCGCCCACCGCAATGCCGACCTGTGCCGCGGCCAACGCTGGCGCGTCGTTCAACCCATCGCCGACCATTGCGACCGTGCGGCCATGCGCGGCGGCGTGCTGGATGCGCTCCAGCTTTTCTTCCGGCAGCAAGCCGGCGGATACATCGTGCAGCCCGACCTCGTGAGCGATGGCTTCCGCGGCGCGCTTGCGGTCGCCCGTCAGCATGGCGATTTGCGCGATGTCGAGATGTTCCAGTTCATGCACTGCCTGCCGGGCGCCCTCGCGTACGCGATCGCGCAGCAGCACGCAGCCGGCGAGGAAGTCGTCTTCGGCGATCAACACCGCCGTTGCGCCGTAGCGGTCGGCTTCTTCCAACAACGGTTCCAGGCCGGTGATGTGATGCTCAGCCAGAAAACCGGCGTTGCCGGCTCGAACGGTGCGGCCTTCGACCCGAGCGATTGCACCGCGCCCCGGCACGATGTGCGCTTCATCGGGTTGGTGAACGGATAGCCCCTTCCGCCGGGCTTCATCCACGATGGCGCGCGCCAGCACGTGTTCCGAACCGTGCTCGGCCGCGGCCGCCAGGGCCAGCACTTCCGACTCGCTGTGGCCAACGCCAATCACTTTGATGACGCCGAATCGACCTTCAGTAAGCGTCCCCGTTTTGTCGAAGAAGACCGTATCGACCTTGGCGGCCGATTGCAGCAAAGCGCCGCTGCGCACCAGGATGCCGCGCCGGGCCAGACCGCCGATCGCCGCCACCATCGCGGCGGGAGTTGCCAGGATCAGCGCGCAGGGACAGGCTATGATCAACACGGATACGGTGCGCATCCAATCGCGCGTGAAATAAAAAGTGAGTCCGGCGGCCAGCAGTAGCGCGGGGAGAAAATAGCGGGCGGCGCGATCGGCAAGACGTTCCACAGGGGCGCGGTGTTGACGCGCGTGCTCCACCAGTTTGATGACCCGCGACAGAGTGGTTTCGGACCCGGCGCGCGTCACTGTGATCTGCAGCGGCCCCAGACCATTCAGCGTTCCGGAGAAAACCTCGTCGCCCGCGCTATTATCGCGCGGCAAGGGCTCGCCCGTGATGGTGCTCTCATCGATACTGGACGCGCCATGAATAACAACGCCGTCGGCGGGCAGCCGTTCACCGGGGCGCACGATCACGCGATCGCCCGGAGTTAATTCGGCGGCATGCACTTCAATCTCGACGCCGTTGCGAATGACGCGGGCGTGCTGTGGAAGCTGTTCAACGAAGCGCTGAATCGCCGCGTGCGTGCGGCCTGCGGCATAGCCTTCCAGAGCCTCGCCAATTAGCATGATAAACATCGCTTCGGCGGCGGCAAGATATTGGCCGGTTATCAGCGCGGCGATCACGGCGATGCAGATCGCGAGATCCGCCGAAATCTTGCGTTGGAGCAATCCGGAGATGGCGGTAAAGAAGGTCCGGTAGCCCGCGATCAAGCTCAGGATGGCGGCGGTATCGATGCCGGCAACGGTGGTGAAGACGCCGGTCAAATTCAGCAACAGAAGGACGCCGATGAAAGCGGCGAAACCAAACTGCCCGATAAGCTGTTTGCGTTCGTCGTGGACCGGTTCGCTCGGTAGATGGACATGCATAATTATTTCTTCTGAATCCAGACCGGCGAACTCCAGGCTAAGTTGCCGTCTTCCTGCTCCACGCGAACGTAGTAGCGATTCTCTCCCGTAACCGGATGCGCGTCCACATAATTGAACTGCGCCTGACGCTGTCCGGTTGGCGTGATCTCATAAGCATACCCCTCGTTGTGGACCACTTCCACGCGCCGGATGGACCCTGTGCCGATGGCGTTCACGCGCAGCACATAACGGCTTGCCGCCGGGATCTCGTCGCCTTGCAGATATTCGCGTCCGTCCGCTTCCACGCGAAAGTCCAGAACGATATTATCCGTCGCGCCGTAAGAGTGGCGCTTGCGCATGGCGTCCACCAGATCCTGGCGCGTTGTTCCAGTGGTCAAAATGCACGAATACGAGATGTGTGTGGAGCAATGGTCGGAGGCCGCTTCGAAACCCAGCCGGTAGCCCTTGGCGAGCGCATTCCAAATGAAGCCGGCCGGCCGGTATCCGCTGCGCTGCGTGTAGAGCTTCTCCGCCGTTTCGCCTTTGGGTCCGCCTTCATGCTCATAGGCGAGGCGATGGCCTTGATAAACCTCTACCATCGGCTCCAGTGTATTGTCGTGATCCTGCCAATCCGTACCTTGATCCGTTGCCGTCGTATGCCGAAACGCAATGCCGTCATACTTCCGCAAATATGGAAGCACCAGCGTGGAGGAGCGAATGGTGCCCGGTTTATCCGCACCGGTCTGCTCGGCCGGATCGATGGGCAGGATCGGAATGCCGCGCTTGGTGAAGACGATGTTGCGGTGCCCGTTGGGGTAGAGCACGCTGCGCTCATACGCATAAAGCGTGGTCAGACGCTGAGGGACCTGAAACAGATCGCATGATTTTTGAGTTTTCCACCAGTTGTAGGAAGTGCCTCCGCCCTGATGATCGGTCACCGTCGAAAAGTCGAGGCTGGCCGCATCCAGAGCGTAGCGGTAGAAATCCCACAAGGAGCCGTCGCCGACGCCATCGCTCGAGAGCGAAGTGTGCCGGTGCAAATCGCCGCGCAGGATGCGGTAATCGGACCCTGCCGACGCGATACGGTAGTCGCGAATGGCGCGCACATCGGACGACTCGCTGGGGTGCGTAGGCGTGGATAACTCGGGCCGTTCCACAAACGGTTTCAGGCGAATCTCGCCGCTTGCGGATTCTTGCGGCAC
>JBEKUT010000669.1:0-4154 GCA_049514735.1 Bryobacteraceae bacterium
TGGACGCTATTCTGCTGGCGACCACCTTCACTTCCGCGACGCAAGAGGGCAATCCGTTCGAGCGGATTGCCGGCAACAAAGTGCCGCTCGTGCTCCTGGACCGCGACGTATCGGGGGTGCATGCGGCGTTCGTCGGGATCGACGATGAAGAGGCGGGTTTCCTTGCCACGCGCCATCTCATCGACCGGGGCTGCCGGAGAATTGCCCACCTGGCCGGTCCGGAAATCAGTACGGGGCGCGGCCGTTTCACGGGGTATCGCAGGGCGCTGGAATCGGCAGGCCTAAAACTGCGCCCTGAAAATGTGATCCGTATTTCCGCGGCCGATTCCCGCGGCGCCGAGAATGGATTCGAAGCGACGCAGCGGCTGCTCGCCTGCGATCCCCGGCCGGACGGGATCTTCTGTTTCAACGACGAGTCCGCTACCGGCACGTTGCGCGCGATCCTGGATCGAGGGTTGCGGATTCCCGAAGATATCGCGGTGATCGGAGTCGGCAACATGACCAATACCGATTTTCTAAAGGTTCCACTAACTACTATCGATCAAAACAGTTTTGAGATGGGACAGACCGCCGCGCTAACGGCTCTGGATTTGATCGCCTCCGCGCCGGGACTGCCTCACTCGAACCCTAAGCTCGTTCCCGTCCGCCTTATCGAGCGCGCATCAACATTCACTCCGGCCAGATAAAGAACAGACACAAAGGACTAGTACGGTGGTTACGGACTAATTCGTTTGGATTGAACCTATCAGCGCATTGTTGACTTTCGCGGCGCGATGATACTTTTCTCGTGGAGGCTTTTGCTACATGCACCAGAGAATTCTCACCGCCGTCCTGGCGAGTTTCGCGCTTTCCGTGGCTGCCCTTGCAGCCGACCCGGCAGCCGGCGGTCCTGCCGACGCGTTCCAAGTCAATTACGCATCGAACCTGAATATCGGAGACTCTTTTATAAATATCTCGAACACCGGAGCCGTCTCGGGCACCGATCCGGCCGGCAGAATTTGCGCCAATGTCTACGCTTTCGATCCCGCCGAAGAGATGATCTCCTGCTGCACCTGCCAAATTACGCCAAACGGTCTGAATTCTCTCTCGACCCTCACGGATGTGATCAGTAACACTTTGACACCGGGAGTTCCGACATCGGTTGTGATAAAGTTGCTTGCAACACTTCCCAATGGAACAACGTGCGATGCCGGAAATGCGGGCATACCTTTTACGGCCGCTCAGTTAGCCACTGGAATGTTAGCGTGGGGAACGACGCTGCACCAGGCTCCCGATAGCACTTACCAGGTGACGGAGACTCCCTTTCAGACGGCCGTTCTCAGCACCACGGAACTTGCCAAGCTGAACTCTTACTGCAGTTTTATTCAAGTGCTGGGCAGCGGATTCGGAATTTGTAAGTCGTGCCAGGCCGGCGGTCTGGGCGCCGCCACGAAGTAATCCGCGGTCAGGATGCCGGAGCAAACTCGACCCAGTTCACGGGGATGCCAAGCCAGCGCCGGTCGTCACTATGACCAAGGTCGAAAGGACGCGGTGGCTAATGGTGTTCCAACTGGTTCCGTTGCGGGTGCCCGGCTGCCGTTACAGGTTGCGTGAGATTGGGGCGGTGATGGTGGTTCGAGGCGCGGGGCGCGACTCGTCTCAAAAACGGGTTGGACCGCGCCATTGTTTTAAATGGCCGCGGTCCAGAGAATTTTCGTTAGTATGACTTTTGTGGTGCTGTCGTTAGGTGCCCCAAATAGCGGTCCCGGCCTTTACGTTCATTTTCACTTTCATGTTGGGTTCTCCTTTCTTACTTTTCTGTTTCGGACACTTCTGCTAGGGCATTCGCCTTACCACTTTCGTACTAAGGAAGTTGGTTCTTGGCAAGTTATTGATACAATTGAAGAAGCGTGCCTTAGTGGATAGGAATGGAGGCCGGGAGGCAGAGTGAAATCCTATCCGAATGTATAGAGCAGTTGGATGAAGCTATCCGATGAGATAGTTTTCCACGCAGTCTGCCGGGCTGCATAGGGAACTGTCTTCGATAGAATGAGGTGATGTCAGAGGTTCTTGACCATCTTACATTGCTGAACAGCAAACGAGCGAAGATCCGCGAGGTAGCGGCTAGGCACGGAGCCCGCAACGTCCCCATTTTCGGATCGGTGGCGCGGGGCGCGGGCGGGAAGCGATTTCGATTTTCTGGTGGACGCCGGGCCGGTCACGAGTTCGTGGTTTCCGGCGTGGGCTGATTCTCGATCTTGAGGAGGCGCTGGGGGGAAGGGTCAAGGTTGTGACCGAGCAAGGTCTGGACCCGCTGCTGCGTGAGACGGTCCTTCGTGAAGCGGTCCCAGTGTGAGAGACGACCGCGTATATCTGCTGCACATTGCCGAGTGCATCCGACGGATTGAAGAAATAGCTAAGTCCGGCCAAAGAGGCTTTTGAATCCTCACACATCCTTCAAGACGCCACGTTGCGGAATTTGCAAGTCTTGGCCGAGAGCACCCAGAGGCTCTCGGATGAATTGAAGCGGCAGCATCCCGGTGTAGAGTGGCGTAGAATCGCTGCGTTTCGGAATGTCTTAGTGCACGATTCCGCGATTAGGTAAGCTTGACGGGAGCATGGGACGACAGACGACGATTGCACTTTCCGTGAATGACGAACGAGATTTCCTGGCATTCTTGCGCAGGGACGCCGATGTTAGGGTTCTTTGGAGGCCGCTCCTAGTCCGGAACTGCTTTTCGTTCCGGAGTTCCTCCCGCGTGCAACCGGGCACGACACGTTTCGCCTTTGAAATAAGGCCTTCCCTTGGAGCCCCGAGTTTAAACAGTTCGGGCCGGATGCACCTCCTCAGCGAGCCGCATATTTCTACGCGACGAACACTTCCGGTGCGCCGATGGAGTATTCCCGCGAAGCCTTTGACAATCCTAAGGCGGTGGTTCACGGCCGGATTTATTGGAACACTGACTTCGAGATATATCACGGGCCGGCGTACGACATCGAGGCATTCAGTCGATGGGGAACACTGACTTCGAGATATATCACGGGCCGGCGTACGACATCGAGGCATTCAGTCGATGGTACGGCAGAGTCGTGCGCTGGCTCCGGAAGAATGGAAAGAGAGTTGAAATAACGAAGGGCTGGTGTCAATACTGGCTTCCAGGTGCTTGGGAATTACGACGTTCCGTAGAAACTGAGTGACTCTCAGGGACGAAAAAAGCGGCCCCAAACTGCGGGCCGCTTGAATTGGAAGGGAGGACTTCTGTCAGAGCAAAGCTTGTTACGAGCACCCGCTGGTACCGCCGCAGTTTTCGCACTTGTAGCAGCTTCCATTGCGGGTCATCAGGCCGCCGCATTCCGAACACAGCGGGGCATCCGCTACTGCTGGGGCGAAGGGCAACTCCTGCTGGGGCTGCGGCTCGGTCGGTTTCAAAATTGCCGCGTCGCCCGCCTCGGTCACCGCATATTCGGGGCCTAGGAATCTTGCGCCGAGCCAGCGGAAGATATAATCCATGATCGATTTCGCGTAGGGGATTTGTTGATTTCCCGTCCACCCGCTCGGTTCGAAACGTACGTGGCTGAATTTGTCGACCAGGAACTTTAATGGCACGCCGTATTGCAATGCGAAGCTGATGGAGGTCGCGAAGCTGTCCATTAATCCGCTAATGGTGGACCCTTCCTTCGCCATCGAGATGAACACTTCGCCGGGCGTTCCGTCTTCATACATGCCTACCGTGATGTAGCCTTCGTGGCCGCCGATCGAAAACTTGTGCGTCAACGAGCGGCGCTCGTCGGGCAGCTTGTGGCGAATCGGGCGGAAAACTACGCGCTCCTTCACGACAGTTTCGGTGGCAGGAACTACGGCGGCGGTGTTCTTCTTCTCGCCCTTACCGGTCCCGGAACTCATCGGCTGGATGCGCTTGGAATTATCGCGATAAATCGCCACGGCCTTCAATCCCAGACGCCAGCTTTCCATGTAGGCGTCCATGATGTCTTCGGCGGTGGATTCTTCGGGCATGTTGATGGTCTTCGAAATCGCGCCCGAGACGAACGGCTGCACGGAGGCCATCATGCGCACGTGGCCCATGTGATGGATGAAGCGCTTGCCGTTTTGCGGACGGAAGCTGCAATCGAAGACGGCGAGGTGCTCGTCTTTGAGGGCGGGCGCGCCTTCGATG
>JBEKUT010000670.1:0-2976 GCA_049514735.1 Bryobacteraceae bacterium
CCTCCTAAATTGTAACGGAGGCGCTCGAAGCTTGGTTCACGCTGTTTGGAAATCAGCTGTCGAGTTACCGGAGTTGTGACCGAATCGCTTTTACATGAGTCGGCGGTCGGATTCTCGTGCGGCGCCTCAGCCGGCTGGGGTGTTGAAAAACGACGATGACACCGGTATTTCCCCGCTGCTAGACTGGAGTCTAGTGAACAAGTTTCTTATTGGCCTTTTCGCCTTGTGGGCGGCCGCTAGTATGGGGTTCGGCGCGACTAAGAAGCGGCACTCGAGCGTTCCCGCAAAATCGAGCGTTCCCGCAAAATCGCACGCAGCTTCGCGCACGAAAGTGAAGGGGAAGAAAGCTCCGGTTATCGCGTCGCGGCGCAGCTATCAGGCCGCACCTACTCCGGAACGATACAAAGAAATCCAACAGGCGCTGGCCGCTCGCGGGTACTTCAAAGGCGAGGCCAACGGACAGTGGGGACCGGATTCTGTAGACGCATTGCGGCGGTTCCAGAGCGAACAGAGTCTTGAACCCGACGGGAAACTCGGTTCGCTTTCGCTGATCGCGATGGGGCTGGGACCAAAGCGCATGACGGCGCAGGCGAAACCCGCGTCACCACCCACATCACCCGCGGTTGCAACACCTAACCAGGAAATCCAACCTAGCCAGACCAAAGAACAACCATGATTATTGGATGTGCGAGAGAGATCAAAGACCACGAGACACGCGTGGGACTTGTGCCGTGGGGCGTCACGGCGCTGCGTGAAGCGGGCCATCAGGTGCTTATCGAGGCCGGTGCAGGCGTGGGCAGCTCGATTCCCGACCGGGAATATGTGGAGGCCGGCGCGGATATTGTGGAGACGGCGGCGGAGGTTTGGAAACGCGCGGACCTGGTGGTAAAGGTCAAAGAGCCGCAGCCATCCGAGTATCCGCATTTCCGGCCCGGATTGATTCTGTTTACCTATCTGCATCTGGCGCCTCTACCTGAGCTGACGCAGAAACTGGTGGAGTCGCGCGTGAGCGGCGTCGCATACGAAACGATTCGCGAAGAGGACGGTTCACTGCCGCTGCTGACTCCGATGAGCGAAGTGGCGGGGCGCATGGCGGTGCAGATCGGGGCACAGTATCTGGAAGCGCCGAATGGCGGACGCGGCGTTCTGCTCGGCGGGATTCCTGGCGTGGCGCCGGCCAACGTCGTGATTCTGGGCGGCGGCATCGTGGGGCACAATTCTGCGAAAATGGCCGTCGGGCTGGGCGCGCACGTTACGATTATCGACCGCAATCTGAATCGGCTGCGCGAGCTCGACGATATTTATAACAGCCAAATCGTGACGCTGGCTTCGAACGACTGGACGGTGCGCGAGAGCCTCAGACTAGCGGACCTGGTGGTGGGCGCCGTGCTCATCCCAGGGGCTTCGGCTCCGCGATTGGTGCGCCGCGAGATGCTATCGGGAATGAAGAAGGGCGCGGTGATGGTGGATGTTTCGATTGACCAGGGCGGATGTTTCGAAACATCGCATGCGACCACGCACACCAATCCGATTTATTTCGTCGATGGCGTGCTGCATTATTGCGTGTCGAATATGCCCGCCGCGGTGCCGCATACGTCGACCTTTGGACTCACGAACGCGACGTTCCCGTATTTATTGAAGATCGCGAACATGGGGCTGGAAGCGGCATGCGAGTCCAGCCAGGCGATTCGTGAGGGCGTGAATACGATGCAGGGTTCCATCACTTATCCGGCCGTTGCGGAATCGCAGGGCCGGCAGTGGAAGCAACTCACGGCGGTGATTTAGGCTTAGTGCACGATAGACCAGCCTGGCACGGCGGTCTCGCTGATCCAATTCCAGCCGATGATGGACGCTCCGCCGGGTCCGCCGTAGTAGTTGACCGTGACCTGGCGGGTGGTTGTGTTTTGCCAGAGCAGGTCCGGGACGCCATCGCCGTTTACGTCGGACACGGCTTTGACGATCCAGCCCGATGGGGCGTCGGCATTATTATTTAGCGGGGCGGAGGTTTGATATACGGCGCCACCCGCGCCTCCGTAGTAATGGACGGCCACTTGGCCGGTGGTGTCGTTTTGCCAGACCAGGTCGGGAACTCCGTCGCGGTTGAAGTCGGCTGCTCCTACGACGTGCCAGCCGGGGACCGCGGTTTGTTGCAGCCAGTTCCAACCTTGGTAAACTGCGCCACCGGAGCCGCCGTAGTAGTGAACTACAACTTGTCGCGTTGCGTCGCTTTGCCAGACAAGGTCGGGCACGCCGTCATTATTGAAGTCGGCGGCGGCGACCACGGTCCAGCCAGGGACGGGTGTCGATTGCAGCCAGTTCCAGCTTCCTGAGTAATAATGAACGGTCACTTCTCGCGTGACTGAATCCTGCCAGACAAGATCGGGGATGCCGTCGTTATTGAAGTCGGCTACGGCGACGATTCGCCAAGTGGGAAGTACGCTGCTATTCAGCCAGTTGAAGCTCCCCAAATCGACTCCGGTGTAGCCGGCGTAGTGGACGGTGGCTTGGCCGGTGGAGTCGTTTTGCCAGATGCGGTCGGGGACACCGTTGTTGTCGAAGTCGCCGGGCGTGTGGGGTGGAGTGAAGTTTGTCGGGACGAATCGCGGTACGGGTTCCGAATTGGTGGCGGCCACGCCGATTGTCGAAATCGGGGCGAGCGATGCAAGTGGCAAGACTGTGCCCGACTGGGGCGTGGAGCCGTTGAATGCGAGGGCGAAATGGATGTTAAACGTGTCGGCAAACGAGGTGTCCGCGTTCACGACTTCGTAGGTAGCGAACACCGTGGTCCCAATTCGCGAGGCCTGTGCGATTGGAGTTGTTCCGATAGTTGCAGTGCTGGGGATCGCCGTATAAGCAGGACCCGAAAAGCCGTTGGGTTGGGCCTGAACGAGTTGTATTTGCGGTTCGGAGATGCCAGTGCCGGGTGGGTAGCCGGATGACGGTATCTCGACCGGCACTGTATTACTAATCTCCAAA
>JBEKUT010000671.1:0-2964 GCA_049514735.1 Bryobacteraceae bacterium
TTATAAGAACGCAACCCCTGCCTCCCACTGAGTTTTAAATTGTCGCGAATTACGCTATCGCTAGCATAGCAAACCGGTGGCCAATGTGCAAATCCGAGAATTCGGCCAACAAGTCCAGTATAAGGCTCGCTGGATGCAGGACGCGTCCAAGGACGTTCAATGTAAACCGTCGCCGCCAGTGCCGTTCACGAAGCTCAGTTCGTTTGGCGGGGGACAATGGTTCGCCCCATACCCGCGCTCTTCGGCTCGCAGCAACTCATGAACTAGCATTCCCACAAACGCGACGAACTGATCCACCGTCATCCCGGCCAAACGGATCAAGGCCCGCAGACCGAGAGAGTAGCAGGATGTCCCTCTTTGATCGGGATCGCGTGAGCCCCTCGCTGACGGTCTTTGACCCACCCTGCCTCTTGGAAAGCTTTAACAGCCCGCTCTCCCGAAATGGAGGGCAGGGAGGCCAATCAGGCCGTAACCTCGACCTCGCGAACCTCTACGGCGAGCGGCATGCCGTGTGCCGCCCGAGTCGCCAGGCAACCAGCGATTGCCTCGCGGATATTGTCGAGAGCCTCGGTTTCAGTTCGCCCTTGCGAGACGCAGCCGGGAATCGCTGGGCACTCCGCAACAAGCATGCCGGTTTCGTCGAGTTCCAGCGTAACGAGAAGCTTCACAATCCGATCTTAGCGGGTCTACTCCGCCATTACAAACGCCGCAGTAGCCAAAAGGTGTGCCGCTGCGGCAAGCTAGAGAACGGGAGGCTTCGCAACTCAATCATCTTGCATTTGCTTTATCGATTCGGCCGGGAGCAGGATATCGCACGGGTTCAAACAGGTTCGACTGCGATGCTCGCGGCGAAGGCTTCGCCGGGCCGGGAGCCGAGTTATGCGAGAGCGTGAAGTCGGCCGTGGCGAATCCATGTTCGCCCTAATGCGGGCCGTCATTGCCGGGGTGCCTCGCGGAAAGGTAATCACGTACGGCCAGGTAGCCGAGAAGGCCGGATTTCCCGGGGCTGCGAGACAGGCGGTGTGGTCGTTGCGCGATGCGAAAGGGCTGCCGTGGCATCGCGTGGTGGCTGCAGGCGGAAGAATCGCGTTGCCGGGGGAGAAGGGATTGGATCAGCGGTTACGCCTCGAAATGGAGGGCGTCACGTTCCGGGGCGGCCGGGTGCGGATGGACGCGCATGAGTGGAAGGGCAAGGCGCGTTAAGCGAGCCGGCGTTGTTTCTTGCGTTCGTTTTGCCTGCTTTCGTTTTGCCTGCTTTCGTTTCCAATGACCCGAGCCTTCACCAACTTCTTGATGAGAGCGGCCGGCGGCGGTTTGTCCACCAGGAGGCGGATGGTCCCCTTGGAGGCCTGGAAATTCTTCAACTCGTCCATGAAGGCCAGAGTGAGGGTCCCGCTCATCGGGAAAAGACTGCAGTGGTTTGGAAACGCGGCAAATCCGAATAGCGGCCCTTTGTAATTGAAGGTCGGAATGCGGTAGCCGATGGTCTCGATAGTCTCGGCCGGGACGATGGACCGAATGGTGGCGCGAATCTTTTTCAAAGTGCCGCGGGCCGGTTGAGGCACGGCTGCGAGGTACTCGTCCACGTTTTTGGGAACGCCTGGTTTCATAGGAGCGCCAGTTGATAAACGTAAAAGGCAGTGTCTCGCTTCCAGCCCATGCCCTCATAAAGCGATTGCGCGTTCGTATTGGTGACCTCAGTGGAGAGTGCAAGCCGAATCGCATCGGCGCACCGCCCGTAATCGGCGGATGCCTGGAGGAGCGCGCGTCCTACTCCGCGGCGGCGTGCTTGCGGCGTCACGAACAGATCGTTCAGGATGAAGATCCGCGCCATAAAGGCAGACGAGAAACTCGGGTACAGTTGGTGAATCCTACGGCAGCGGCGCCTTCGAAGGCCAGGAAAATTATGGATTGGTTATGCTCGATGCGATCCCGCAGGAAGCGTTGCGCGTTCTCGGGGTCGCTGGGCTGGCGGTAAGCATCGAAGAGCGGGACGAGGACGTCAAGGTCCACCGCCGTCGCCTGCCGTATTCTCAATGGCCTGTGCTGTCATGCCTCATTATTGACTGTGAAGGTGACGGCATGAGTTCGCTCGAAGAGCGCGTTCGCCGTGCGGTGTCTTAAGGCCGCGCAGGAATGTGCGCTCTTGAAAACGGATTTGGCTTCTTCTCATCCCGATCACAGGCAGTTCCGGTAATGAGCGTGATTGTCTTAATAGGGTCCTTAGCGGCGGTCGATCCAGCCTCGAAACATGCGCGCGCAGTTTCGCGTGAAATCGTTGGTCGACAACTCCTCGATCGCGTAAGTCATTTTGCGCCTCCAGTTGGGGTATTCGGCGGTGGTGCCGGGAAGATTCTGCTGCTCCGTTTCCTTGAACAGGTCTTCCTGGTTCAACATCATCAGTTCGGACGGCGTGGAGGCGAGAAAACCGACTACGGCGTTGTGCAACTCGCCGGTGAGTTCGCGAACGTCGGCGGCGTTGCGCGGGAACCAATCCGGAAGCAGTTCCAGGCTCCAAAGCAAATCGAGTATCTTTTGTTTTTCCGTGGCGCGATCTTCGAGCATGCGATAGTACGCGGCATCGTCGGGAAGAACTCCAGCGCTTCGGCGGGCCTCGATGTCGCGGTTGGCCCAGAAGCCTGCCAGGGTGGGAAGATCGTGGGTGGCGATCGAGACCAGCGCTTGCCGCGGATATTCCTGCGGGCGGCGGAACTTGCCCTTCTTGTCCTGCTCGAAATAGAAGAGCCGGTAACTCAACATGCCGAAGCGTGACAGAGTTTCGCGGACTATATCGGGTACGGTTCCAAGGTCTTCGCCGATTACGAGCACTTTGTTGCGGACGCTTTCGAGGGCCAGGATGCGGACCAGATCCTCAAAACGGTCGCGGACGTAGGTGCCCTGGGTGGCGTCCATGCCATCGGGAATCCAGAAGAGCCGGAAGAAGCGCATGACATGGTCGATGCG
>JBEKUT010000672.1:0-2956 GCA_049514735.1 Bryobacteraceae bacterium
ATGACACCACCCACCGTCTCTGGCGTCTTTCGAGCCCCACTCTTATCAAGCGAATCCAAGAGATTATGAGCGATAAGAAGCTCCTCATCGCCGATGGCCACCACCGTTACGAAACCGCCCTGGCCTTCCGCAACGAGAATCCGGATTTGCCTGGAGCGCGGCAGGTGATGATGACATTAGTCAACATGCACTCGCCCGGTTTGAGGATTCTCGCGACGCATCGCGTCGTGAGTAATCTTCCGTCTTTTGACGCAGCCGCTTTGATTGAGCGCACCGGCGCGCAGCCTCTCGATTCAACTGCTTCGTTGAAAGATCTGTTTGCTTCACCCGCACCCGGACGCATCCGCATTGGCATCGCGCTCCGCAACGGCGCTGTTTACGTCATTGATCGCGTCCGCGCCGCCGCCGAATTGGACGTCCAGGTCTTGCACCGCGATATTCTCGGCAGCGTCTTGAATATCGACGAAGAAGCAGTGCGCAATGAAAGCTATTTGCAGTACGTTCGAGGCATCGACGCCGCGGTTGAGAAACTCGCGGGCGCTGATGCTCAGGTCGCGTTTCTTCTGGACCCCACAACTGTAGAGCAGGTGGCGGACGTGGCCTTCTCAGGCGGCGTCATGCCGCAGAAGTCGACCGATTTCTACCCCAAGCTGCTCAGCGGTTTAACGATCCACAAGTTTTAATCAGAACTTCCACCCACCCTTTTGCGTACTCTTCAATGGAGACTAAAGTGGCCTTTCAAAATTTCGTCGAAGAAATCCAGGTGCTCGGACGCGATCTCGTGGACAAGGTGAAATCCCTGATTCACGAAGGCAACGTGCAGCGCATCATTGTGAAAGACGAACATGGCAATACGTTCGTCGAAATTCCCGTTACGCTGGCCGCGATTGGAGCCATCCTCGCGCCCTTGCTCGCGGCCGTCGGAGCCATCTCCGCGCTGGTCGCAAAGTTTACGATCGTCGTCGTGCGAAGCGAACCGCCTGCTCCTACCGCTACCGCGTCAGAGGCGAAATAATCGCTGTCAGCAAATCCGTCTTCGCTGCGTCGCGCTCCAAGTGCGGATAGCGCAATCCGCCGTGATAGTCGACACGATACGATTTGTAGAACTCGCCGTCCTTGATCAATAGCTCGACCGGCTCCGCGTTCTTCGCGGCCGCGTCTACAGTCTCCCGTAGAACTGTCGCTGAAAATTGACGGCCATTGACAGCAATCAGCTTTACAGCCGGAGCGACTCCCGCTTTGCGCGCCGGCCCATCGAACATAACGTCTTGTATGGTTCCGTCCTCGTTGACGATTAAGCCCAGCGAGTAGCTCAAATCCGCGACCTTCCGGTCGGTTTCATAAGCCTTCCAGTAATCGAAAGCCGTCGAATTATAGACCAGCTTCCAGCCGCCATTCTCGATTCCGCCAAGTGGCGCATGCGCGCTGGTCGAATGCAGGCGCTCATTCAGGAATGCCGCCCAGTCATTTGGCTGGACCGCATTCAGCGCCGCCACGACATCTTCAAATGTGTATGGCTTCAAAGCCGGCACGCCTCCCGGCCCGCCATGAAACGCCCGGCAGAAATCGTTCAGCGACTTGCTTCCGTTGCTCAGCCGCCGGATCGTGACATCCGCATCCAGCCAGATCAAAGTTCCTTCGGGATAATAATCGACGCTGCGCCGGTACTCGTTATAATCTTCCCGCGCCCCGTAGAGCAACTGCGCCGCAATCGCCGTATCTTCGAGTGGACGCCACTGCCGTCCCGCTTCCGTATCGAGCTGCGCGGCCGTGCGGGCCAGCGCCTCGCGATAATCCTCCGGCGAGAGCAGACCGCTGCGCGGCGTCAATATCTCACCCAGATAATTCGTCAGCCCTTCATAAACCCACAACAGATCCCCTTTCATGGGACTGTCGAAGTTGCCCGTCGCAAGCCCGGCCGGCCGCCGGTATTTTCCGTTCCACGAATGCGTGAACTCGTGAGGAAGCAGCGACGCTTCCAGCCGCCGCGGACCATCGTCGATCAGCGTCCGCTCATTCACCCGGTCGTCGCTCGATTCGTGATGCTCCAACCCGAAATGCGCTACATGATCGCTCAGCGTCAGCAGGAAATGATAATCGCGATAATGGCGCGAACCGAACAGCGCGCCCGTTTCAGCCACCAGATTCTTGTAATGCGCGATTTGGTCGTCGGAAATTTCGGTGGCGCGCTCGCTATCCGCCGCCAGATGCAGATAGTGGGGAATGCCCTGGTCTGTGCCGAGATCGATGGTCCGGTAATAACGTCCCATCGAGACCGGCGAATCGACCATCTCGACCAGCGGCGCAGGCTTAAAATCGATCCGATCGCCTTCTTCATGCGCGATCGGCAAAGCCGTACCGTAGCGCCACGAGCTGGGAACGCGTAAGGATGCCTGGTATTGCAAACGGTCCGCCGACGCGCCCTCCGGATACAAAACCAGTTGGTTCCAATTGAGCACCGCAAGTTGCGGCGTCGTGGAACTGCCGGACGAATATCCTCCGGTATCGGGAGGCGTTATGAAATCGAATGCAACATCGAGCGTCGAGACACCGGCGGGAACAGTGACGTGAAACGCAAACATGTTCACGTCGTCGCGCTTCCAAGGTATCGCCTTCCCGCCGGCTTCGATCTTGAGTCCAACCACGTCGGTAATCGGACCGGTCGGCATGTGCTCGCCGGGAATCCACTTTGGATAGACGAGCGTTACCGGACCGGCCTTCACCGGAATCGTCATGCGGGCGTGCAGCAAACGTCGAGGTGCATCGGTCGCGTCAACCTGTAGTCGGATCGTGTTTTCCTGAGCGCTAAGTCCCAACGAAACGACAGCCGCCACCGCAAAAAGCATTCGCATGGGTCTAACGATAGCGCAGCCCAACTAACAACTACGAACTAACAACTACGAACGCTTTCACCCATATCCTCCCCCACCCGGCGATTCGATCCGCAACACATCCC
>JBEKUT010000673.1:0-2948 GCA_049514735.1 Bryobacteraceae bacterium
TCTTCGACATAAAAACCTTAAATGGACTGGCGGGCTGATCGATATATGAACGGGAACGTCAGCCCATGGACAACAAGATGAAGATAACCGACCTCAATGTCCTATCCGCGTCCTTGCAGAATATCGCAAAGAGCGGATCGAAGAACGATGCCAGCGGGGTTCGCAATACGGCAGCCTCGGATGCAGCGTCATCCACCTCCGGCGACCAGGTGGCCTTGAGCAGTCAAAGCCGCTTTTTCAGCCAGGCATTGACCGCCGGCGAAGCCACGCGTTCCAGCCGCATCGACCAGCTTCGCGCTTTGTATGTCCAGAATGGACACGAGGCCGACCCGCAGGAGGTCGGAGACGCGATTATCAATGCGCATGTTGCAGGCGGGTGAGGTCTGATTTCAAACGGCCATGAGCGCACACCAGCTCGATACCTATCAAGCCCCGGCCGAGTGTATTCGCGCCGCCCGCGCCGGCATCTCCGAAGTTATGCGTCTGCTCAGTCTTTCGAGAGAAGAAGACGCGGACCGTTACACCGTGCTGTTGGACGGGGTGGTGGTGCACCTCCAATCCGCTTCCGCGATTCTGCGCGCGTCGGGCAGTGTGCAAAACGCCGGCTTAAGGCGGTCGGTGGCGCAGCTTCAGCACGAGGTGAAAACGCTTGCGGCGACTTTATCGGCGTCCGACCGGCTGGTCTCCGGATGGGTCCGGCGATTGGGAGTGAAAAGCGCCGGCTACACGGAGCGCGGCGCCTCGGCGCCGCTGATACTCGTCAAGAAAGTGAACCTAACGGGATGACGAGCGCTTTATACCGAGCCGTGACCGGCAGGGAGCGGTTGCCCCTCTTATACCGGTTCTTCAATGGAGCGTCGCGGTGCAGAACCGCTCCCTCCCGGTCACGGCTCAGAAGCGGGAGGGAGCGGTCTTAAATCATGTCAGACCTCTTTTCAGCATTGACCTCCGCAGGCGGCGCATTACAAGCCTTTCAAAATGCCCTGAATGTCACGCAGAACAACGTCAGCAACTCGCAGACGGCGGGCTACGCCACACAAGTCCCTGAGTTCGATGCGCTTTCTTTCGATCCCACTACCGGCCTGAACGGCGGCGTCGTATCCCCGGGCGCGAGCGACAGCCGCAATCAATACGCGGAGTTGGCCGTGCAACAGCAGACCACGCTACTCGGCAACTCGTCGCAACTTTCGACCAGCCTGAATCCCATCGACGAGGTGTTCACCGTGACGGGCACCGGCGGCATCTCGAACGCCATGGATTCCCTGATGCAAAGCTTCTCGGCCTGGAGCGCATCGCCCACCGATCCCAACGCCCAATCCGCGGTGTTGAATGCAGCCTCTACGGTTGCGACTTCATTTCAGCAGAGCGCGGCCCAGCTCGGCCAAATCGAAACGTCTGTAAACGGCGACCTGCAAACCACCGTCGCGTCGATTAATCAAATTGCCGCGACCATCCAACAATATAACGTCGCGAAACAATCGTCCACGGCGTCCGACCCGGGCCTCGACGCGCAGTTATACTCTTCGCTCGAGCAACTATCCCAGTACGTCGGCGTCCAGACTACGACGAACTCAGACGGCACCGTGAACGTGCTGGCGGATGGGCAGATTCCGCTGGTGCTGGGCACGCAGCTCGATCCGCTCAGCGTGCAATTTGACACCCCCGCGAACGCCACGAACCCGTCCACCCCGCCGAACGCCACGATAGTAGATAACAACGGCGACGATGTTACCGCCAAGATCGCCGATGGACAACTGGGCGCTCTGCTATCGGTCCGCAATCAAGTGCTTCCGAGTTTAATCGGCGGCCCATCGGATACCGGCGCTCTCAATACCTTAGCCACGCAACTCGCCTCCAGCGTGAACGGCCTTCTGACAACGGCGGGAGGACAGCCCTTGTTCGAGCAGGACCCCAATTCGACCACGGACGCCGCAGCCACGCTATCGCTCAATTCCGCCTTGCAGCCCTCGGACCTGGTCGCCGCCTCTACCGGTCCGCCAGCGGTTTCAAACGGCACCGCACTGGCTTTGACGAATCTCGCCAATGCCCAGAATCCAAATCTGAATGGCATGACTTTCGACCAGTTCTACGGAGCCACTGCGTCTTCGATCGGGAGCCAATTGAGCCAGGCGCAGACGGCATCCACCGCCCAGACTCAGACCGTGGCCCAGGCCCAATCTTTGCGGCAGCAGCTCTCCGGAGTATCGTTGGACGCGGAAGCCACGCGGCTCATGGAACTGCAACGCGCCTATCAGGCGGCCAGCCAAATGATTACAGTAGTCGACAGCCTGGCACAGGGTCTGATGACTATGATCCCAGCATAAGGGTTCTCTATGATGTCAGGAATCAATCCAACCAGCCAAGAGCTACTCAATTCGATCAACATCACGCAGCAGAATATCAGCCAGGCGCAAGCGCAGATTTCATCGGGCGTGAAGATCTCGCAAGCCTCCGACGATCCCCAGGCGATTGGCGATCTTTTGACCACCCGCGCCGATATCGCCCAGGTCACGCAGGTGCAGAGCAACCTGACTTCCGTGCAAAACGAAGTGCAGACGGCCGATTCGAGCGTCCAGAGCGCCGTCCAGTTGCTGCAACAGGCGTCGGTCCTGGCTACGCAGGGCGCCAACACACTCGAAACCACGGATGAGCGGACCGCCCTGGCGACCCAGGTGACGGGCCTACTGCAACAGATGGTCACAATCAGTGCGACTCAATCCGGTGGCCAATATATTTTCAGTGGCGACCAGACCACTAGCGCGCCGTACGAGATAGATCCTTCGAATCCCAACAACGTGATTCAGCTTGTGAACTCGCCGTCTACGCGGCTGATTCAGGATCCGACAGGGCTCACCTTCGCGGCGTCGCTGACCGCGCAGCAACTCTTCGACGCCCGCGATTCCAATGGCAACCCGACGTCGGGCAACGTGTTTTCAGCGCTCGAAAAT
>JBEKUT010000674.1:0-2937 GCA_049514735.1 Bryobacteraceae bacterium
CATGGACACGGTCGGGCGCTGGGGCGGCGACGAGTTTATCGCGGTTATGGATTGCGGCCTGCATGAGGCTATGCGTCACATCGAAAATCTGCCGAAGTGGCTGTTCGGGGATTATAAGATCACGGTTGGTGGTGTGACTCGCAAGATGCAGGTTCGCGCTTCGTTCGGCGTGGCCGCCTGGCAGACCGGGGAAACGGCGCTCGAAGTGGTGGGGCGGGCCGACGCCGCGATGTACGGTCAAAAAAACAGTTTACCGAAGGCCGTTGCGTCCTGAGTTCCTAAATGCCCCGCCACGGTTCCGAAGCGGCGGTTCCTCAATCACGTGGCCAACTCCATCATTAAGTCCCCTTGCTGCGTGGAGGTCCCGTTTGCCGGCATAAGGGTTAAACGGAAAGAATCGAGCGCCGCGCGCGCCGCTGATTCCCTTCCCGGCCAACACATCTCGAACTTGGCGGGTGTTTCAGGCACAATGCCGAAACCAATCGAGTTGACCACGCGGTCGGCATGAGCCACTACCAGGCTTAGTGGCGCCGCCGATTTGTCGTCCGGCTCAGGGTTGTGATGCCGGTACACGGCATCGCAGATCGCGTCCGGCAGATGCCACCGCTCGGCGGCCATGCCCGAAATCTCCGGGTGACCGATGCCGAGAAGTTCGCGTTCCGCCTCAACCATGGGCGTGCCCGTGAGTCGCATGAAATCGAGCACTTCGCCGGGTGCATCGCGATTTGCCATGGCCATAACCAGCTTGCCAATGTCGTGCGTCAAACCCGCCATATAGGCCGCTTCGGCCTCACGTACCGGAAAACGATCGCAGAACATATCGCACAGAGTTGCAGTGTGCTCCGAATGCGCCATGAACCGGGTTGTGGACCAGGCAGCACTCTCAGCGGGATGGAAATGACGGAACACCGATCCCATGGCCCAACTGACCGCATTCCGCCGAATCGCAGACACGCCTATGAATGCGATGGCGTATTGGATGGAGTCCACATTGCGCCGCCGGCCGTAGGCTCCGGAGTTTGCCAGCGCGAGAACGCGCCCGGCAAGGACGGCATCGCCCTCCGCCAGTTTCACGAGGTCCTTGAACTCCAAATCCCGCCTCGCCAACGTCGCTAGCAACCGGCCGGTTGCGCCGGGGATAGGGGGAAGGTGCTCTATCACCTTAAGGCATGGTTGGCGTAAGTTCATTGTTGCAGCCTCGATAAGTCAATCGTCTGATAAGGCCCGGAACTTTATTTGATTTGACGATGGCCGATCCGGCGCTCCAGCCGCACATTGGGCGAGAAAAACTCTTTTTCAAACATATGATTCGCTGGGCAGACCCTATACCGTGTCGAATCCGCATCGTCCGTCCGATCCGTCCGGGACGCAGTGCCCGACGACAAAGAACTACGATTGGCTTAGCCGAGTCATTACTGTGCAGACTTGCGACCTGGCCACGACCAGCTCCTTCTACCAAAACAACCAGACGGTTGTAACCGATCCGGCATCGATAAGCAAGTGGAGCCAGACGGATGGACTGGGTCGCCTGACCTATGTCATCGAGGGACAGGCCAGTTTTCTAACCACAGCTCCGAGTCTCATCGACGCCATACCTGACGTCATACACTTACTCTGCGGTCGACAATCTCACAAATGTTCACCAGAACGGAAGCTTGATCAACGGAGAAACGGCACTTCCGGACCGGCAGTTCAGCTACGACTGGCTAAACCGGCTCACAAGTGCCTACAACCCCTAGAGCGCGACCACCTCGTATACGGCGTACGATAACGACAACAATCTCATCACTAAGACGGACGCCAACACCGTACAAACAACGTTCGGCTACAATGAAATCGATCTCCTCAAATCGAAGACCTACAGCGGTGGAAAGACCGTTATATACACGTACTCAGACCCGGGTGTTCCATTTTCTGTGGGTAGGTTGACCAGTGTGAGTACGACGAATGACGGGGGTTCGAGTGTCTGGTCGATTCAGTCGTACGACGCATTAGGACACCCGCGGCTAGCTCGCAGTTCACGAATGGCGTCACATATTCGTTTGCGGCAAACCTGAACAGTTCTCGTTGCCCTTACGCGGGCTACTGCTACAACCTGCATGACGAGTTGACAGATATTCGGTATCCTTCAGGGCGCACCATTTCCAACAGCTATGACCAAGCGGGACGCATCAGCCAGGTCTTCGGGAATTGGAATAGCAACTCCACAACTTATGCCTCATTACCGACGGTGTTCGGGACCAGTTACGCGTACGGCGCTTCCAGTAATAATGGCAACCTGCTGTCGCAAACCATCACGCGCGGCTCCCAGACCTGGAGTCAGAATTACTCCTCATACGACAGCGAGAATCGACTGACCTATGCTTCGGAAGGAAGTAACTGGTCCCAGACCTACGGGTATGGCGGATTCGGGAATCGCGCCGTCACCGCTGGTTATATTCCGAATCCCGCGTTAACGGCAACCAACCCGAACCAATTCATAAACAATCGGTGGACGGGTGCAGGATACGACAACGCCGGGAACCAGACCTGGATTTCCGTTGCACAAGTTACTAACACGTACGACGAGGAGAATCGACTCAGGAGTAGCTGGAGCGTCGCGAACCCCTCCATGGAAATGTACAGCTACGATGGAGAGGGGCGGCGCGTAATGAAAATGAAGTGTCCCAGCAGTAGTTCGTGCACGACTGCGCACGCCACCAGCGTTTCAGTCTTCGTATACGACGCCGCCGGGATGCTGACCGCGGAATACGGGCCAGTGACCGGGTCGGGGACGAGCTACCTGACGGCGGACCACCTGGGTAGCACGCGAGTCGTAACCGATTCAACTGGGTCGGCAGAGAGATGCTACGACTATCTGCCGTTCGGTGAGGAGATCCCGAATAACATAGGAGGGCGCGCGGCTTTAACCTGCTACTCGTCGGGCGCGTACCCTGC
>JBEKUT010000675.1:0-2937 GCA_049514735.1 Bryobacteraceae bacterium
GACGAAGTTCGACCTCGAAGTGACGCGCAACGCCAAGGAGCATTGGTTCACCGAAAAAGTGAAGGAGATGCAGATCGGGTTCGGGACTTTAGTAGCTTCGCTCTGGATCGCGCTCGTGTTCGTGTTCCTGCCGCTGCCCCGGTCGAGCTCCACGAACTGGCTGACCTTCCCGATTCTCATCGCGTTCGTGATCGGTCTGATGCCGCTGAAGGCCGTCGAGCCGCATTATTTCGCGCCGATCGCTGCGCTCGTTTACGTTCGGTTCATGAATACCGCGTCGTGGATCTGCAAGTGGAAACCGCAAGGTCGGCCATGGGGTCCACTGGCAGCCATGTTCGCGTTTGAGTTTATCCTGCTGCAATCTTTTTTATTGATCTTCCCGGCAGTGCCCGAGATGTTCTTCTATGGACGAAATCGTAACGCCCTCGAAAAGCGCCTGGCGGGGATGGGCGGACAACATCTGGTGATCGTACGCTACTCGCCCGACCATTGGGCGCATGAAGAATGGGTTTACAACAAAGCCGATATCGACGCTTCGCAGATTGTTTGGGCCCGCGACATGGGGACCGATGGCAATCGGGATCTCCTGACGTACTATCCACAACGTTCGCAGTGGTTGTTCGAACCCGACAAATCGTTAAACGTCGTCCCCTACCCGGCGAGCAAATAGAAAATATGGCAGCGAACATCCAACCCGTCTCGGAGCGCAGCGACGTCACCTACGGCGAGCGTGGCATGTCCTTTATGGACAGTTTCCGCACGTCGCTTGTCGGCAGGACGATCCGAAAGAACATCCCGTTACAAGATTCGCTGGACATATTGGACCTTGGCTGCGGTTATCACGCTACCTACTTGCGGGCTCTCTATTCGAAGATGCGGCGTGGCGTCGGGGTCGATTTTCATGTCAGCGGCGAGTGCAAGGAACTGCCCCGGCTCTCTTTTGTCGAAAAATCGATCGAAACGGCGCTCCCGGCCCTCGCCGGCGACCAATTCGATGTCATCCTATTCATCTCCGTTCTTGAGCACGTTTGGGACCCGCTGGCCGCGCTCGAAGATTGTTACCGCGTCCTGCGAAAAGGCGGCGTATTGATCCTCCATGTGCCCACGTGGCACGCCAAACCGATCCTGGAATTCTCCGCTTTTCGCCTGGGCGCCAGCCCCGCTCACGAAATGGACGACCACAAAATGTACTACGGCAAGCGCGAGCTGTGGCCGCTGCTGGTACGCGCCGGATTCAAGCCGAGCTGCATCCGGCTGGCATATCAAAAACTGGGGATGACGCTCTTCGGGCGGGTTCAGAAATGATAGAAGCAACGGGCATTGACGATTGGGACGATCATTGGTCGCGATTCGGAAGCGCGGCCGAAATTGGACCCACGCCGCGGTATCGGCGGCGTTTGATCTTCGGTGAGCTGAATCTCCCAGCGACGCCGCGAGCTCGCGTGGTCGAGTTTGGAAGCGGCACGGGCGAGTTTGGTGAAGCTTTGTTAGAAAAATATCCCGACTGTCATTTCACGGGCCTGGAATACAGCCGAACTGGCGTGGAAATTTCGCGCAACCGCGTTCCATCGGCCACGTTCCAGCAGTGCGACCTTCTACAACCCGTGAACGACTCCGATTTGCCGCGTGAACTGGCGACCCATGCAGTGTGCAGCGAAGTATTGGAACATCTTGACGACCCTGTGCTTTTCCTCCGTAATGCCACGCGCTTTATGGCGACTGGTTGTTTGCTCGTGGCTACGGTGCCGGGCGGCCCGTTCACGGAGTTCTATCGCGTCATCGGTCACCGTAAACATTACACTCCGAAAGAATTGTCGGACGTGTTCGAGCGCGCCGGGTTGAAAGTCGAACGAAGCTACGCCGCCGGATTCCCGTTTTTCAATCTGTTCCGACTGGGAGTTTTGCTGCGAGGAAGCCGTCTCGCGAATGACGTGAGCGGCCCTCCCGGCGCGGCGATTCGCATCGCATCCAGAATCTTCGATATTCTGCTTCCGCTGAGCCTGAAGCGTTGGGGCTGGCAGACCGTGGTCGTCGCGCGCCGGCCAGCTTAAGGATCAGTCGACGCTCTTATCCAATTTGCGCGGCCGCAAAACAGCGGAGTGTATCACCAGCGTGAACACAAACAGCGCGAACGACATAATCAGCAGCAGCAGCCCGTCGATGGCCATGTAATTCGCAATCCCGATCTCGACTGGTAATCGCAATCCCAAGGCGAAATACTCCCGCACCAGAGGCGTTACCAAGCCGATCCCTAAAGTGAACAGTCCGGCGCTCAAGACAACGGCCCGGTTGAAACGAAATACCCGCAGCCACCGCCGAATCGCATCTCCCCGATAATCGTGCAGGATTTGCGTGATGCAGCCCAGCCCCACCGTCTGCGCGCCCAAAACCGAAAGCGTCAGCCCAAATAGCATCCAATACATCGACAATACAACCGGACCGATCCGAATCGGCCCAAAACTCAACGGCAGAGTCAGCACGAGGCCCACCACCAACATCGCCAGCCCCGGCTTGATCGTGAAAAACTCCGCGCCATGCGTCAGCATCACTTCCAGATTCGACCAGCCCGCCTTCCACGGCGACATCCAACCCGATCTCTTATGGTGGCTCTGCCGCCCCTCCGGGTCCTTGTAAAACCGCACCGGAACTTCGGCCGTCCGCAGCTTCATGTGGACCGACTTCAGCACCATCTCCGACGCGTACTGCCAGCCATCCGATTCAAGCTGCATCCGGCCCAGCGCTTCTTTCGTGATCCCGCGCATGCCGCAATGGATATCGGAAAAGCGCGTGCCATAGAGAATATTAAGAATCCAGGTAGTCAGCGGCGTGCCGAAATAACGGTGCAGACCGGGCATGGAACCGGCCTCGATATAGCCCCGGAACCGCGACCCCATCACGAACTCGTTCCCGCCGCGCAGCTTTTCGAGAAACGGTTGC
>JBEKUT010000676.1:0-2930 GCA_049514735.1 Bryobacteraceae bacterium
AGATGGGGGGCGGCTGGCGGAAGGTCAGGCGCAGACCAACGGCTTCGCCGAGCGAGACTCCATCTGTGTTCACGGCCTTGTCTGCTAGCAGTTGAACGAAACTGCTGCGGCCGGCATGCGGCCAAACTTCTGTGCGCAGGAGATTGCGTAGCTCGAGGCGGGAACCAAACGTCGTCTCACATTGTCGAATCCATTCGAGGATGGAATCGCCCCACTGCCAGTGCGTAACGAGAGTTAGATACTGATCGACAATATTCACCGCCAAATCCATTTTGCGGCGATTGAGGTCGAGATCGGGAAGAGGCGATTCGGTATTCGGAAGAAGATCTTCCGAGTCCACGATGTTCGCGGCCATGCTCATGACGCGATCCAGCCGCTTCACCTTCGGCGCGGCATTCACGAGCAACGGCGGCAGCTCATGCGTCTTGCCTCCCGGCACTTCGACGAACTTGCGATTCCCGACGATGTCCATAACAGCCTCTTCTCCTAACTGATCGACAACCGAATTGAAAAACTTAACGCCCTGTTGAAATCGACGCCAGGTACTACTTCAGAGTTTCAAACTTGGCTCTCGCCGCTACGTGGAGGTTGCAATAGATTAGAACAATTCTGCACGATTTGTAAGGTGCATGTAAAGCAAAAAGTACCTGGTACTAGCAGTTGGGTGAGTTTTCAACAGCATTTGGCGCGCTCATATTTGCGGCGCATGCGCGCGTCGGAGAAGCTGCGCCACTCGGCCGGCGAGTGCGTTTTGCCGGTTGCAAGCAGGTGACGTTCATAGGCGCTCTCGTCTGAAATCTCCTTCATGATTCCGATCACGATTCGCCAGAAACGTTGAGCGATTTTCATAATTCGTCCGTCTGGAGACGGGACACCACGAAGGGAGATTCGGCGACACGGGATTCACTGGTACCTCGAAGCACGCCGATCCAGACGCGGAGCGAGTCGATCAAGATAGTCGCGACCAGGATCATGAAAATGCCGCAAAGAAACGCGTCGAGGCGGGCGTTGAAGATCTGGGCTTGGATCGCGGCGGCCTTCGCGGCAGTCATTGTACCGGCATCCAGCAGCGCTTGAAGACGCGTCGCTTCGGCCAGGAATCCCAGGCGGGGCTGGTCGGAAAAGATCTTTTCCCAGGCCGCGGTGAAAGTCACGATGACGAGCCAGGCCAGCGGCGCACACGTGATCCACATGTATTTGACGCCATGCATTTTGATGAAGATTGTTGTTGCGACGCAGAGCGCGATGGCGGCGAGCAGTTGGTTCGCGATTCCGAAGAGAGGCCACAAGGAGTTGATGCCGCCCAACGGATCGATCACGCCTTCGTAGAGAAAGTAACCCCAGGCGAGCACGACGGCTGCGCTCGCGCCAATCACGCCCGGCATCCATCCGGTGCGTCCGAGTGGCGCGTAGGCGTGGCCCAGGAGGTCTTGCAACATAAAGCGGCCGACGCGGGTTCCGGCATCGAGGACAGTGAGGATAAACAGCGCCTCGAACATGATGGCGAAGTGGTACCAGAATGCCAGGATGGAGCGGCCGCCGAGAGTGTTCGCGAAAATGTGCGCCATGCCGAGAGCGAGCGATGGCGCGCCGCCGGTGCGATAGAAAAGGCTCTTCTCGCCGACGTCCTGCGCGAGCGAATCCATATCGCGCGGCGACACTGCATAGCCCCAACTCGTGATGGTTGCCGTGGCCGCGGCGGGTGTGGTTCCGACGATTCCGGCGGGAGAATTGACCGCGAAGAAGACTCCCGGCTGCAGCGAGCAGGCGGCGATCAACGCCATGATCGCGACGAAACTTTCGAGCAGCATGGAGCCGTATCCGATTTGCCAGGCATTCCATTCGCGCGTGATCATTTTGGGCGTGGTGCCGGAAGCGATGAGAGCGTGGAAGCCGGAGATCGATCCGCAGGCGATGGTGATGAAACAGAACGGAAAGATTTTGCCGGCGAAGATGGGGCCGGTGCCATCGACGAATTTCGTGAACGCGGGCAGTTGCAGTTGCGGATGCACGCCAATGATTCCGAGACCGAGCAGCAGCACGACGCCGAGTTTGACGAAGGTGCTGAGGTAGTCGCGAGGGGCGAGCAGCATCCAGACTGGCAGCGCGCTGGAGAGGAATCCGTAGACGATCACGGCGCAGGCAAGCGCGACGCCGGAAAAAGTGAACCAGGGGGCGAGCGTGGGCGATGCCGCAACGGCTTGTCCGGCGAAGACGCTCGCGACGATCAGGATGAATCCGATGAGCGAGGCTTCGAGTACTTTGCCGGGCCGCCAGTAGCGCAGATAGAGTCCCATGAGCAGCGCGATCGGCATGGTGGCGACGATGGTGAACGTCCCCCAGGGGCTGCCTTTGAGCGCGTTCACGACCACGAGGGCGACGACGGCGAGCAAGATGATCATGATCAGCAGGACGGTGATCAAGGCGGCGAATCCGCCGACTTTGCCGATCTCTTCGCGCGCCATCTGTCCGAGCGATTTTCCATCGCGGCGCATGGAGCAGAACAGGATCACGAAATCCTGTACCGCGCCTCCGAGGACGGCTCCGAGAATGATCCATAATGTTCCGGGCAGGTAGCCGAATTGCGCGGCGAGGGTGGGTCCGACGAGCGGGCCGGGGCCGGCGATGGCGGCGAAGTGATGGCCGAAGAGGATCCATTTATTGGTGGGCTCAAAGTCGTGGCCATCGCGCAGACGCTCGGCCGGTGTGGCGCGCTGGTTGTCGAGAATCATGACTCGCGTGGCGATGAATTTTGCGTAGAAGCGAAATCCGACGGCGTAGGTGCAGGCGGCGGCTACGACAATCCACATGCTGTTGATGGGTTCACCGCGATAGGTGGCGATTCCAGCAAGGCAGAGGGCGGCGATGAGAGATACGAGGCCCCAGAGGATGTAGCCGGCGAACTTCATTTCGGGAGTTTAGCATTTTAG
>JBEKUT010000677.1:0-2927 GCA_049514735.1 Bryobacteraceae bacterium
TGATGCTGCTATGCCATTCGCACAGAGACTCCTCGCCCGAGCCGATGAACTTCGTTACTCGTCACCCAGCGGCATACTGTCTCCGCCCTGCTTCAAAGCGCTCGATCGAATGTCCTCGATCAACAGCCCCAGGTCGTCGAACATATACATCTTCACATTGTGACGTTCCATCATATCCATCACCGCGCTCTGCCGGTGCTCGTGCGTTGGCCCAAAATTCGCAACCAGCACGAGCCGCAACTCATGCAACTCCGGATCGGGCTGTTCAAAAAGATACTGACCCTCAATGGCGATCATGCTTGCCTTCTGTAGCACCTGCTCGTCCGTGGACAGGGCAAACTGTTCGGGTTTGATCAGATTGTACCGGCCGTTCCGATAACCATAGGGCACGTTAAGAGGCTTGTTGAGCTTCGGGACGGTTACCTTGACGTGTCTGTCAACGAGCCCAGCGACGCCTCGCCGCTCAAGAACAGAGCGCAGATTCTTCGTTATGGCGCGAGCTCTCAAAACCTTATGGCCGTCTTCTACAAGCCGCTTGAAAAGCGCGTCGAATTCCTGCTCGGCTGGATGTGTGAACTTCACCGGCCGGGCAGTTGTGAGCCGAACGGCACTCGCACGCGTCTCGGCAAATCGATCGATACTGTCACGCGTTGAAAAATCTTGATCGTTCCTCAACCGAGTGTCGATCGCCTGTTTTTGTTGCTCTACCAGCACCCAATCCCGCGGCCCGAATACCTTATGTATCCTTGCCTTTGCGTTCGTTGCCCATCGTATCAGCACCCGCGGAACATCCGGCAAAAACACTGCGAGACCCATATTGACGCTCTCCAGCCTTGAGTCGTCCGGGCAATACTGAACCAGCGAGTAGTAACCCTTCTGCGACATAAGCGGTTCCTTCTTTAAGTCTAGTGGTTCCTGCCGTCCGCCGTCGCGGCAGGGCGCGCCAGAAATCCGGCCCGGCCTGCAATGAAGCTGGCCCAAGCGGCCTTGACTTCGACGTCCTCCACCCACGTGGCCGGAACCATGCCCACGAAGCGCTGCGCTTCCGCAATGTCCATCTCGTGCAACCGTTGGCGGACGGCCGCTTCAACGGCCAGATTCCTGAACTCAGTGAACTCGGGAAACTCTCCGTACGTCAACTCGTCCTGGACGGCATCGATATGCGCTATGCGTCTGCTCAACTCCCGCCCACATGTAAACGCATGCGTGTGATCGATCGCGGTCAGTACAACCTGACTGCGATCGGTCTCGTAATGTCGGACGTAAAACACATTGTCTAAATTGCGGCGCCGCGGTTCCGGCCGGTATCGGTCGCAGTTGCGAACCCATGTATCAAACAAGATCATTCGCGAAATATCTTCAATATTGTCGACCAATCGAAGCGAGTCTATGTCACCTCCCCAAGAGGCGCCGTTAACCCGCCGGCTGATAAATGCCGGTCCAATCCCGGCCTTGCCGCCAGTGGCGAGTGGAATCTCATCGTCGTCCGAAACATCGACAATTGCAAAGTCCAAGGTCGGCAGCCCGATCCAGTCGGCGAGTAGCGAGCCCACTAATTCACACCCGAGCACGTGCGGACCTTCAGGATTAGACAGTGCCTTTAGGAACCCTTCGCCGCAGTCTGTATCGACAATCGCCACGCCCGTACTTGTTCGAAGGGAGCGGATATAGCGAGTGATGCTTGTCGGCTTCCAGCCATTCCCCTGCCAAGGCATTCCGCGTCAGATATATACAATATCATTCGCAAGCTCCCACCTACCCAAACCTCTTCCCCCAACACGCCAACCCCAACGCCAAAACCAAATCGTCATGGCTCCCGCTCCGCCCCGCCCCATACGTGTCATGACCACTCCCCGTAAACCGCACCCGCATCCCCGTCAGCTCCCCCGCCAGCTCTCGGCCCATCGCCAACTCCGCCGGCATTCGCAACATCCCCTCTTCCAACGCCACCTGTAAACACGTCACCAAATCGCGCTTCGGAACCCGCCACCCATCCCGCCGCCGCACCGCATGGTTCCCGCCCGTAATCGTCACACCCATCACCGGACTGTCCAACGGCGCGCGCCGCAGCATATCCACCACCGGCGCCCCCACACCCGTCGCATCCACTAACAACACGGACCGCTTACGCAGTTCCGCCGATCGCATCATATCGCTCACCCTCTCCACAATCGCCGTGTACGAAGTGCCCAGCGGAATGCGATCCAGATGCCGCACATCCAATCGCTCCGCCTGCATTCGCTGATAAGTCACCAAATCAACCCCATGCCGAAACTCCATCCAATGTTCCACCACCGCAATCGCCGTATAGTCGCCCTTCTGCCCCAAATCCAATCCCACCAAAAATGTTTTATCCCCCATCCGCCTCACGCTGTGCGCCGCACGCTGTACGCATCACAAAAAGAGCGGCCGTACATCGTTAGTAAACGCCCGCTCCACCAACTCCCTGCTGAACAACGCCTGCTCCTCCCCCACAAACTCACATAGATATTCTTGTCGAAACCATAAATCTCCCATCGTCGCTCTCTCTTCCTCCAGAAACTCGCGGCGGATCCGCGGACACTCCGGAGCCGTAATCTTAAACCGCGACCATCGCGGCCCGCCATTCTCCCATTCTTCATAAAAGAACCCGCGTTTTCCGAACGGCGTGCTCATCAACCACAAATCGCCATCCGCCACGGCGAGAAATGGACGAATCGATCGATACAATTCATCGCTCACTCGCGCCGCCTCGTCGATCAACATCAGCGACACTCCCGAAAATCCCCGTACCGTCTTTTCCGATCCCGGCAAGCCCACCACGCGCGATCCATTGGTAAATAGTAGCGTTATTTCGTTATCTCCATCTCCTCGCACCCGAATCCCGAGCTTTCTCAGAAATCCAACAGCTTTTCGCAAAAACTCACCACTCTGCAGCGCGCTCGGCG
>JBEKUT010000678.1:0-2917 GCA_049514735.1 Bryobacteraceae bacterium
TCGCGCCCGACACTCTCTCGCTGATTGGAAACACGCCGCTCGTCCAAGTGAAGGCCTTCGATTCCGGTCCTTGCGAGCTTTTTATGAAGCTCGAATGCCAGAATCCAGGCGGGTCTATTAAGGATCGCATGGCGGTCACGATGATTGAGGCGGCGGAGGAGTCCGGCGCGCTGCAGCCTGGCGGCACGCTGATTGAGGCTACCGCCGGCAATACCGGCATCGGTCTGGCGCTGGTAGCTGCATTGAAAGGCTATCGCATCATTCTCGTGATTCCGGACAAAATGTCTCCCGAGAAAATCGCGCATGCGAAAGCGCTGGGGGCCGATATCCGGCTCACGCGGTCCGATGTCGAACCCGGTCACCCGGATTATTACCAGGACATGGCGGCGCGCATCGCCAAAGAAACTCCGGGCTGCTATAACATCAACCAGTTCGGCAATCCCGCGAATCCTGCCGCGCACATGCGCTTTACTGGACCTGAAATCTGGGAGCAGATGGAGCATCGCGTGGACGCCATCGTCTGCGGCGTGGGTTCCGGCGGGACGCTCACGGGGCTGAGCCGCTACTTCGCGCGAACGCAGCCCGATCTCGAAATGATTCTCGCCGATCCGGAAGGCTCGTCGCTGGCCGAATATGTGCGTTCAGGCAAACACGTCACATCGGGCAGCTACACTGTGGAAGGGATCGGCGGAAGTTGCGTGCCCGCCATCGCGGACTTATCGCGTGTGCGGAGGGCCTACAGCATCTCCGATTCTGAAAGTTTGAATACGGCGCGGGATCTATTGAAGAAGGCGGGCATTTTTGCGGGCTCGTCATCGGGGACGCTGCTGGCCGCGGCCTTGCGCTATTGCCGCGAACAAACCACGCCCAAACGCGCCGTCACGTTCGCGTGCGATACGGGCGCGAAGTATCTGTCGAAGATGTACAACGATTACTGGATGCTGGATCAGGGCTATCTGGAAAGGCCTTCCAGCGGGACGCTGCGCGAGCTCATCGCGCGCCGCTATGAAGAAGGCGGCGTGATCACGGTAACGCCGGAGGACACGCTGCTCACAGCATTCCAACGCATGCGCATGGCCGACATTTCGCAGGTTCCGGTGATCGATAAAGGACGCTGCGTGGGCGTGCTCGATGAATCGGATCTTTTGGTCGCGATCCATGGGAAAGCGGGTAAATTCTCATCCACGGTTAGCAGCGCCATGACCAGCCGTCTGGAAACGATCCAGGCGGATTCAGGCATTCCAGAGGTTTACAACATTCTGGACCGCGGCTTGGTCGCGCTAGTTACCGACGGCGATCAATTCGTGGGTCTCATCACGCGCTCCGATCTGCTGAGCCATCTGCGCCGAAAGCTACACTGAGGGAACCGCATGTCTCATCGATTCGGAACGCGCGCCATACACGCCGGCCAGGAGCCCGATCCATCCACCGGCGCAATCATGACCCCTATCTACGCGACTTCGACGTATGTTCAGTCGAGTCCTGGGGTTCACAAGGGCTTCGAATATTCTCGCTCCCAGAATCCGACCCGCTTCGCGTATGAGCGCTGCGTGGCCGATCTGGAAGGCGGCGTCAGGGCGTTTGCATTCGCTTCCGGGCTGGCCGCAATGGCAACCATTCTCGATCTGCTCGACACGGGGTCGCACGTGGTCGCCAGCGACGATTTGTACGGGGGCACGTTCCGGTTATTCGAACGCGTCCGCAGGCGCTCGGCTGGCCTCGATTTTACGTTTGTGGACATGTCGGATACATGGGCGCTGCGCGCGGCGCTGCGTCCCAACACGCGCATGCTGTGGGTGGAGACGCCGTCGAATCCGCTGCTGAAGCTGATCGATCTGAAAGCTGTCGGCGCGATTGCGTCTGAGCATGGGATGCTTGCGGTGGCGGACAACACTTTTGCAACGCCCTTTCTACAGCGTCCCCTGGAAACGGGATTCCACATTTCCGTCCACTCTGCTACGAAATATCTGAACGGGCATTCGGACATGATCGGCGGCATCGCGGTGGTCGCGGACGCTGAACTCGGCGAACGGTTCGCGTACCTGCAAAATGCCGTTGGCGCGATTTCCGGACCCTTCGATTCTTTCCTCGCGCTACGAGGTCTGAAGACTCTTCATGTCCGCATGGAGCGCCACTGCCAGAACGCGCAGCAAATCGCCGATTGGCTGGAGCAACACCCGGCGGTCGATCGCGTACTCTATCCGGGCCTGGCGTCGCATCCGCAGCACGAACTTGCGCGACGGCAGATGTGCGCCTTTGGCGGCATGATCTCGGCGTATTTGAAAGGCGATCTCGATTCCACGCGCGCCATGCTGGAACGGTGCCGGGTATTTGCGCTGGCGGAGAGTCTCGGCGGCGTCGAAAGCCTGATCGAGCATCCCGCGATCATGACGCACGCCTCGGTGCCAGCCGAACAGCGGCAAGCAGCGGGGATCTCCGATACCTTTATTCGGCTCTCGGTTGGTATTGAAGACGTAGCGGATCTGCAGGAAGATCTCGATCGGGCGCTGTCGCCGAGGGGTTAATAGTCAGCCCCGTGCCACGCGCACGTGGTCCACGGGGCCGCCCTCCGGGCACTCCACCAGCAACGCATCCGCACGATGTGCCAGGATGACGTCTTTGCAGTCCTGGTCTGGTTTGAGTGCCATTAACAGCGGAAAAATCACTTCCGCAAAGAAAGCCGGGACTCCAGCGGTGCCCGCATACTTCGACGCTACGATTGGCTTCAAACTCTCGAAATGCGTGGTGACCAGGCCCCGCAGATACTCGGCTGTGATGAAAGGCTGGTCCGCGGAAGCGACAATCGCGCCGCAAACATCGCAATCCGCGAGCGCGCTCAACCCGGCCTGGATGGATGTGCCGGCGCCCTCCTCCCAACCGCGATTGATCACCACTTCGACCCGCAATCCCTTGAGTG
>JBEKUT010000679.1:0-2915 GCA_049514735.1 Bryobacteraceae bacterium
CTTTGACCCAGGAGAGGCCCTCCTTCTCCTGGAAACTGTTCTGCGCGGAGTCGCGCGGTCCTGTGATGGCGCCTCCGACAGACGAATAGCCCAATAAGTTGAAGAATGGCGGTCCCTGTCCGGCCACGTTAGCGGAGGGATAATCGAACCCCAGAGCGCTAGGCGGCGTTTGGTCCAGGCGCAGGTCGAAGTCGAAGATATAGCGCAGAAATGTCGCGCGGAGAGAGTTAGTCAGCCCGGGCGAAAAGACGTGCGTGTTGGAAAGTTCGGCGGAATCCGTCTTGATATCGTCGCGAGTCGGAAATCCAGGAACCGGAGTGCCGCGAACCGAGACCGGATTGAAGTCGTAACCGCCCGAGTAAGAGAAGCGCGCGAAGAGTTGGTCCTTGGCCGAGGCGTTGAAATCGACACGAGCGCCTGCCTGATCGTAATCGTTCGTCCCGGTAACGTCGGTGCGATAAAGGTTCGGAGAAACGTTGCCCAATGGGTAAAGCTGCAGAACATTCAAAGCGACGGGATTGATAGCCTGCGCTGGAATCTGGTTTCCCGGAAACGGTACGCCGCCGGCGGCGAAGTTGATCAGCGGGCCCCCAATTCCCGAGAAGTTCCCAGTGCGCTGCTCTGCGCTGGGCACGGTGGCCGAGGTCGTTACTCCCTGGCGATTGCGGAAGCCTTCGTAATAAAGGAAGAAGAACAGCCGGTCGCGCTTGACCGGTCCGCCCAACGTGCCGCCGAACTGATTTTGCTTCAAGGGCAACGTTTGGGCGGAGAAGAAGTTGCGAGTATCGAGCGTGTCGTTGCGAATAAACTCGTAGAGTCCGCCGTGTAAATCGTTCGCGCCGGAGCGGGTGACTACGGCTGTAGTTGCGCCTGCGGTGCCGCCATATTCGGGAGGCGCGGTTTCCGTCAGGATGCGAAACTCGGCAATGGCATCCACTGGAATTTTGAGAGCGTAGCCGCTGTCCATGCGATTTACGTTTTGCGCGCCGTCGATGGTGTACATGTTCTCCTCGGGTCGAGCGCCGTTGACAGCGTAGGTTTCTCCCTGCCGCAGCGGACCACCCGCCTCGACGAGACCGCTCGTCAAAGGAGCAGTGCCGTTTTGCAGTAAACCAAGCTGGGTGAAGTTGCGCCCGTTTAGAGGAAGGTCGAGAATTTCGCGGCCCGTGACCACTGCTCCGAGTGTATTAGTGGACGCGTCGACAAGCGGAGCCTCCGCCGTCACCGTCACGGTGGACTTCACGGTGGCCAGCGCGAGTTGCAGTTCCACGCGCACTGTTTGGCTAATGTTGACGGTAATGGGCTCCTGTGTGAGCGTTGCGAATTGAGGCGCTTCGACCGTAACGCGATAACGCCCTACGGGCAACAGGGGCAGGCGGAAAAGGCCTGTAGTGCCTGTTATAGTTTCCCGAGCAAAGCCGGTGTCCAGATCCTTGGCGGCCACGTGCGCGGCCGAGATCGGACGATCGGTGGCATCGGTAACGAGTCCTTCAATTGCGCCCACGGGATCCTGGGCATGTGCGGGCGTCAAAGCGGCCAGGCACACGAACAGCGGCACGAACGTGCAACGTCGATTCAAGATGGTCAGTCCTTTCGAGTTAAGGTGCTTTCGAGTTGAGCGGACGCGCCGCGATCTATTTCGCCGCGGCGGCCGCAACAGTGCTGGCGGTGTAACCGTCGGCGACGATCTTAGCTGCGCGCTGGCGGTAAAACTCGGGGTCTTCCGGAGCCCACGTCGCAAGGCCGTCTACGTAGCGGTTGCACATGCAGAACACGGCTGCGATCAGGACGGTGTCGTGAATTTCGAGATCGGTGGCGCCTTCACGGCGGGCTCTGTCAACGTCCTCGATGGTCACGTTCTTGCCGCCGAGCTGAACTTTGCCTGCGAGCGCGAGCAGCGCCTTCAGCTCGTTCGAGATTGCAGCGTGTTCGTAGTCGTGTTTGACGGCGGAGACAAGGTCTTCGAGACCACCCAGATGATGGGCCGCGATGGCGCCGTGAATGGTTTGACAATAATTGCAGTCATTTTGAGCTGAGACATAAGTTCCGATCAGTTCTCGTTCGCCCGGCGTGAGCGGATGTGGCCCGCGCAGCAGTACATCCACGATTTCGTTCAGCGGTTTGGCCGTCTCCGGCCGGAACATCATAGGGCCCCGAATTCCGGGAACGCCTTCGGGAAGTGCAATGTGTGGCATGGTTCAGCCCCTTTTCGTAAGCAAGTTGTCCGAGTATAGTCGAGGCTGGGGAAGCGTCTCAATACTAGAAATCGATTACCTTTGGTTGACGGATTCGGCAAGGCAGCAAGGGGTCCTGCTGTACATTCAATAAAGTGAGTCTCGTTCTCCTGCTGTTGCAAATCGCGGTAATTCTCACGGTTTGCCGCCTGCTCCATGGAATCGCCAGCCGTGTCGGACAGCCGTCGGTAATCGGGGAAATCGTTGCAGGCCTGCTTCTGGGACCTTCGTGTTTCGGATGGATCGCTCCGGGATTGTACGCGCGGTTATTCCCCGCGGCGAGTTTGCCGGTGTTGAATGAGCTAAGCCAGATCGGCCTGGTGTTGTTCATGTTCCTGGTGGGCTTGCATTTGGATCTGGCCGAGATTTACGCACTTCGCCGGGTGGCGGGTCTGGCCGGTCTGCTCGGCTTCGTCGTTCCTTTTGCCCTGGGCCTGCTCTTGGCGCGCCCACTGCACGTCTTTGCACCGGCGTCGCCGATGCTTCCGTTCACGCTGCTCATCGCGGTCTCGATGAGCGTCACGGCGTTCCCCGTGCTCGCGCGAATTCTTGCCGATCAGAAACTCAGCGCGACCAAACTGGGGCATGTCGCGATCGCGTGCGCATCCTTCAACGACGTGCTGGCGTGGTCTTTTCTCGCATGGATCGTATCCATCTCCCGGTCTGGGGAAGCATCGGCGT
>JBEKUT010000680.1:0-2908 GCA_049514735.1 Bryobacteraceae bacterium
CTTCAAAATGAAGCGCATCTGTGACAACGTTGCCTCCTGACGCAAGCAGGTCCAGGCTGGCAACGAACAAATTCTCTCCGGCCGTCGTGCTGTTAACGAACGCGATCTCTGAAGCATCCGCGTTGATCAGCTTTGCAAACGACGCCTTCACAGACTCCTGCGCGCGCGAAACCGTGTCGGGAGGATTCCAGATCCCTCTCGCTTTATAGTCCAAGTAATCGACGACAGCTTGTTTGGAGCCTTTACTAAGCGGGTGCCAGCGGGCATTGTTGAGGCAGACCTCGTTCTCAATCACTGCGAAGGCGGAGCGGGCGGGCGACCCTGGCAGTGGAAAATCGGAGGCCGGTTGAGCGGAAGCCCGGGTTGCCGATCTTGGCGCGCCGCTGGAGAGCAGGGCCATCGTAGCGCTTTGGGCGATCTGTCGGCGTGTGAAATCCATGATGTTACCTGCTCGATTGAGCAGTCCCGATGATAGCGCTCCCGCCGTCCGATGCTTTGCGGCGCTCACTCTGAGGATTCTTGTTTCGGAAGACGGGAATGAGGGTTCGAATCCCTCGGCACCCACCAGGCACTCCCGAACCGCTGACCGGTGGTTCACTTGTAACCTCCCGCCCGCCGTACAGTAATAACTTACGTGTACGAAACAAGCGACAGCAGCGTGATGGGGCAGGTCCGCGATGGAGATCTGGGCTCCATGGCGGTCCTGTTCGAACGCCATCACCGCGCGTTGTTGAATTATTTTGTCCACATGAACGGGAATCGGGATTTCAGCGAGGATCTGGTCCAGGACGTCTTCGTCCGGATGATGAGGTATCGCCAGTCGTATCAGCCGGATAAGCCGTTTTCGGCGTGGATGTACCAGATCGCGCGGAACGCACAGAGTGATGCCATGCAAAAACGAAGGTTCGAAGTGGAGCTGGGTCATGCGGATGTTTCCATGACCCACGGAATGGATGAAAAGTTGAAGCGCGAGCAGGAGATCGAACTTCTGCGGCGCGCCATGGCGCGGCTTTCCGTGGACAAACGGGAGTTGCTGGTGCTGAGCCGGTTCCAAAACCTGAAATACGAGGAGATCGCGTCGATTCTCGGCTGCGAGGTCGGGGCGGTGAAGGTTCGCGTATATCGCGCCGTCCGGGCGCTGGGGCAAATTTTTTTCGAGCTTTCCCAGAGGCGCATGGCTGCCCCTGGGGAGGAGATGGCATGAACTGCGAAGATCTGAAACGGAATTTCGTCGAGTATTGGCGCGGAACGCTGAACGCTTCCGAGCTCGAGAGCTTCGAAACGCACCTCGCCTCCTGCGCGCAGTGCCGGGAGGAGGCGGAAGCCCTGAAGCATGTCTGGAGCACGCTGGGCGAAATGCCCGAAGCAGAACCCGGACTCGGGATGCGCACGCGTTTCTACGCTTCATTGC
Source organism: Bryobacteraceae bacterium (assembly GCA_049514735.1). GTDB lineage: Bacteria > Acidobacteriota > Terriglobia > Bryobacterales > Bryobacteraceae > JAICMB01. The sequence goes on from JBEKUT010000680.1 coordinate 1,412, forward strand.
GTGAAGCCGAGCGCCGCGAAATGGAGCGCCAGCACAGGTTCTGGTGGATGCGGAATCCGGCGTTCCAGGCCGGCTTCGCTCTCGCCATTCTCGTGGCCGGAATTTTTATTGGCAATATCACGGCCCGCGGATCGGGCCAAATTACACAACTGCAAGCGGAGGTGAATAGTATGAAACAGCTGGTGACTCTATCGCTGCTGCAGCAGCAAAATGCAAGCGACCGTTTGCAAGGCGTGAACTGGTCTTACCGGGTGGAGCAGTCCGATTCCGAAGTCCTCGCGGCTTTGCTGACGACCGTCAATCACGATCCGAATGTGAATGTGCGGCTCGCGGCCGTGGACGCGCTCCACAATTTTACCGACAGCCCGGTGGGCCGCCGGGGCCTGATCCAGTCCCTGAACAAGCAGGGGTCGCCCATGGTGGAAATCGCCATTCTCGATCAACTGGTCGAAATGAAGGAGAAGGATGCTAAGCCGGCGATCGCGAAATTGATGTCGGCAACGGATGTCAATCCCGAGGTGAAGCAGCACGCCGTGTGGGCGTTGGGGAAATTGCAATGATCCGGGCCTGGGTATTAGCTCTGACCATCCTGCCGCTCGCGGCGCAGGAGCACGAGACGATCCACAAGACGTTCGCCGGCGCCACATCGGTTGAAGTCGACAACGTGTTCGGGTCGATCAAGGTGACGGGTTATGACGGGCCGGAGATCCAGGTGGACGCGCACAAAACCATCGCGGCGGATAACGGCGAGCGCGCCGAAGCGGCTAAGCGCGAGGTGAAACTCGACATGACGCAGAACGGCGGCGATGTGCGGCTGTATGTCGATGGGCCGTTCCGCTGCCAGTGCGACGAGCGGCCATCGTTCCGTACCCGCAAGAACGACGTACATGAGCACGGCCGCCGCGGCTACAAGGTCGTCTTCGATTTCGATATCAAGGTTCCTCGTAACACGGCTCTTTATTTAGGCGCGGTCAACGAAGGCAAGATCGAGGTCGCGAAGACGGCGGGCGATTACGACATCGAAAATATCAACGGCAGCGTGCAAATGGACGATGTCGCGGGATCGGGGCACGTCTACGCCTTGAACGGTAAGGTGACGATCACGTTCGTCAAGAACCCGGAGCACGACTCCTACTTCGGGTCCTTGAATGGAGCGGTGGAAGCGTGGTTCCAGCCGGGCCTGTCGGCCGACGTGCGCTTGAAGACATTCAACGGCGGAATCTATACCGACTTTGCCACGGCGTACCTGCCAGCGGTGGCCGCGAAGGCCGAACGCAAGGACGGGCACTACATCTACCGCAGCAACGATTTTCAGGGGATTCGCATTGGAAGCGGCGGACCCGAGTACAAATTCGAGAACTTCAACGGTGATATCAGAATCAGGAATCGAGGACAGCAATGAAGCGGGTATTGGCAGTTATAATTACAGCCGCGGGCATCGCGGCATTCGCGCAGGATTCGCCTGAGCGGGTGTCGGTACCGTTCAGCGACCCATCG
>JBEKUT010000681.1:0-2885 GCA_049514735.1 Bryobacteraceae bacterium
ATTTTCAGCGTCAAAGGGGTGCCCTGAGGCAGGGCGTGGCAATCACGCCAGCGGAAAAAGGCCGAAGAAAGAGTTCGGTTTACTTCCTGGGTGTCGAAGGGTTTCGCTAGAACGTCGTAGGCGCCCAGATTCAGCGCCTCCGCCCACAATTGCTCGTCCGCTAACCGCGACGTGACGATCAGGAAAGGAGGGTCGTTCAAACAATCCAAACGCTTGAGCAGATCCTTCCAGGTCCCCGGCCAAAGGTCCTGGTCGCAGACGACCAACGGTATAGGTGCGTGCTTTCTCAGTTGCGCTACCGCAGATGTGAGGGTATGGGCCTTATGTATGGACCATTTCTGATTGGGCAGCATGCTGTCCAGTTGCGCATGGTCTTCCTCAATGGGCATTACGGCCAACAATTTGATGACCGCGTTTCCGGTCTCGATTGCGAGAGGCTTCTTCATTTCAGATCCCTATTTGATTAGCTAAGCCGAATCGAATTCAAAAAACGCCGGAGGCTAAAGGTAGCAACTTCGGCTAACGCGATCCCGGATCAAGCGGCATCTGGTCGGGGCTACCGCAAAACGGGCGGAACGTTTGACCGTTCCAATCCCTGGATCAGAAGGTTAATTTAAATTTATCCTCGTGAAGAGGGAATGTCAATGACATACATTGGTTTTCGTCTGACAATTTGAAGGAAGTACCAGGACGCCCACGCCGGAAGTTGACGGCGGGAAGTGCTGGTGATAAGCTTAGATTAGTTGATAGTTAGAGACTCAACTTATGGACTTCAACCGCTTCACTGAAAAACTACAGGATGCCTTCCGCGCGGCCCAATCCCTGGCCGTCCGCAACGGTAACCAGCAGATCGATGTCGAGCACCTGCTGCTCTCTCTACTCGACCAGGAAGGGGGGCTCGCGCCGTCCATCCTTAATAAAGCCGATGTCCGTGTCGATTCTTTGCGAACCCGCGTGCAGCAGGAAATCGACCGCCTGCCCAAAATCTCCGGACAGGCGGCCACTCTTGGCCAGGACGTCACCCCGCGCCTCACCGCCCTGTTCACCAAAGCCGAAGACGAAGCCAAGCGGATGAAGGATGAGTACGTCTCGGTGGAGCACGTCCTTTTGGCGATCACGGACGATCGCGGCCCGGCCGGGAAAATCTTCAAGGAATTCGGCGTCACTCGTGACCGGCTTATGAAGTCCCTCCAGGAAGTGCGTGGCAATCAGCGCGTCACGAACGCCAATCCCGAGGCCACTTATGAAGCTCTCGAAAAATACGGCCGCGACCTGACCCAGCTTGCCGCACAAGGCAAGCTCGATCCCGTTATTGGGCGCGATCAGGAGATCCGCCGTGTCATCCAAGTTCTATCGCGCCGCACCAAAAACAATCCCGTCCTCATTGGAGAGCCGGGCGTCGGCAAGACCGCCATTGTCGAAGGGCTCGCGCAGCGCATCATGCGTGGCGACGTTCCCGACGGTTTGAAGGACAAAAAGGTAGTCTCGCTCGACATGGGCGCGCTGATCGCGGGCGCAAAATTCCGCGGCGAGTTTGAAGAGCGGCTCAAAGCCGTACTAAAAGAGGTGCAGTCGTCGGAGGGCCAGATTATCCTCTTTATCGACGAACTGCACACGGTGGTCGGCGCGGGCAAAGCGGAAGGCGCCATGGACGCCGGCAATTTGCTCAAGCCCATGCTGGCGCGCGGCGAGCTGCATTGCATCGGCGCGACGACGCTCGACGAATATCGCAAGTACATCGAAAAAGATGCAGCGCTGGAGCGCCGCTTCCAGACCGTTCTGGTGGATCAACCGACCGTCGAAGATACCATCTCCATTCTGCGCGGCCTGCGCGAACGCTACGAGCTGCATCACGGCGTCCGCATTAAGGATTCGGCTTTGGTAGCCGCGGCCGTGTTGTCCAACCGCTATATTCAGGATCGCTTCCTGCCCGATAAAGCCATCGACCTCGTCGATGAGGCGGCGGCGAAGCTGCGCACCGAAATCGATTCCATGCCGGCCGAGCTCGACCAGATCCTGCGCCGCAGCATGCAGCTCGAAATCGAACGCGAGGCTCTTAAGAAAGAGAGCGACTCCGCGTCGAAAGAGCGCCTGGCTAAAGTTGAGAAAGAAATCGCCGATCTCAAGGGCGAAGCCAGCGCGCTACAGGCGCAATGGCAGGCCGAGAAGGAAGCGGTGCAGCGTTTGCGGGCGATTCGCGAGCAGATCGAGCAGACCAAGGTCGAGATCGAACGCGCCGAGCGCCAGTACGATCTCAACAAAGCGGCCGAGCTCAAGTACGGCAAGCTGGCGGAGCTGGAGCGCAAGCTGAAAGCCGAGCAGCAGCGCCTGGAGCAAAAACAAAGCGGCATGCATTTGTTGAAAGAAGAAGTGGACGAGGAAGACATCGCCGAAGTGGTCAGCCGCTGGACCGGCGTTCCGGTCTCGAGGCTGCTCGAAGGCGAAATGCGCAAACTGCTCCATCTCGAAGAAGAATTACATCGCCGCGTAATCGGGCAGGACGAGGCCGTGACAGCGGTCGCCGAATCCGTGATGCGCGCCCGGTCCGGTTTGAAAGATCCGAACCGGCCCATCGGAAGCTTTATCTTCTTAGGTCCCACCGGGGTCGGTAAGACGGAGCTTGCACGCGCGCTCGCGGAATACCTTTTCGACGACGAGCGCGCCATGATTCGCATCGACATGTCGGAATATCAGGAGCGGCATGCGGCAGCCAGACTGGTCGGCGCGCCTCCTGGATATGTCGGCTATGAAGAAGGCGGACAGCTCACCGAAGCGGTGCGGCGCAAGCCTTACGCGGTGGTCCTATTCGACGAAATCGAAAAGGCGCATCATGACGTGTTCAACCTGCTTCTTCAGATTTTGGACGATGGCAGATTGACAGACGG
>JBEKUT010000682.1:0-3164 GCA_049514735.1 Bryobacteraceae bacterium
TGCGCTCCCACTGGCGAAAGTTCGCCATGAGGGTCGAGGACATACGTCTCTGTGTTCGCAAGTGGACGGCCGACAGGTACAGTTTGAGCCTCCGGCTCGATCGTTTCTACATGATGAAAGCAAGCAAAGGTCGCGCACTCGGTGGGACCGTATACATGTAGCAGCCGCTCCGGTCCGGATCCCCCGAGCACTTCCCGGACACAATCGACATTTACAGCTTCGCCACCAAAAAGTAAGTTCCGAACAGTCCGAAAAGTATTCTTAGCTTCTCGTGCGTATTGATTAAACAGGGCCGTGGTTAGGAATAAATGAGTGATCCGCTTCGCCTCCAAAGTACGTTGAAATGAAGCCGAGCTCAGTATCTCCGCTCTTGTCAAACCCACCACGCACGCACCGTTCAGAAGCGCGCCCCAGATCTCAAACGTTGCCGCATCGAAAGATGCATTGGCGGCCTGTGCGATGCGATCCTCAAGCCGAAAGTCGACATAGTCGGTATTGAGCACCAGTCGCTTCACTGCCTGCTGCGACACCATGACCGCCTTTGGATGCCCCGTTGAACCGGACGTATACATCAAATAGGCCAAGCTGTCGGCAGACGCGATCACCCGGCGGGCTTTCGTACCGCGCGTGCCGATTTCATCCACACAAAGGATCTCGGGTGACAATTCGGCAACGACACCCTGAGAACGCGTCTCAGTCAGCAGCACCTTAATCCCGCTATCCTCGATCATGAATTGCAGGCGAGCCGGTGGATAACCCGGATCGAGTGGGACGTAAGCTGCACCCGCCTTCACGACGCCCAGCACAGCCACAATCATCTCCGGACCGCGCTCCATGCAGATGCCCACGCGCGACTCTTCCCGCACGCCGAGATTCTGCAATGCGCACGCCAGTGCGTTGGCACGATCGTCCAATTCGCGATATGTCAGCCGCCGGTCGGCGTACTCAACCGCGATCGCGTCAGGTGTCTTGCTCACCTGCTCTTCAAACAGCGCCGCCAGAGTCGGCTCGACTGGGAAGGGCCGCGCAGTGCTATTCCATTCCTCGCATTGTTGCCGCTCCTCATCCGGGCTCAACGCGCGGAGTTGACTTACACGTGCGTCGGGCTGTTCCACCGCCGAGCGTAGTAACTCCGTGAAGTGCCGCACCTGCCGCTCGGCGCTGTCTTGCCTAAATAAATCCGCGTTGTATTCCCATCTCCCCGAGATTGTCCCGCCAGTGTCTTCCCATGTCGCAACTGTCAGATCGAACTTCGCCGCTGCAGTGTGCGACTCGCGCGGAATGATCCGCAAGTCTGGCAGTTCTAAAGGAGCCCACGGAGTGTTCTGCAGCGAGAACATCACCTGAAAGAGAGGACTGCGGCTGAGGTCGCGTTCCGTCTCCAACGCCTCCAGGATTTTGTCGAAGGGAAGATCCTGGTGCGCATATGCCTCGAGCACGGTCTTTCGCTCTCGCGCCAGCAAGTCGCGGAATGTAAGATTCCCATGGACGTTGCTTCTGAGTGCGATCGTATTGACGAAGAAACCGATGAGTTCTTCGGTCCGTAAGTGGTTACGATTCGCGATGGGCGACCCGATTGTTATGTCCGTTTGTCCGCTATAGCGCGATAAGAGAAGTTTGAAGACCAACTCCAACACCATGAAGAGCGTAGTGCCTTCGCGCCGTGCGAGACGCTTCAGCCCTTCGCATAGCGCACTGTCTAGCGTGAAAGCCACCGTACCGGCACGATTATTTTGACCACGGGTCCGGCCGTAATCGCCAACCAAACCGAGCGCCGGAATGTCGCGTAGCTGCTCTTTCCAGTAACTGAGCTGGCTCTCCAGTAACTCCCCTTGTAATAATTCCCGCTGCCACACAGCGAAATCTGCATATTGAACCGGCAACTCCGCGAGCTCCGGTTGACCGCCGGTCGAATATGCCGCATAACAAGACATAAACTCCCGGACCAGCACACCGATTGACCAGCCATCGGCGGCAATGTGATGCATCGTTATCAGAAGATCGTGCTGATCGTCGCTCAAACGGATCAGCGACGCCCGAATGAGCGGACCCTGCGCCAGGTCGAAGCTTCCTTCCGCTTCCCTCCGCATCTGCGAAGCAGCTTCGCATTCTCGCGCCTTTTCTTCCAGCGAACTTAGATCGGTCAAAGGCAAAGACACTCTATAAGGAGGTGTTATCTTCTGAATCGCGATTCCCTGTCTCGCTGGGAAGCACGTACGAAGCGCTTCATGCCTCCGCACGATCTCGTCGAGACTCATCTGCACCGCATTTATATTCAGCGTGCCTTTCAGCCTTAACGCGAACGGAAGATTATACGCCACGCCGCCCGGGTTTACTCGATCCAAAAACCACAGGCGCTGCTGAGCAAACGATAAAGGCAGATCCCCCTCGCGCGCGACTGGAACCAGCGGCGGGATGGAGCCTATTGCAGCCGATTCCGCCAAGCGCCGCGCCATGCCGGATACCGTCGGCGATTCGAACAGCACGCGCAACGGTACTTCAGTCTGGAAGACACTGCGAACGCGCGCTATCACTTGTGTGGCCAGCAGTGAGTGCCCACCTAACTCGAAGAAGTTCTGATCCACTCCGATCTCGCGAATGCCCAGGACCTCCGCGCAGATGTCGCAAAGTATCTCTTCGACTGCCGTCCGGGTTGCACTGCCGCCCGAACGGCCTTCCCAAACAGGCGTGGGCAAGTTTCTACGATTCAGTTTGCCGTTCGGCGTCAGCGGCAGTTCCGCGAGTTCAATAAACATCGCGGGCACCATGTAATCGGGCAGCCGCTGGCTCAACTCACGCCGCAAATCTCCACGCCGTCCCGGTTCCATTACGACGTAAGCAACCAACCGTTTGTCGCGTCCTTCGGCCTCGTGCGCGAATTCGAGAAGGCCATCCGCGGACCACCGCACGCCGTCACCTGTTTTGTACAACCTGCTACCGGCACGCTTGCTAAACGGGTCGGGAACAAATAGCTCGGCGGTCAAATCCGGTTGATTTAAATATCCACGTGCAACCCCGTGCCCCCCGATATACAACTCGCCCTGCGCTCCCACTGGCGAAAGTTCGCCATGAGGGTCGAGGACATACGTCTCTGTGTTCGCAAGTGGACGGCCGACAGGTACAGTTTGAGCCTCCGGCTCGATCGTTTCTACATGATGAAAGCA
>JBEKUT010000683.1:0-2863 GCA_049514735.1 Bryobacteraceae bacterium
ACTTTATGGGCCGGGGGGCTTGGGTTTCCCAATGGACTGCTCTGCGCGATCCAACACGGCAGCGCGCAGTGTGAGGGGCGGGACGGCGCTCTAGGCCAAATGGTCTTGTCATTGTATGAGGACACTAAAGGCAATCTCTGGGCCGGTACACAGACCGGACTTTGGCGATGGAAGCCCGGTCCCCCAACGCAATATGCGATGCCCTCAGCACAGCTCCAAGATCTGAATCGGGGGGATGACGGGGAACTGATGATCGCTATGCACGGCGGAATTAAGCGGTTCGTCCAAGGCAAATCCGAGTCCTATCCTGTACGAGGCTTCAGCGAGCCGTTCAATGGCAATAGGCTGCTCCGAGACCGCGAGGGTGGTCTCTGGATTGGAACTCTAGACCGGGGACTCATCCACGTCCATCAGGGCCGGGCCGATGTGTTTTCGCGATCCGACGGCCTCTCGGGCGACCTTATCTACAGTCTCTTCGAGGACCATGAGGGCAACATCTGGGCCGCCACGAATGGAGGGCTCGACCGCTTTCGAGAACTCCCCGTGTTCACCGTCTCCGTGAAACAAGGTTTGTCTACCGATAACGATTGGTCCGTGCTCGCGGCGAACGACGGAAGTATTTGTATTGGCGCTGCCAATGGTTTGAATCGATGGAACAACGGACAAGTCACAATTTTCCGGAAGTCGAGTGGACTGCCGGATGACGCAGTGCAGTCGCTCTTTCAGGATGATCGCGGACGAATCTGGGCGTTTACGCGTCATGGATTTGCCTACTTTGCGGATGGCCGGTTTGTTCCCGTAAAAGATATATCTGGCGGAGAAGCACATTTCATCACTGGGGATAAGGCAGGCAACCTCTGGGTAGCGGAGCATCAGAGTCTTCTGCACGTGCGGGCGGGACATTTGGTCGAGCGGATCCCCTGGTCACAACTGGGGCGCCAGGAAAATGCTTCGGTTCTACAACCTGATCGCGGCCAAGGCGGTATGTGGCTTGGATTCTGGCGCGGGGGCGGCGTGGCGTATTTCAAGGACAATCGGGTTCGCGCGGCTTATACAGCGGGTCACGGGCTGGGCGAAAAAGCTGTCGCCGGCCTTGAACTCGGTCAGGATGGCTCTTTGTGGGTCGCAACCGAGGGCGACGGCCTCGGATGGATCAAAGACGGCCGCGTCGCTACGCTCACCACCAGGAACGGATTGCCTTGCGACACAGTTCACTGGACGATGGAAGACGACGACCATTCGCTCTGGTTGTACGCGGCCTGCGGCCTGGTGCGCATCGCTCGGGCCGAATTAGCCGCGTGGATCGCAGACCCGAAGCATAGGATCGAGACAACCATTTGGGACGCGGCCGACGGTGTCAGGCTCCGCTCCACTTCTCCTAGCGGCTACAGTCCGCGGGTCGCGAAGTCCACCGACGGTAAACTGTGGTTCGTGACCGGAGCCGGCGTGAACGTCGTCGATCCACGTCATCTCCCAATGAACAAACTCGCACCGCCGGTGCACATCGAGCAAATCGCCGCCGATCGCAAAACTCGTTGGCAGAACCTGTCGGGTGCGGTAGTTTCGAACCTGAGCTTGCCCGCACTTAGCCGCGATGTGGAGGTCGACTACACCGCTCTCAGCCTCGTCGCGCCGGAGAAGGTTCGTTTTCGCGTCAAGCTGGAAGGCTGGGACCAGGACTGGAAGGACGCCGGCAACGAGCGGAAGGCGTTCTATAGCAATCTTCCTCCGCGCAACTACCGCTTCCGCGTCATGGCCTCGAATAACAGCGGCGTGTGGAACGAAGCTGGCGCCTCGCTCGATTTTTCCATCGCCCCAGCATACTACCAGACCAACTGGTTCCGCTTTTCGTTGGGGGCCGCTTTTCTTGCGTTGGTGTGGGCGCTGTACCGGTATCGGTTGCACCAGGTCGCGCAGGAATTCAACGTGCGGCTGGAAGAGAGGGTCGGCGAGCGGACCCGCGGCGGCCATTTTGGCGATTCCCCTGGGGCTCGCAATCGGGTGGTATCGGCGAGCTGAGATGGCGTTCAATCCTCTAATTCAGATCTTTCGTCCGATCTCGCCGCTGGCCTGGATTCCGATCGCGATTCTGTGGTTCGGGGTCGGAGATCTCTCCGCCATATTCCTCATCTTCCTCAGTTGCTTCTTTCCGCTTCTGCTAACAGCCATCAATGCGGTCCAGAGAATTCCGGCGGTTTATGTAAACACAGGGCGCAATTTCGGCCTGAGTCCGAGCGACTTGGTCTATCGCGTTCTGTACCCGGCGGTGCTTCCCCAATTGATCACCGGTCTACGGATTACTTTGGGAGTGGCGTGGATCGTTGTGGTGGCGGCCGAGATGATCGCAGTGAACTCCGGCTTGGGGTTCCTGATCGTGGACGCGCGAAACGCCGGCAACCGCTACGATCTCGTAGTCGCCGCCATGGTCATAATAGGCATCGTCGGCTTGCTGCTGGATCTGGGTATGCGATCGCTGGAAGGAGCGAAATCGGTCCGCTGGGACCGGTCGGAGGATTAGTGCCGCTGCCGGAGACAAAGCTATCCGCGCGGCACATCCACATGGTTTTTACGCGCGATGGCAAGAGTACCCAGGTGCTGAACGACGTCAACCTGGAGGTGAGCGAAGGGGAGTTCCTCTGCATCGTCGGACCTTCCGGATGCGGCAAGTCGACGCTCCTGAGCGCGATCGGCGGCTTTCTTTCCCCTACGTCCGGTGAGGTCAGAATCGACGGGGAAGTGGTTCGCGGACCCGATCCCCGCCGCATCTTTGTATTCCAGGAGCGCGGTGTTTTCCCGTGGCTCACCGTCGAAGGCAATATTGAATTCGGCTTGTTCAAACTGCCGCGGACCGAGCGCCGCCGCC
>JBEKUT010000684.1:0-2862 GCA_049514735.1 Bryobacteraceae bacterium
GAGCGCACCGGCCGTGACAGCTACAGAGGCGTGATTGGGATTGCGGCCCGTCGCGAAAGCGTTGGGCGATTCTTCGGGAATTAGCCACAGCTTCGGCAAGGGCAGGCCCATGCGCATGGTGAGGCTTTGCACAATTGGAAACAGGCGCGCGTAGACATCGGGGTTCTCGGTTGGCGTGACAGGCTGAGAGGCGTACATCGACAGCGCGATCTTGTCGGAAAAGAAGTAGCCGATAAAGTTCATCGCAAGCGCGAAGAACAGGCCGATTTCGAGTCCTTGCCGTCCTCCGATCAGGTCGCCCGCAAAAAGGAGAAGCCCACTGAGTACGCCAAGTAACAATATCGTTTTGAGAGCGTTCATATAGACAGTTCGAGGGCGGGTCCTCCCCGCCCTCATAAATTTTGACGATGCCGTGCAGTTTTTGTTTTAGTTGTTGTTCACTTGCACTTTGATGGAGCGCGGCTTGGCGACTTCTTTCTTCGGAAGCTTCACCGTCAACACGCCATTGGCGTAATCGGCCCGAACGTTCTCCGAGTCCACCGTGTCCGGCAGGCTGAAGTAGCGGGCGAACGTGCCGTAGCTCCGCTCAACGCGTTGATATCCCTTGCCGTTCTCTTCCTTCTGGAACTTACGCTCGCCCTTCAGGGTGAGGTTGCCGTTCTCAATCTGGATGTCGACGTTTTCCAGCTTCACGTCGGGAAGATCGGCCTTCAGGACCCATTCGTTCTCGGTTTCGAAAATGTCCACCGCAGGTACCCACGGACGGGCGGCATTCTGGTCCAGCATCCGGTTGACGGTGTCCTGGAAAAGGCGAAGGCCGGGGAAGTCTTCGAGATCTGCATACTTAACAAGAGCCATGTTCTATGTTCCTCCTAAAATCTAACTCTGTACACAGTATAAAATCTTAGCGTGCACATGTCAATAGCTTTGAGCCAAAAAGTTTTGGCGAGAAAACTGAAACTCCGACCAAAGAAGTCGCATATTATAGAGCAGTGGCCTTGACACCACGTTGATCCGAATCCGATACTGGGGGCAGAGTGCAACTGAGTTTCAATAAGCCGCGCCACAAGGGCAAATCGCCCGTGACGCTAGCGGAACTCAAGCAAGGCGAACACGGCATCCTGGAGGACATCGATCTTCCGGCCGATGTCGCGCAACGCCTTATGGAACTTGGGTTTTTGCCCGGTGCGCAGGTAACCCGCGCGCTGAGCGCCCCCGGGGGCGATCCCCGGGTTTTTCGAGTAGACGGTTCTGAAATCGCCCTGCGGCGGGACACCGCTTCCCACATGCGATTGCGCCCCGCAAACCACAATCAACTGGACCGGCAATGAGCGCCTGCCACGACTGTTCCGATTGCCCCGCTGCGTCCGGGCCGGCGTTCAAAGCTCGTTCGGAGACGCCGCACGTTGTGGCGGTTGTAGGCCCTCCTAATTCCGGCAAATCGACTTTATTCAATCGCTTGACCGGATTGCGCCAGAAGGTCGCCAACTTCCCCGGCGTTACCGTGGAGCATCATATTGGGCGCGCTAAAACCACCGGCACGCGCGAGGTCATTCTCGTCGATCTGCCGGGTGTCTATAGCCTGAATCCCCGTTCGGAAGACGAGCAGGTGACGCGCGACGTCCTGGCGGGCGAGATGCCCGGCGTGCCAAAACCGGATTCGGTCCTTTTGATACTGGATTGCACCAACCTGGCGCGGCACCTGGTTCTGGCGGCGCCGATCCTGGCGCTGAAGCTCCCCACCCTGATCATATTGAACATGGCGGACGATCTGCGGGCGCGGGGCGGGCAAGTGGATACGGCGGCGCTGGCCAGCGAGCTCGGCGCTCCGGTGGCCCTAATCAGCGCAGCCAAGGGCGAAAACGTCGATAAGGTTTTTCAGTTCATCGAAGGTACCGCGCACGGCCGTTCGGCTTTGAAGACTCCGCTGATCGAGTTACCGGTCCTTCACGACGTACCCAAATGCCGGCGATGGGCCGGACAAGTTGGGGAGGGCGCTGCGTACAGGTCTCCCGATCCGCCGCTGTGGACGCGTCGGCTCGATTCTGTATTCCTGCACCCCATTGTGGGTCCCGCGGTCTTCGCGATCGTCGTCGTCGCGGTGTTCCAGACGATTTTCACGGGCGCGAAGCCGTTGATGAACGGCTTACAAGATCTGGTTCAAAGCTCCGGCACATGGCTCACCGCTGCGTTGCCGCACTCGATTTGGACGTCCTTGCTAGTGAATGGCATCTGGACCGGCGTCGGATCGGTGGTGGTTTTCCTGCCTCAGATCCTCTTACTATTCCTATTCATTGGAATCCTGGAAGACTCCGGCTACCTGGCGCGCGCGGCACTGATCGCCGACCGCACCATGGCCAAATTTGGATTGCAGGGCAAATCGTTTATTCCGCTGCTGTCGGCTTACGCCTGCGCTGTCCCCGCCATAATGTCGACGCGCACGATTGAGAACAAGCGCGACCGGCTCGCAACCATTATGATTGCGCCGTTCATGACCTGCTCGGCGAGGTTGCCGGTTTACACGCTGATCATCGCCGCTTTCATCAAAGAGCGCCCGCTGCTCGGCCCCTTCCTCGGGACGCAGGCCGGCGCGATGCTGGGCCTTTATCTTCTAGGCTTCGTCGCGGCGGTCGGCACAGCGCGGCTGTTGAAATCGTCGGTGCTCAAGAGCGAAAAGACGCCCTTCGTATTGGAGATGCCGAACTACCGCTTGCCCACCCTGCGGTCTCTGGGCCTGCGCCTGTACGATCGTTCCGCGGTTTTTCTGCGACGAGCCGGCACGGTGATTCTGGCCGTTGCGGTGGTGCTCTGGGTGATGGCAAATCTGCCGCTGCACAATGGCAAACCACCCGATATCTCGGA
>JBEKUT010000685.1:0-2857 GCA_049514735.1 Bryobacteraceae bacterium
AAATCCGAAAAGCGCGCCACCAAGCGCCTTTCGTTCCTGGCGAGCTTTGTTTGGGCGAAATCCATCGACGATGCGGACTCGCCCGTGGTCGGTAACTACGATAGCTTCGGCGCCCAGGACGAGCGAAATCTGCGATTGGAACGCGGGCTCTCGTTTTTCGACGTGCGCTACCGTTTGACCGGCGGATACGTTTATTCGATTCCCGCCGCGCCGAGGTGGAAACCTGTTTTCAGCAATTGGCAGTTCAGCGGGAATATGACGTTTCAAACCGGAACGCCTCTAAATCCGGTCTACTTTGCGACGGACTTCGCCAATTCGGGTACGCCCAACCGGCCCAATGTCGTGCCAGGCCAATCCATTAGTTTGCCTATCAGCCAGCGCAGCGCGAATCGTCTATTCAATACCAACGCGTTCTCCGATCCCGCGCCCTATACGTTCGGAGATGCCGGCCGCGACATTATTCCGGGGCCTGGCAACGAAGTTATCGATGTCGCCGTGCATCGCCGGTTCACAATTACGGAAGGCAAATCGTTAGAGCTGCGCGCCGAGACGTTCAACGCGCTGAATCATCCGAATCTTGGGATACCCGGACCTTATCCCGATTTCGGTCCATTCTTCGGGAAGGCGTTTTCGTCGGGAGATCCACGCCGCATGCAGTTCGGGTGCCGGTTTGATTTTTGACAAGATGATGAAAAACTAACTAAGAGCTATGGCCTCAGATAAACGCAGATTAACGCAGATCGAAAAGAAAGAGCTGTGCTCCGCGGCATCCGTGTTCATCTGCGTTCATCGGCGGCCTTATCGATGTTGCACTCTGGAGTGCCTGTAATGTTAGCCACGGGTTCGCGGATTAAGTACTTCCAGGGCGCGGCACTGCACCTACCGTGGAGTTCGCAAATTCCGATTTCCATTAGGTTGCTGTATGTTCTGGAACCGGTTGTTGCGGCGTTTTTACTGATTTGTCTGTCACCCGTGCTGGCTATAATGGCGCTGATTGTTTGCGTACGTTCGGGAGCTTCGCCACTGATAGCTCATCGGCGGGTTGGCCGCTATGGCCAAACACTCTGGGTTTATAAGTTCCGGACGATGTGGCCTGGACCGAGGCATAAATCCGGTTTCTTCGTCGAGAAGATGGTGGATGAGAAGCCCTACCCCAAGCTGATCGCAGACCCGCGCGTGACAAGCCGTTTCGCCTCCTTCTGCCGGCGGCACTCCATTGACGAACTCCCACAATTGGCTTTGGTCGCGGCGGGACGGATGTCGATCGTCGGTCCCCGGCCGATTACGCGATTCGAGTTGAGTGAGTACTACGATTCGGATGCGATGGAAGTGTTGTCAGTCAAGCCTGGACTTACAGGGCTGTGGCAAGTTCGCGGCCGCAGCCGGCTCACTTATCGCCAGAGAAAGCGCCTCGACTTATTCCTGGTGCGCCGTTTTTCAATCGGTTTGTATCTCCGAATCGTAGCGCTGACTGTTCCCGACCTGCTGTTTGGCAGAAACGCCTGGTAAACAAGAAGAACGCAATTATGAAAACCTATTGGAAGAGTCTTTTCGTAATCGTTGTGCTCACAGGAGGAGTGTTTGCGTCCGGCGCGGACGATTCCGCGCAGTTGGCTAAACTCCTGGGCGTCTCATTCCCGAGCGGCGCGGGTTCGACGCTGATTCTAGAACGCGACGGAAAACGCTATCAGGTTGACCTGGCCGCGAAGACTGTTCAAGAGATCGGTTCGGCACCTGAGGTGACGGCCGCGTCTCTGTTCCAACGGAATTGCTCGGGGTGTCACGGTGCCGAGGGTAAAGGCATACCCGGCATAGGAACGCCCGATTTCACAAACCCCGCCTTCGCGCGGAGTCTGAGCGCTCAAACCGCCCTGAATGCTATTCACAAAGGCGCAGGCGGTGGCCGCATGCCAGCGTTCTCAGGCAAGTTAACAGAACCGCAGATTGATAGCCTCGCGAGCTATGTCCGGTCCTTCTCAAATACAACGGGCCCGAATACAGCCGGACAAACGGCGGAAGCCAACGGGGCGCCAAGCAAGATTTATCAACCCGCCGACGACCTGCTCTTTAGCCTGCCTACCGGCCGCGAAGTTGACCGTCATGGAGTCTATGTCAACTTCACGCATCGTTTCCCTTACGATTCGGCTGTTTCAGGACCCGGCCGCGGCGGCGAGCTGTTCGGCTTGGATAACTTCGCGCTGGCTTCCTTCGGTCTTCGCTACGGCGTGACAGACCAATTGTCTGTCAGCATTTTTCGGTCGCCTACGCTACTGGGGAGGCCCATCCAACTCATGGCGGCGTACAACCTCCTCGACGAGCATCATGGGGATCCGCTGAACATGACGGTGCGTGTCTCGATCGAAGGCCAGAATAACTTCCGCAAGAGCTACACCGAAAATATTGAAGGGATTTTCTCGCGTAGCATAACATCACGGGCTCAGGTCTACATCGTTCCGACAGCGTCTTTCAATGCGCGTCCATTGGTTCAAGCGACGGGTTTTCAATCCGCGGATATTCCCGATTATCCGGGCGTCAACACATTCTCCATCGGGGTGGGCGCGGCTGTAGACATACGGCCGACGGTTGCCTTGATCGCCGAAGTGATTCCGACGGTGTTGAACGCGAGCGAACTCGGCATTCACCGTCCAGCTTATTCATTCGGGATTCAGAAGAAGATATACCGGCACGCGTTTACGCTGGGATTGACAACCAGTCCCGGTGTCACGGTCTCGCAACGTGCGGGGACGCGCGCGGAATTCCTGGGACAACCAAACGCCGACACGCCGGGCGGCTTATTCTTCGGATTCGACTTGATGCGTCAGATTCATTGAAGCGATTGCAACCGCGGGCCGATTGG
>JBEKUT010000686.1:0-2830 GCA_049514735.1 Bryobacteraceae bacterium
CAGGTGAGTGGTCTGATTGAAGAGCTCGTCATGGTCGATGCGGAACACGGAAGTCGAGCCCAGTGAGGAGGGCGTGGTGCCGATTCCGCTGACCTGCGGGCCGAAGAAACGGGCCGCAACACTCGAGAAGACCACGAAGGCCGAGAGACCATGGAAGTTCGGCATGGAGACGCGCACTGCGTATCCAGGAATCTTGGAGCTTTTCCACTCGATGGGGTATGTAATTGGCGTGTTACCGAGAACGCTGAAATCGTAGGCTGAATGTGTGTACTTCCAGATATACTCGCCGTCAATTACTAAGTATCTTCCGAAGGCCTGTTGCAGGCCGGTATGGAATTCATTTCGCCGTCCGGGAGTCAGTGGGCTGGTGATGCAAGGGTACCCTTGCGTGGTTGACATAAGCGCGTTGATCACAGCATCGTTGCAGCCGTTACTCGCGAGCACCAGGTTTTCGTTGAATGGCGTTTCCAGAGTACGGGCATAGGAGATACGAATTACCGTATTCGTCGGCTTGAAGTTATAGGCGATACCGAGCCGAGGCTCTGCTTGGGTCTCTTTCGTGATGCCGTTGTATATGTCGCCGCGGATACCGAGATTGAAGGTCCAATTCTTGAGAGTAATGGTGTCCTGGATGTATAGCGCGATTTCGCGGATATCCGCATGTCCCCGAAAGCCATAGAGACCGCTGGTTGAAGAGGGGCAGCCGCTGGATGCCGGCAGTCCGCCCGTGCGGGTCAGATCGTAGCACTCGAGCAGAGGCACAAATCCAGGATTCACCTGCATCGCTCCGGTGCACTGCGATGGAGCGGTGATGAGCGGATTTGTGATGGGGCTGCCATCCGCGGCCAGACACACTGGATTAAATGTAGGATCGACGATTCCAAAACTATCGTTTTCGGATATCAAGGTGTGCTCGAACAGGACTCCTGCCTTGACGTTATGAATGCCTTTGAGGTAGGAAACGCCCACATGGCCGCCGATATTCAGAAGAGTGCGATCCTGACCGACGGTTTGAAGCTGCAGCCCAGGCGTGAGATCGGCGAAGGGATTATCGCTGGGATAGTAGTTATATTGATCGTGCCGCGCGAAGCCGCCGACGGTAAGTACCGTATTCGGATTAAGTAAGTGTGTCCACGTGGGCGCAATGTTATAAGTCAAAATCCTGGATCGTTGATCCTGCGGACCTACGGGCAGGCCATTGGGGCCGAGACCTCCATTGTCGACAGTTAGTCCGTTCCAGGCCGTCGCGTTTTCGGCGTCAAAGGAATTCGGCGTCTGGAACCAGGAGCGCGTAAAGCCGAGGTTTAGATTGATGGAATCCGCGATGGAAGGTTTAGAGTCGATGCGGTCGAAGACGTTTGCTTCGTTTCCCTTGTCGTGCATCACGGTGAATTCCGGAGGGTCGAGGAAGCGGCCGGTTTGCACTCCATTGGCGGCGATGAAATTGCCCCAATTCGCTCCTCCGTAGGAAAGATCGAAGGCGCCGCTTCCGGTCCCAAAGGTTCCGTAGGATGTCGACACGCTGCCGTGGGGCTGCGTGACGCCGAGTCCGGAGCGGGTGGCAACGACGATAACCACGCTGGTCTTGTCGCCGTATTCGGCGGGTGGGGCGCCCTCAATCACCTCGATCGACTGGACGGAATCGAGGGGGATCTGGTTGGAGAACACCTTGCTTTGCTGGTCCGTGATGGGCTGTTCGTCGACTGAGAACGAATTTTCGGCGTGATCGCCGAGTCCATGAAAGAGACCGTTGGAGTCCGCGGAAATTCCGGGCGTGGCCAGCGTAACCAATGAACTGAGTGAAGAGGTCTGACTTTCGAGAGGCAATTTGTCAAACAGGGCGCGGTCCACGTCGGTGTGCGTGCTGGGGACGGTTTCGAGGAGGTCCGAGCCGGCTTCGACGTTCACCGTTGTCGCGGCGGTTCCAATGTTAAGTCCGATCTTCACGTCAACCGGGATGGGCGAGCGTACGTCCACATCCTGCGCGGCCGGTTGAAAGTTCGCAGCGGAAGCACCGAGGTGATAGTTGTTATAGGGAACGTTGTCAAATTCAAAGTGGCCCTGGGTGTCTGCCTGCGTGGATCGATTAAACTGCGACACCGGATTTTGAATTTGTACGATCGCGCCGGCAATGGCGGCTCCGGAGGGGTCGAGAACGGTGCCTCGCACGATCCCGTTGGACTGTGCGTAACAAAAGAAAGCGGCGAGGGACGCGAGAGACACCAAAGCGAACTTCTTCATTCTTAGATTATTCGGGCGGGATTGGTGAGGGCCTAGGAGTATCTGGCGGGTGGGCTGGTTATGGCGGTGAGTGAACTATCGTTTGGGGTGGGCGGGCGAAGGGGAAATGGGGGAAGGCGGCGCTTCCTTACGGTCGCGGTTCTGTAACGTGCGTCGGCCGACCGCTCCCTGCGGGTCGCGAGTCCGAAGAGGAGCGACGCAGCTCGGCAGGGTTGCCTGCCCGGCACAAGAACGTTTCCCTAAAGTTGTTAATGAAATCCGCCGATTCCAGGGTATGGCCGAGGTGTACCTGGAGACGCGGCGTGATTTTCTGTTGAGGACACAAAACCTCGACGGAGGATGGGGATACTTTCCCGGCAAATCGTCGTGGCTGGAGCCAACCGCGTACTCGATGCTGGCGCTGCATGGCGACGAAAAATCCGCCTCAGCGCTTGACCGCGCCTGGCATCTGGTGGCAAATTGGCAACTTCCCGACGGGAGTTGGCGCGCCGGCGCGCAGGTCCAGGATGGCACGTGGGTTTCGGCATTGGCGGTCACCTTGTGCTGCGTGGATGGGCATCGCGAAGCCATATTGAAAAAGGGCGTGGAG
>JBEKUT010000687.1:0-4381 GCA_049514735.1 Bryobacteraceae bacterium
AGATCAACGCCACGCACAACGAGATTAGCGATCTGACGAACGATCAACAGCGCGTCCGGCAGAATATCGAGAGCCTCAATCGTGTCAGCGGACAGCAGGATCAGGTGCAGAAATACGCGCATCAGCTCGCCTCGCAGGAGACGCAATTGGCTGCCCTGCGCGACCGCGCCGGCGAGCTCAAGAAGCAAAAGGCTGCGCTAGAATCGAATCTCAATTCCATGATCGAGAAACTGGACTTTTGAGAGTTGCGCTCATAGGGTTTGGAAATGTAGGCCGCGCGTTTGTGGAGCTGGTGGAACGCAAACGCTCGGCCTTTCCGTTTCGAATTGTCGGCGCTCACACGCGGCACGGGACGGTGATCAACAAGGCCGGCATTGCGTCCGACGCGAAGCTGGAAGCGGTTGTGCCGTCGCTCGAAGAGTTCCTCGAGCGATCTCGGCCTGAGGTCGTTATTGAAATCACCACCCTCAATCCGACTACCGGCGAGCCCGCAATTTCGAATATCCGCGCCGCGTTTGCGCGCGGCTGCCACGTGGTGACGGCCAACAAAGGACCGATCGCTCATGCCTATGCTGCGTTGAAAGAAGAGGCGCGGCGGGCGGGCGTGGAGTTTCGATTCGAATCCACCGTGATGGATGGAGCCCCGGTGTTCAACATGGTACGCAATAATCTGCCCGGCGTGAAGATCCTGGGATTCACGGGAGCGTTGAACTCGACATCGAAAGTTATTGTTGCCGCGATGCGCGCGGGCAATTCGATGGAAGACGGGATTCGCGAAGCGCAACGTACGGGCGTCGCCGAAGCCGACCCCAGTTACGATATCGACGGTTGGGATTCTGCCGCGAAGGCTGCCGCGCTCGCGAACGTGCTGATGGATGCCGGCGTCAATCCGCAAGACGTGGAGCGGCGGGGAATTCGGAGGCTGACTCCCGAACGCGTTCGGGATCTGGCGCGGCAGCGTAAAACTCCAGTGCTGGTGAGCCGCGGCCGAACTACGCCGAACGGTATCCGCCTGCGTGTGCGCGCCGAGATTCTCGACGAAACGGACGTGATTGCGTCGGTGCAAGGAACCTCCAATATTCTTCTGCTGCACACGGATCTGATGGGAACCGTGGGGACGGTTTCCATTTCTCCCGGCGTTCCACAAACCGCATATGGCGTCTTCAGCGATCTTGTCGACGTCGCCAAGAGCTTATGAAATTCATTCGTTTTGAACATGCGAATTCGAAGCATGTTGGAGTTGTCGACGGCGATGGAGTGACGCCTGTCGAAGAAGTCAATGCAAAGCGTGGGACACTGATCCCGAACGATCTGCTGGCGATTATTGAAGCGGGCGGCGCGGCTGTTGAACTGAGCGATCTGCGTGGTGTCGCGGCGATTCCACTTAGCGAAGTGCGGCCACTTTTGCCTTACGAGCGGCCTCCGAAGATCTGGTGCATTGGTTTGAATTACCGCTCGCATGCCGACGACATCAACGCCGTGCAGCCGGAGGAGCCTGCGAGTTTTATGAAACCTGCTTCGTGCATGTTCCAACCGGGCGGGGAAATCGTGCTGCCTCCCGCGCATATCTCGGACGACGTGGATGCGGAGGGTGAGCTCGGCGTGATCATCGGGAAGACTTGCCGGTTTGTTCCTGGGGATCAGGTCCGCGACGTGATCTTCGGGTATACGACGACATTGGATATGACGGCGCTGGACGTTCTGCGCAAGAATCCGAGATATCTCACGCGCGCTAAGAGTATCGATACGTTCTTTAGTTTCGGACCGGTGGTTGTGACGGCCGATGAAATTTCGGATGTGGAGGCGCTGGAAGTAATCACGGAGCATAACGACGGTATCTGCTCGCGCGATTTTGTGCGGAATATGCGCACGCGGCCGTTCGAATTGGTGCGGTTTCATAGCGATTACATGACGCTCCATGCGGGTGATTTGATTTCTACGGGGTGTCCTAAGGGCGCTCGGATCAAGCGCGGCGAGCGGGTGCGGGCGCGGATTGAAGGTGTTGGCTTGTTGAGCGCAACTGTTTGCTGACTCCCGAAAAATCCGGAATTCTTAATAGCAAGATGGCGCCCGGTCACTTGCTGAACGATGACGCTGAACAATTGCGCGCGGAAATCCGCAATTTCCTCCCTTATGGTCAAGACTGGTTGAATACACCCAGCCAACTGCTTGGCGGGGCCACCCCGGAAGAGCGCATCCAAGCTGGCGATCTCGAAGCGATGCGCAATCTCTTTCATTCCATCCTTTACGTCGGCGTGGTGTGAATATCGCCTCCTGCGTGAGTTTGTCTGTTATCCCTGTGCGCGGCACGGGGTATCGGGCCGTCGATCCGAGGTTCCTTGCGGCGGCACTCTCAACCTCTCAGCGCACCGGTGCGATGAGGGTGGGTACAGCGAGTTAGGTTATTCATTCCAAGCGGGTTCGTCTTCCGGGGAGGGTCTTGCGGAGGCAGAAAACAGGGTCCTGCCTCCGCAGTAGCCGCCAAGCCGCGATTCCGGGGGCTGATTTTGGGGCAGTCGCGCAACACGGACCGGCTGCGGTTGATTGGCCGCTTGCTCACGCGGGCCGTTCTGTAAGGAGCTAAGAAACCGCTCCCCTGAAGAACATGTCTAAATGGGCCAACCGCTCCCTGCCGGTCACGGCTCGGTTACGGTCGAGATTCTTCATCAACATTGGTGGCCCGCAGGGCCATGCGACTCCGTTGAAGAACATGTCTAAATGGGCCAACCGCTCCCTGCCGGTCACGGCTCGGTTACGGTCGAGATTCTTCATCAACATTGGTGGCCCGCAGGGCCATGCGACTCCGTTGAAGAACATGTCGAGAGGTGGCCGCAGGCCCATGGGCACTCCCTTCCGGTCACGGCTCGGAAGGGAGCGTTTGGTGACCCGCTTCTGAGTTAAATATAGCGGTCCTGGCAAGCGAAGTTGATGCGTCTTAGAGGGCGGGCATTCTTCGAAATGCTTCAATTAGATGAGGATAGAGGCGACATTAAAATTACATAATTCCTGTGACCGTCTCCTGGACGCCGGCTTTTCGCAACTCATCCATAAAAGTCATGGGGTCGACTGCATCAAAGAGGTAGTGGACACCGGTGTTGACTTTTCCGGAGGCGACCAAGCGGGCAGCGGTAGCCAGGACTGTGCCGTTCATCCAATAATCGAAGCCAGTTTCGAATTGGATTCGAGTCTTGAGAGTGACGGCGCGGCCGGCGGAATGGCCAGTGACATGGACGGCGACAAATCCGGCGACAGGTAACTTGTTTCGCCGAAATATATTCCGCAGCAGGCGGACGCCCGAATCTTCGGAGAGCGGCAAGAGAGCGATCGTAATTGCCGCGATAGCATTTTGGAAACTGGACAGGTAGGAGTAAGGCAGGAAATTGCAATCGGTGAGTTGACGGCCGACCTCATTCAGTTCCGGCATGGAAAACAGACTGAAGCGGCGGCGGCCGATGGGATCGCCGAGGTCGACTTTGAGCGAGGCCTCCGACGTTTTGGCGCGAACCCATGCGCCTTTGCGGAAATAGCCAGGCTTCGAGATGCCAACCTCGCGGAGATGGGCGACGCCGTCGCGCAATGCGTTGGCGGACCACTCGCCGGAGTCGGAGAAGTAGACGCTAACGGATTCGATGGAATCCATTTTGGATCTCGCCCGCGTGTGGGCGTAGAGGGGAAGAAGTTCGGTGATGCCCGGCGTCCATCCGGCCGAGACGACGAACGCCAGTCCTAAGTCTTCGATTTTCTGGTTATGAGGAAGAAGGCGCTCCTTAATCAGGGACATGCCGGCTAGGTCCAAGTAATGGCAATGGGCGTGAAAGGCGGCTTGGGCGACGCGGTCTTGCAGTAGCGTGACGGGTCCGCCACAATTTACTATGATCGCGCAGCGGGTGCAAAATTCGTCGAGTGAGCGGGAGTGTAGGATATCAAGTTGCGATGAGGAGACTCTGTTCCCGTATTCCGCGGCGAAGGAGTCGAGTTTGGCTTGGTCGCGTCCTGCAACGAGAAGGCGGGCATCGGAGAACTTTAAGATCTCGGATACGACGGCTCTGCCTGTCGCGCCGTAGGCACCGACGATTCCGAAAGTCGCGCGTTGGTTCAATAGAACCTCTTAATTGTTTAGACTCAAATGTAACGTATTGCCGAAGGCAGGTCACATAGGGCGATGAGCAGCAATACAGGAGAAAGGCCGGGTGAACCCAATGTTGGAATCGCAAGCAGAGAAACCGCGGGCGACGCGTATCAGAGGATTCAAATCGCGGAGTTCCGCTCTGACGTTTTGGACTAACTTAGGTCTGGGGAACGCAGTGCTCATCGGAGTGCTGGTTGTGTGGGTCCAAGGCGGCAGGGAGACGACGGGGATAGCATGGGCTGGCGCGAGTTT
>JBEKUT010000688.1:0-2809 GCA_049514735.1 Bryobacteraceae bacterium
TTCAGTTCCATGTCCGTCTCCTTTCAAATTAGGAGAACATCGTTTACACAATCTGTTTTACACCCTCCACCCGAGATTTTAGCAGCCAGACCTCTAGCAGCCGGTTCAACTTCTCGCGTTTGTTGGCGGTCCACTTCGCAATAGACTTGTTGCGCTTTCTGGAAGGCGTGACTTGCGATGGCGTGTTCCATGCGGCGCAGGTCGCGCTGTATCTCAAAGAGGGAGCTAGCCACGCCCGATGGGTGGTGTCTGAAGAGTACATTTCAGACACTACCCGCTTTTCTTTCTACTACGGTACGCGCTGCAGTTCCCGACGACCGTTTTATGCAGTTCTGGACTTGCAGTGCAAGCTGTGCCCAAGTATATGCGAACGCAGCCGTCCACTGGTGAAAGCTAGGTTGACGGTTTCTGCTTGCGGAGTTCCTCGGCGTCGATGCGGTCCTTGGCACGGCCAGTGGCGTCCTTGTTACGGAGCAGGGACGACCGGCCGATGAAGTTGACGGGGAGGCCATCCAGATCGCCGGGGGCGCGGCCGTCCCACGCGTCTTCGAAACTCACACCCGTAACTGAAGTCATTAGGTTTCATTAGGTCAATGCGGTTGGGCTCGTAACCAAGCTGGATCACTTTGCTCGTGGATGTCAGATCGGCGAGGGATATGTCCAAGCTGCCGAATCCGAATTGAGCGAGCGCCCGCAGCACGCGCGCGGCGTTAGCTTCGCTCGGGCGAATCAGGAAATCGACATCGGCGGAGTAACGGGGGAATCCGTGCCACGAAACGGCGAGAGCGCCGACGATCAAATACTCAACTTCGTTCGAGTTCAAGCACTCGATAAACTCTCGCAAATCCCTGCTTAAATGCATCGGGGTGGGCTCGCTCTCGCAGGTCGAAGAATATGGCGGCCCGCTGCTGCGGGGTCATTTGTGCGCGGCAAGTGGCGTCGGCGGTATCGGCTTCAGCAAAACTGTCGAAGACGTGGACTACTTTCTCCATATTCTTATTCTATCTAGGTTGAGAAGAAAACTGTAGGCGCACATCTAGTACGCCGAAAATGCTCGGAATCGTCAGAAAGGGAATGGCGGGGACGACGGGGCTCGAACCCGCGACCTCCGACGTGACAGGCCGGCGTTCTAACCAACTGAACTACGTCCCCGGGAGACAAGACGTCGGTAGAAACATCGTAGCATAGCCGGGGGCGGGGCGTTGTTGGTTCTACGTTCTACGTTCTACGTTCTACGTTCTACGTTCTACGATGTGGTCTTGCCAGCGTCTTGGAAGGCGCTCATACTAATAGCGTGGATGAGCTGCGACTCGAAGACCTCAAGTGGGTCACCTCATGGTCCGATCCAAACATGAGCGCCAATGAAGAGAGTATTCTCGTTCTGGATCTTCAGAGTCTCGACCCGGATGCTTCCGGGGCGGCGGAGTTTCTGCGATGGGCGGAGTCGAAGGCTACCGTGGTTGGATTCGGCGATTGCAAGAAAATCGAGCTGGCTAAGGCCAAACTGGCACTCTTCGACGTCAGTTTTCTTCTACGGCCGGATTGTGTGAAAGACGATACCGCGTTGCAGTACGTTTACAATCAGCTCGCGGAGGTTTATGAGCCGTTCCGGCGAGTGGGTGAGCAGTTCCTTCCCAAGGACTGTCTTGAAGAGGATGTCCCCGTTGTTCCAGTCGAGCCTGAGGTTTACGCTTACAGCCATCCGCCGTTCGAACTTGGTAGTGAGCAGCTTCACGAACTGCTGGAGTTAGCGAGTCGACCCGAAACGGAAGAACGTCTCGAATAGACATTCCAATGGCTGACCCGTTTTTGCTCTGTCATGCCTGTGGGCCTTATGAGTTCACTATCGCCGGTCCGCTCACGCCGGTGAGCATTCGCGACCAGATGATCCGCGCCAAAATGTTCGCGGACCGCGCCGTTGAAGTGGGAATTATTTCATCAAGCCGGGATTTGCTGGTTCTCGGCGGCGGGGCAGGGGGTGTTACGGCGGCGATCCGCGCCGCGCAGCTTGGGATCAAGACGACTCTCGTAGAGGCATCGCGCCATTGCTTCGGACGCCAGAAAGGCTGCACAACGCGATGGGTTGATCCGACGCAGTACGATTGGCCGGCGGATCATTGGGATAAGGGGGTGTATCCCTGGGTTCCGCCGGCGATGCCCTTGCCGTGGGCGGCGCAGATTTCTAGCGTTATTGCGGCCGTTTGGGAGCGCGAGTTTCGGCGAGCCCGGGCGCGCTATCCGAACTTAACATTCCTGCCTCTTACGACTGTGCGTTTGATCGCTTACCGCTCGGGCACCAAGCTTGTGGATGTGTCAGTCGGACCTGTACCGCATCACGTCTCCAGCTATGGAGCGGTACTTATCTGCGTCGGATTTGGGATGGAAAAAGCTTCGCTGGGAACTTACAGCAGCTACCAATTCTGGGATTCCGATCTTCTTGGGTCCATAACTGGTGGGAGCCGGGTGCTCATCGCGGGAGGTGGAGACGGTGCGCTCCAAGATTTCTTGCGGATCGCGACCGGGAAGAAGTCGGCTCGCGAGCTGTTGAAGAGCCTTCCCGCAGGGGCGCAGGCGCTGGTTTCTTCGGCTATTCATAGCGCGGAAGACCAAGCCCCGCGCGCGGGAATTTGGTGCGAAAGGCAACATGAGCATGCGGTTTTTAAACGATTGCACAAGCTCTACCTGGATCAGGTTTCTGAGCTGCTCAAGGACGCCGGAGTAAAGACGGCGTTGGATAAGGCGCTAAGCCATTCGAGCGGTATGGAGATCACTCTGGCATACCCGTGCGATCATTTTTCGCGCTGCTATG
>JBEKUT010000689.1:0-2806 GCA_049514735.1 Bryobacteraceae bacterium
TATGTTCCAGAACCAGGCGAACGAGAAGGACCACAAAGACGCGGCCGTCGACGCCGTCAGCCGTCCCACGCGGCCTTATATGGAGATGAGCTTCGGCATGGGCATCAACGGATTTCCCGCCATCAGCATGACGCAGCACGCGGCGAATAAGTATGCCGAGTGGCTCAGCGCGAAGACCGGCGAGTTTTATCGTCTGCCGACCGAGGCCGAATGGGAATACGCGTGCCGCGCCGGCAGTTCGAGCGAGCCTTCACCATTGGGCGATTACGCTTGGTATGCCGCGAACAGCCAGGGCAAATATCAGAAGGTGGAGACAAAGAAGCCGAACGCGTTCGGGCTGTACGACATGCTTGGCAACGCGATGGAGTGGACGCTGGACGCGTATGCTCCTTACAAACCGGGCGATCAAGTGAACCCTTATGTACGCGCAGCCGCGCCCTATCCGCACGCGGTGCGCGGCGGCTCCTGGAACGATCCCGCGGCGCAGGTGAGCTGCACCGTTCGCGTGGCGTCCGATGCTTCGTGGAAGGAGCAGGATCCGCAGTTGCCGAAGAGCATCTGGTACATGACCGATGCGCAGTGGCTGGGGTTCCGGCTGGTGCGTCCGTTGAAGATCCCTAGCGCGGACGAGATGTTCAAGTATTGGAACAACGGCGTCGAGCACGATGAGCAGTAGGCTGTTCCCGATTCTGCTCTGCCTCCTGCCAATAAGAGCCGATCAGCTTTTTGAAGCGGTCGAGCCGCACATGGGCACGCTGGTCAGCATCAAGTTGTATGCGCGAGACGAAGCGCAAGCGAAGGCGGCTTTCAGCGCGGCGTTTCTTCGAATCGCCCAACTCGACGATGCGCTGTCCGACTATAAACCGGAGAGCGAATTGAATCGCGTGGGCCGCGCGGCGTTCCATCATCCGATCAAAGTGAGCGACGATCTTTACCGCGTGCTCGAAGCATCGCAGAAGCTGTCGGAGGAGAGTGGCGGCGGTTTCGACATCACCGTCGGACCAGTGACGCGCATGTGGCGCGAGGCTCGCAGGACAGGCCAGATGCCCGATCCCGATCTCTTAGACGCCGCGCTATCGCACTGCGGATATCGCAAGCTGCACCTGGATGCGGCGAGGCACACCGTCACGCTCGACGAGGAGGGCATGCAACTCGATGCCGGTGGAATCGCGAAAGGCTATGCGGCCGACGAAGCGTTGCGGGTGATCACGAGGCTCGGAATCCGAAGCGCGCTGGTAGCCATGAGCGGGGACCTGGCGTTCAGCGATGCGCCACCGGGCCGCCGCGGGTGGACGATCGGGCTGCCGGATCAAACGCTCGAACTTGCGAATGCCGCGGTGTCGACGTCAGGAGATTCCGATCAGTACTTAGAAGCCAACGGCAAACGCTATTCGCACATTGTCGATCCAATCACTGGGATTGCGATCACCAACGAACTGACGGTCAGCATCGTCGCGACTACGGGGCTCGAAGCCGATCCGCTCGCGACCGCCGTCAGCGTGCTGGGGGAAGCTGGGGGGCGGCTACTTGTGGCAAAGCATCCCGGCGTGAAGGTGTACTTCCAGTCTGGCGGAACGCGAGGAAACTCAACGCCAGAGCACACGCTAACAACACGCCATCGCGCGTGAGAGTTACCGCACTGACCGTCTCGCCGACGCCGAAGCAGCCGCAATCGATGCCGCCGCCGGCGATGTAGGCTCGGATCATGAGTGTGTAGAAAGTTAGCAGCAGGACCGTGCAACCGATCGCCGCGTACTTCACGAACTTGCCCGAGAGCAGCAGCAATCCGACGACGAGTTCGAACCACGGCAGCGTCCGAGCCACTGCGAACACGGCCGACGGCGGCAGCACGCGATAGGCGTCGATGGACATCGCGAATACCAGCCACGGCTGACGCAGCTTAGTGTAGGCCGCGTAGCAGAAGATCAGTCCAAGAACAACGCGGAGAGCGAGAGCAAGTTTGGACTTCATGTTACTGGAGAAGGCTGTCGAGGAAGCGGCTCAGCACGGGATAGCTCACGACGCCGGGAACCGGATAGCGGCGAATCAGCTTCGTGATGATCATGGTGGGAGTGCCGCCGAGCGATTCGCCTTGTCCCGCCTTGATGTCGGAGTTGACGGTGGTCATGATCTCGGGCGCAATTGCCAGCGCGCGCAACTTGCCGGCGTCATCGGCGCTCAGGACGCTGCATGCGGCCGCGATGACGTTGCCGTCCTTTTCCCAAATCTCCTGCGTGCGGAAGAGCTGATCGCCGACCAGTTGATATTTGCCGATTTTGTCGGCCGCGCAAGCGAGGCAGGCTGCTTCGCGGGCGTGCGCGTGCACTTGCAGCGGAAACTCGCGATGGACCAGATATACTTTGCCGGTCTCGACATAATCCTTAATGAGCGGCTTGATGGTTCCTTCATGCAGTGCTTTGCAGGACGGACACTGATAGTCGCTATAAAGGTCGATGCGGATGGGGGCCTGTGGATTGCCAAGCGCCTTGCCTCCCGTCGCGGGCGAACCGGCGGAGGCCAAAGCGATGAAAAGACTGCCGAGTAACGCGGCTCTGATCATATTTCACCAGTCTAGCGGAGGAGCGGAGTATGGGCAATACAGTACGAGCGGTACTAAAGGTTTGTGTGGAACAGACGATGTTCTATAAAAGAAAAGGCCCATCACTTGCCGTTAACAGTTTACGAGGGTAGTTCTATTCATAGACGAGCCACAAGCGCACCGGAGTCCTGGTACCCGCGCTGGCAAGAGAGCTCGCGTAAAGCGTTCGTGCGTCAGAACGCGTATCAGCTTTTCGAGACCATTTTG
>JBEKUT010000690.1:0-2765 GCA_049514735.1 Bryobacteraceae bacterium
GTGCTGAAGTTGTTGAGAGAGGCGTCCGGCGACGCCGCATGAAGATTAACGCTCTGCGCGCTTTGCGGCACCGCAATTTCCGGCTGTTTTTTTGCGGCCAAAGCGTTTCCCTGATCGGCACCTGGATGACGCGGCTCGCGACGAGCTGGCTGGTCTATCGTTTAACTGGCTCGACCTTGCTCTTGGGCGTGATCAGTTTTGCGAGTCAGATTCCCACGTTTCTTTTGGCCCCGCTAGCGGGCGTTTGGGTGGATCGATGGGAGCGGCGGCGCGTCCTTTTGATCACGCAGTTTCTTGCGGCGCTGCAATCGCTGCTGCTCGCTGCCCTGACTCTCTCCGGGCGCATCACGATTGCGGAAATTGTCTGGCTGAGCATTTTTCAAGGATTGATCAACGCCTTCGACATGCCGGCGCGGCAATCGTTCCTGGTTCAGATGGTGGAAGGGCGGACCGATTTGAGCAACGCCATCGCGCTCAATTCTACGATGGTCAATAGCGCGCGGCTGTTGGGACCTGCGCTGGCGGGAATTATTATCGCGGCGGTTGGCGAAGGATATTGTTTCCTGATCGACGGCGTGAGCTATTTTGCGGTGATCGCTTCGCTTCTGGCTATGAAGATCGAGGGCTGGGCGGTTAGCAAATCGACCGCGAGTATGTTCGGTCAACTGAAGGAAGGCTGGACATATGTTTCCGAATTTGTGCCCATCCGGACAGTGTTGCTATTGTTCGCGATCATCAGTTTTATGGGCGTGCCTTACACGGTTTTGATGCCGGTGTTTGCCGCGAAGATTTTGCATGGCGGACCTCATACGCTCGGCTTCTTGATGGGAGCCACGGGTGTGGGATCGATTATCGCGGCGGTTGGCCTGGCGGCGCGCAAATCCGTGCGGGGGCTTTACAAGGTCATTCCGACGGTAGCGGCGGTGTTCGGCGGCGGTTTGATCGGCTTTTCATTCTCGCGTTATTACTGGTTGTCGCTCTTGCTGATGGGTGTGACGGGGTTTGGGATGATGCAATTCGCGGCAGCGAGCAACACGGTGATCCAGACGATTGTCGAAGACGATAAACGCGGCCGAGTGATGAGTTACTACACGATGGCGTATATGGGCGCGAGCCCTTTTGGCAGCCTGCTGGCGGGGAGTCTGGGGCGGGTGATTGGGGCGCCGGGAACAGTGTTGCTATGCGGCATTGGTTGCGTGGCCGGCGCGGCATGGTTTTGGTTTGAAATCCCGAAATTGCGGCCGTTGATTCGGCCTATTTATCAAAGGCTGGGTATTCTGCCAGTGGTGGCGGATGGGGAGAATTAATTTGACAGATGCGGCTTCCGATAAACGCAGATCAACGCGGATAAAACAAGAACACCAGCAGCGATGCTGGATGAAAGCAAGCCGGTCTCGAATCAACCGTTGAATCGCGAGCGGAGTTGGCGACGTCGCCACCGTCGGCCATGTGCATGGTTTACTTTACTCGGGCGCGCTGTAGAGTGGCGTCGATGGCGGCCGCCATTTTTATCGCGTCAAGTCCACCGCCGAGAAAGTCGTTTAGCCTTTCAGCGGCGGCCTGGGGATTGGCGAGGGCTTCGCTGTGCTCGATCACCAGCAGTTGCGTACACGGACGACGGGCCAGCATCGCCTTCACTCGGGCAAGCGTACGGAGGTATTCGTCCTTTAGCATTCTGCGGCGTTCCGGCGTTGCGGACAGCGGCTGTTTACGGCGTGCGAGCATGCGCTCCTGCGAATCGAGCACCTCATTGAGATCGCGATCGCTCAGGATCACGCGGCAGGCGAGGCCGGGCGGCAAGGCGGTGAGCAATGGGGCGACGATTTTGACGGCGCTTCCCTGCGCCTCGAACAGCCATTTCGAATCCTTCAGCAGACTCTTAACGGGCTCAAATTCGAGATAGCCTCGCGGATTATCTTCGTCCGGCTCGCGCAATCCGTCGGAGAGGACGCGCATGCCACCGGTGGCCAGCATCTGCATCAGCATGGAGGTGCCGGAACGCGGCAGGCCGGTTACAACGACGAGGGATTCTTCGAGCGGCCGCATCGCTACAGACTTAGGGGCGGAAACGGTGGCCGGGATTTCCACGGTTTCCATCACTGACAGGCGCACTGGCGTCGTGTTTGCGCGGCTCCTCATGCGGCGCGCGAGGCGGCGGTGCTCGCGCGCGGATTCGCCGTCGCCGAGGTGTTTTTCCAGCAGCGCGGCGAGACGAACGTGCGCTTCCGGAAAATTCGGGTTGAAGGAAATGGCTGCGCGCAACGACTCCGCAGCCCGCGCATAATGCTTCATTCCGATTAACGCGAGCCCGAGCAGATAATGGGCTGGTGGATTTTGATAACTTCGCTGCAGCGCATCGAGAGCCGATTGCGCGGCAAAGCTGAATTTCCTGCTCCGCAAGGCCAATCGGCACAGGCCGAGATGTGCATGCGCGTTATCGGGATCGATGGCCAGAGCTTGTTCGTAGACTTGCTGGGCTTCGCGCATGTGGCCGAGGCGGAGATGCAGATCGGCGGTTTGCAGCGGGTCCGAGTCCGGCACGCGTTCGAGCGCTGCCATCGCTTCCGCATAACGCTTCTCGGCCGTCAATAAATGG
Organism: Bryobacteraceae bacterium; assembly: GCA_049514735.1. GTDB lineage: Bacteria > Acidobacteriota > Terriglobia > Bryobacterales > Bryobacteraceae > JAICMB01. The sequence goes on from JBEKUT010000690.1 coordinate 2,597, forward strand.
ATGCTCAGGTAATCGGCCACGGGCGATGGACCAGCAAACTCGTCGACGATGCGCCGCATTTCTTCGTGCATCCCCAACGCCTGGCAGGAGACGAACAGGCGCACCGCGAAGCGTTGCTCATCGCGATCGGCCGCATGGAGTTCGGTGAAAATCTCGCGGGCTTCGATGT
>JBEKUT010000691.1:0-2737 GCA_049514735.1 Bryobacteraceae bacterium
GACGAGCGCGAAGAATTTATAAAGCACTACAAGAAAATGCTTGAGCCCTCATTTAGCATACGGGACCGCTTCGTAATCCCAAACGCCATCGAGAAGTTCACGGAAGCTCTCATAAGCGACGACGTACCGGAGAATGAAGATGCAGCTTACTTTTTGAAGGACATAGAGAGGGCGGAAGTGGGGCCTTAACCCTCAAAAAAGATTGTTAAACGGTTATGAAATTAAAATTAAGAACCCAAGCCATCGTTCATAAGGCCGAAGAGGGCGGTTTCTGGGCCGAAGTTCCCATGATCGGCTGCGCTACGCAGGGCGGGACGATGGAGGAGCTTCGTTTGAATCTGCGGGAAGCGATTGAGGGGTGTCGGTCGGTTCCGGTGGATGTTCCAGTCACGAAGGCCGACGATCAGGTGATTGAACTGGCGTTGTGAAAGCTCTGTCCGGCAAGGAATTCGCCCGCATGCTGGAGGCGCAGGGATCAGCGCCACCTCATGAAGTTGGCTGGTCTGCTGCTGTAGAAGACCCCATGTCCGAACGTGTACTCCCAACCCCGGACGCTTTCGCGACTTGTCCGAACGACGGCAAGATTTTGGAATACTATGCCGGCGTTTTTGAGGCTGTCTTTGTTCTCCTCCATCCCTTTATCAAGGCTGTGTCGATTGAGAAGGACCAATTTGTTTGGTCAACCTATCCGGGACGCGCGAAAATTGTTTCGCACTGTGTTCCGGTTTCGTGGGCAGAGGTTGCTTCCAAGGCGGAACTACCGTCTATCGCAGCCGTTGACATCGGACTTCGAACGGGAATTCTCGGGTTGAAGGTGGAATATTCGAAACAAGAATACGCTGACAAGATCGAATCGCTGGCTGAGTCTGACCAGATCCTGGCGCCTCCGGAAGGATGCTTTTCCGACCTGCTTCACGACAAGGTGCTTCAGGCCATTCAGCGTCTCGGCTACGAGTGGGTTTGGGTCGGTGACGAGTTCGGCACTGAGAGGAAGCTCCACTGGATCGAGGACCTCAAGGGGAACGACAGCGAGGCAACATCAGGTCACTGCAATGTCTTTACGCCAGACAAGGCGGTCTTGTGGACGACCCACTGGGACAGTCATTTTTCATTTCTCTGCTCGTCCAAGCGGAATCTCGCGGCCGTACAGGAACGAAACCAATTTGAAGGTTTCTTCTGCACAGAATCTACCGAAGTCTATTGGAGCGTCTAAGCCGCCTCGTTCTTGTCGGCTCTTACGCCGGCCGGCGGCCGACAACTACCGAACCGGATACGCACGTAGGCTCTTCACGGCGGGCTTTCTCGGACGCGGGTTCGACTCCCGCCGCCTCCACCACTCCGACGATGGTACTTTTGGTTCTCGATGGCTCTAAAGCGCGTGTGTTAGACTCGGTGACGCGATGAGAGCTAATCCAAAGCGTCCAACCGCAGGGATGGCCGTCAGGCGTAGAGACGTCCCCCACACAGGCACCGCCGATATGATGAGGGCAATCGGCGATGAGGAAGCCCGCAAAGAAATTCAGGAGTTATTCGTGCTGTCACGTGGATCTCTTTTCTATGATGAAATTGCAGAACGTCTTAACCGTCCACTCCAGCAAGTAGTTAAGATTTGCAATATTCTTGAGAGAGAGGGATTAATTGGCGAAAAAGCTCGGACCAAAGCAGTTCGCTGAGACATCTGCTCGATTCGAGAACGCATTCATCTCCGGCGACAGAGTCGCCGCACAGGCCCGGTCATTTGTATTTCAGAAGTCGTTTTCGAATCATGGCATTCCGCTGAAACGATACCTCTTGATAAGAAACGCTTACTGCGTGGTCACTCGGCCGCTCTCGAGTGCTAACTCCAATGAGCCAAGAGCCCTCTCGAATACGGCCAATGCAATACACGGAGAACGCATTGCCGCTGAGGCAGGCGAATTCCGCGTCAAGAAAGTGAAAATGGGTTCCAGCACGCATAATATCCAACACTATGTTCTGGAGAAGAACTGTTATTGTGTGGTAACGCGCGCGCTGACCGGATTGCATCGCGACGGCTAATGCTGCCCGATCGGGCAGGTGACCACCTAGCCGATTTGCCGATGTGCTTAGCGGTGTCTCCATCGCATGCTGGATGCAGGAGACATCAAGTTGGAAAATCCTCTTTTATCTTTATCGAATCATCTGGCGGCAACAGTCGAGCAGGCTGGCGCGGCCGTGGTGGGAATCAACTCACACGCCCGCAGCGCCGCGAGCGGCGTGCACTGGAGGCCAGGAGTTATCGTCACCGCCGAACACGCGCTGCGGCGCGACGATGAAATCCGTGTAACGGCAGCCTCGGGCGAGGAGCTTAAGGCTGAGCTGGCGGGGCGCGACTCGGGAACCGATCTCGCTGTTTTGAAAATCGCCGGCTTCGATGCGCCTACAGCGACGATCGCGGCGGGCGGCGCGTTACCAGCAGGAAGCCTGGCGCTCGCTCTCGGCCGATCGCGAGTCAATGGATTGACCGCTTCACTCGGCATCGTCAGCAGCACCGGCGGACCCTGGCAGACCTGGCGCGGCGGACGGCTGGAACGGTATATCCGGCTCGATCTGTCTGTCTATCCGGGCGCGGCCGGCGGCGCTGTTATCGACGCTTCCGGTCAGACCATCGGCATTGCCACCGTCGCTCTCTCGCGCACATCGCCCATTGCGATCCCGGCTGAAACCGTGAATCGGGTGGCCGACAGCCTGCTCGCCCATGGAACCGTGCCGCGTGGAT
>JBEKUT010000692.1:0-4186 GCA_049514735.1 Bryobacteraceae bacterium
AACCATCCCATCAGCCGCGTCCTGATCCGCCTGTACGAGCCGGTTTGCGCGTGGTCGTTGCGTTGGAAATGGACGGTGATTGCCGCGGCCCTGGCGATTGTTGCCGTCACCGTTCCCGTATATCGGAAGCTCGGATCTGAGTTCATGCCGCCTCTCGATGAGGGCACGCTGCTCTACATGCCGTCCACTCTTCCGGGCATTTCACTCAGCGAAGCGCAGCGGCTGATGCAGGTGCAGGATCGGATCATACGCGCGTTCCCGGAAGTGGAGACGGTTCTCGGAAAGGCCGGGCGCGCCGAGACGTCCACCGATCCGGCGCCGCTCTCGATGATGGAAACGGTGGTCGTGTTGAAGCCGCGCAATCAATGGCGGAATCGAATGACGACCGACGATCTTATCGATGAAATGAACGATGCACTAAAGCTGCCGGGCGTTTCGAATGCGTGGACCATGCCGGTGAAAGCGCGCATCGACATGCTCACCACGGGCATTCGTACGCCGGTGGGAATTAAAATCTTCGGCGCCGACATCAATGAGATTCAGCGGCTCGGGATGGAGATGGAGCGGCTGCTCCCGGCAGTCGCGGGTACTCGCAACGTGTTTGCGGAACGCACCGGGGGCGGATATTTTCTCGATTTCGATTGGAACCGCGACGCGTTGGCGCGCTATGGGCTCTCCATGGACGATGCGCAGTCCATTGTGACGAACGCCATCGGCGGAGAGAACGTCAGCACCACGGTGGAGGGCCGCGAACGCTATCCCATCAACGTCCGCTACATGCGCGATTTTCGGAGCAATCCCTCGCAACTTGCGCGCGTACTGGTTCCCGTGAACCTGCCGGGATCGACGGCGCAAGTGCCCATCTCGGACCTCGCGGCAGTGAAAGTGAGATCCGGGCCGTCAATGCTTCGAGACGAAAACGGCATGTTGAGCGGTTATGTTTACGTCGATGTTGCGGGCCGCGATGTCGGCAGTTATGTGGCGGAGGCGAAGCGGCTGGTGCGGGATCGCGTGAAACTTCCCGTCGGGTATTCGATCGCGTGGAGCGGCCAGTACGAAGCGATGGAGCGGGTTCGGCAGAAGCTGCTGATCGTGCTGCCGCTCACAATTTTTCTGATCCTGATGCTGCTGTATGTGAACACCAGATCGATGGCGAAGACGATGATCATCGTGCTGGCCGTCCCGTTCTCCGCCGTAGGCGCCATCTGGTTCCTCTACGCGCTTGGCTATAACGTGAGCATCGGCGTGTGGGTGGGGCTGATCGCATTGATGGGTGTCGATGCCGAGACGGGCGTGTTCATGCTTCTCTATCTCGATCTCGCGTACAAGAAGGCGCGGGAAGAGGGTCGCTTGCGCAGTCTGAAGGAATTGCAGACCGCGATTCAGCATGGCGCCGTGAAACGCATTCGGCCGAAGTTCATGACGGTGGCGTGCATGTTCATGGGTCTGGTTCCTATCATGTGGTCTTCCGGCACCGGTGCGGATGTAATGAAGCGCATCGCGGCCCCGATGATCGGTGGCATCTTTACATCATTCCTGCTGGAGCTGGTTGTGTATCCGAGCGCGGAACTGCGACGTTTTCAGAAGACGGTGTGCGGTTGGAACGCCGCGGCAAAGAAGCGCGTGCATGGGATTACGGCAACATTCAGGAGTTGCGCCTCAGCCCCACGGAGATCCGCATCCGAACCTATGACGACGTGCGTTGGCAACTCGGCCGCGACCGTGAGTATGAATTCGATCGCCTGTCTAAAGAAGACACTGCCAAGCTATATCGATTCCTGATCTCGAGGCTGGATCGGCGGTTCGTCGCCGAGATCGCCGAGCCAATCGGTGCGCCTGAATGGAGCATGCCGGCGAAGTTGCTGCATCGCACCGGCGGATTCAATGGCGAGCTGAAGATCGGCGCCGATCGCATTGTGTTCGAGGGCGCGGGCGAGCATTCCTCACGCACCTGGCGCATCACCGATATTCAGAACGTAAGCAGTGCGGGTCCCTTCGAGCTTTCGTTGACATCGCTCGGCGGCGAGACCCGCTTTCAACTCAAACGCGCACTGCCGGAGGATCGCTATGGCGGCCTCTGGCAGCGCGTAATGGAGGCCAACGGCCTCAAGATTTTTCAATCGTCCATGGAGGGTCATCATGACTAAATTTATGCTTGTTCTTGCCGCTTCCACGTTGCTTGCGAGCGCGGCCACTTATACCGGAGTAATCACCGACTCGATGTGCCGCAGCGATCACAAGGCCATGAAGATGGGCTCCGATCCCGAGTGCGTGAAGGCGTGCGCGAAGATCGACAAATCGATCCGGTTCGTCTTGTACGACGGAAAGAATGCATATAAGCTGAGCGATCAGCAGACGCCGGAGAAGTTTGCCGGCCAGAAGGTGAAGATCACCGGCACGCTGTTCGAGAAGACGGGAATCCTGCAGGTAGATAAAATCGAACTGGCCCACTGAAGCTATCGCGGCTCACGTTCCGCTCCGAGCCGTGACTATGAGGGAGTGCCCATGGCCCTGCGGGCCACCCAAGTCGATTAAGAACCTCATCGGCTCCGTTCCGTGCCGTGACCGGCAGGGAGCGGAAATCGCCCGTGCCCTTTTCGACCGATTCTTCAACGGAGCCGCATGGCCCTGCGGGCCACCAATGTTAATGAAGAATTTCGACCCTAACCGAGCCGTGACCGGCAGGGAGCGGTCGCCCAATCATACATGATCTTCAGGGGAGCGGTTGCCTGCTAGGCTTGAAATATGCGAGCCACTCTCATCGCATGTCTTCTTGCGTCCACGTTGTTCGCACAGAAGCAGCCGTTCGACGTTACGGCGATGCTCAAGCTTGCGCGCATCGGCGATCCGCAGCTTTCGCCCGACGGGAGATCGGTGGCCTTCATGGTTCAGACCGTAGACGTGGATCAGAACAGCAAGCCAAGCCAGATCTGGGTGCTGCCGTCGGAAGGCGGATCGGCCGTCCAGATCACGCACGATGGCTCCATGAATGAACGGCCGCGGTGGTCGCCCGATTCGACGCAGATTGCGTTCATTTCGAACCGCAGCAGCGCTTCGCAAGTGTGGCTGATGAATGCGGACGGCACGCAGCCCAAGCAGATTACAACGCTCTCAACCGAAGCCGATGGCGTACTGTTTTCGCCGGACGGGAAGAAACTCGTTTTCACGAGCAGTGTCTTTCCATCCTGCGGCGCGGACGATGGCTGCAATCGCCAGAAGCTCGATGAAGTGAAAAACAGCAAGGTGAAGGCGCGATCCTACACGTCGCTGTTGTATCGGCATTGGACGCATTGGGAGAGCGAGCAGCGTTCCCATCTGATGGTTGTCGATGTCAATGGCGGTACGGTGAAAGACCTGACTCCGGGCAATCGCGACGTGCCGCCCTTCTCGCTCGGCGGTCCGGACGATTACGCCATCTCGCCCGATTCCACAGAGGTTTGCTACACCATCAACAACGATCCGGTGCTCGCGACCAGCACCAACACCGACCTCTACACGGTTCCCATTGTGGGCGGCGAGCCGAAGCACATCACGTTTAATCCGGGCTCCGACAGCGGCCCGCAATATTCCCCCGACGGCAAATACATCGCGTATCGCAGCCAGACGCGGGCCGGTTATGAGAGCGACCGGTTTCAGCTTATGGTTTACGACAGGGCGGCTTCGAGTTCGCGATCCTTGACGGAAACACTGGACCGCTGGGTGGCGAGTTTTTCGTGGTCGCCGGATTCCACGCGCCTTCTTTTCACCACCGAAGACCGCGGACGCCAGGGCATCCACATGATTCCGGTGCATGGCGGCGCGACGATCGCGCTCGTCAGCGGCAATATGACGCTCGACGATATGCAGATGAGTGGCGATGGCAAAGTGATGATCTACAGCGGGCAGAGCGGATCGCATCCCACCGAGATTTATCGCGTGACGTCCGCCGGCGGATCGCCCGTACAGCTTACGCATTTCAATGACGATCTTCTTTCAGCCTACGAACTGCCGGCGCTCGAAGAGTTCTCGGTGGAGAGCGCCGACAAGTCGCGGGTTTCAAGCTTCATGATCAAGCCGCCCGGTTTTCGGCAAAACCATAAATATCCAGTGTTGTTTCTGATCCATGGCGGTCCGCAGGGAGCTTGGGGCGAGAGTTGGAGCTACCGCTGGAACGCGCAGGTGTTCGCGTCGGATGGCTATGTCGTCG
>JBEKUT010000693.1:0-2717 GCA_049514735.1 Bryobacteraceae bacterium
TTCGCGATAAACTCGTTCATGGCGTTTCCCTTCCCTTGTGATGTTTAGTTTTCGAACAACCAATCATCATACGGGAACGGGAGACGCCATCAGTGTTTGGTTGCGGCTATGCCGCGCTGTGCTAATACCGGATCGATTGCGCGGACACTAGCCTTTGCCGTGCTCCCTGAGGAATTCCGCGGTTTTCTTCAGTTCCGAAAGAACTGCCAAGCCGTAAGTCGCCGTTCAGTCGTGCCAAGGAGTTTGCAGCACAATCCAACCTATGCGCCTCCGTAGATCGGGATGACCGCACCGCTGATATCGGCGGCGGCGTCCGACGTTAACCAGAGGATCGTTTTGGCGATTGATTCCGGGGTTACCCACTTGGTACGATCCGCTCGCGGCATCGCCGCCTGGTTCGCGGCAGTATCGATGATGCTGGGCGCCAGAACATTTGCGGTCACCCCTGTTCCTTTGTTCTCGAGGGCGACGGTGCGAACCAGGGCCACGACGCCGGCTTTCGCGATCGTATAAGCCGAGAAGCCGGCCATCGGTTCGTCTGCGGCGCGGGAGCCGATCACGACAATCCGGCCGTGTTTTGCGCTTTGCATGCCGGGCAAGACAGCACGGATCATTCGAAAGGTGGAGCGGAGGTTGGCGTTGATCATCTGGTCGAAAACCGCGTCGTCCGCGGACTGCACGGGCTGGCCGCCGGCGAACCCGCCAACGAGATGCACGAAGGCTTTCACGGGGGCCGCGGCCTCGACGGCGGCGTCGCAGCCTTCGTCGGTGTTTACGTCCGCTTCCACCGTGTGAAATTTTGTGGAATTGTGCGGGTTGCCCTTGGTCCAGGATCGAGCCACGCCATAGACGGTTTCACCCGCCGCGAGGAAGGCATCGACCACAACGGGGCCGAGTCCGCCGTTCGCTCCGGTAATCAAAATGGACATGGGTTGATTATCGCCTGAACGTGCGATTATGAGCGTAATGCCTCACCAACTGCCCCGCCTGCGGTTGGGCCTGGATTTTATGCCTTCGCCCGACCCGGAACGTCCTGGCCTCATGATTCGGGATCATTACCGGTTCTCCGATACGATGCTGCTGGTCCCGCCGCCTCTTGTCGCATGCCTGGCGTGCTTCGATGGTGAGCAGACCGAGCTCGACTTACGGGAGAACCTGGTTCGGGCCACCGGCGAGATTCAGGTCGGGGAGCTCGAGAAGCACCTTGTGGGCGCGCTGCGCGAGGCAGGGTTTCTGGAGGACGAGGTTTTCGAGAAACTTCGAGCGGAACGGATCAAGGAGTTCGCGGACGCGCCGGTGCGGGAGGCGAGCCATGCGGGCTCGGCATACCCGGACGATCCCGAAGAGACGAAGGCGCAGCTCACCGAATTCATGGAAGGCGCTCAGCCGTCCACAACCGATTCGCTGCTGGGAATTGCAGCACCGCATGTCAGCCCGTTCGGCGGCTGGGAATCCTATCGCGACGCTTACGCCGCCTTGCTGCCGGCCTATGGCGACCGCACGTTCGTGGTTCTGGGCACGTCGCATTACGGGGAAGCGGATCACTTCGGCCTGACGCGCAAATCTTACGAAACGCCACTCGGAAAATCGCGGACGAATATTGGTCTGGTCGACCGGCTTGCCGCGGCGGCTCCTGGCGCCGTCAGGATGGAAGATTATTGCCACGCGGTGGAGCATTCGATTGAGTTCCAGGTACTTTTTCTGCAGCACATCTACGGGCCGGAGGTGAGCGTACTGCCGATACTATGCGGCCCATTTGTCGAGAGCGTCTATCGCGGCGGGAAGCCGGAGAAGAACGAGAATGTTCGGCGCTTCTTTGACGCGATGGGTGAGATCGGCGCGGTCGAGGGATCGAAATTGTTTTACGTATTGGGCGTCGACATGGCGCACATGGGCCGGCGTTATGGCGACGAAATGGCCGCCAAAGCCGACGATGGCGGTATGCTGGCCGTGGCCGAGCGCGACCGCAAGCGGATTGAGCGGATCAACGACGCAGATCCGGACGGCTTCTGGTCGCTGGTGCAGGAGAATCGGGACGATCTGAAATGGTGCGGTTCGTCTCCGATTTATACGTTTCTCAAGTGCGCCCCGAAGGCTCGCGGTGAGTTGCAAAGATACCAGCAATGGAACATCGACGACGAAAGTGTGGTCTCCTTTGCAGGACTAACTTTTAGGTCGTACTAGTTCGGACCAGTACCTAAACTCTATCGGAGCTAAGAAACATTCCGGAATAACCTGAATCATGCCTAGGGTAAATACATGGTTCGGGCTGGTGTGGGGATCGTAGCTTGCGATTGAGCAGGCCGCCGGCCTACTCGATTCTAAGCGCGGCTAGCGGGTCCACTCTGGCTGCTCGTCTTGCTGGCAGATAGGTGGCTGCCAGGGCGACCAGGCCGAGCAGGACTGCGACGCCCGCGTAAGTCAGGGGATCTCCCGGCTTAACCTCAAACAGCATGCTACTGAGAAGCCGCGAGGCCGCTATGGCTCCCGCAAGGCCAAGCACCAGCCCGATACCCGCGAGCGCCATGCCCTGGCGAAGCATCTACCGCAAGACGTCGCCGGAACTGGCGCCCAACGCCATTCGTAATCCGATTTCATTCGATCTCTGACCCACGACATACGCCATCACTCCGTAAACACCGGCCATCGCCAGACAAACCGCGAGTGCGGCGAAAATGCCCAGGAGCATAGTGCGGAAGCGCGGAGCTGCAATATTT
>JBEKUT010000694.1:0-2679 GCA_049514735.1 Bryobacteraceae bacterium
CAGGTGATTCCAGGCGCTTTGGCGCGCGGATCGGCGGGGCCTTCGGGATAGAGCATCATCTGCCAGAATCCTTCTACGCTCGCGTAACGCTGGCCTCGAAACTCGAATGGCGTCGCGGCGAAGTTGGATAAAATTCCGAGTTCGTTGCGCTTGGAGAGAATAACTTCGCCTGGCTTGGCCGCTTGCGGGAGGATTTCCCAGACGGCCTTCTGGTCTTCGGGTATGGGCGTCCACCAACGCGCCGGATACGGCTCTCTGTTTTGCGCCAGGACGGCCGAACTCAAGACGAACAACAGCAGCGCCACTTTATGTTTCATGCGAATTTCCGCCGCAGCAGCGACCAGGCAATTGACAGCGACGTGATCGAGAGGGAAGTTCCGCCCAGCAGCAACAGTATCACGACAATGTCCCAGGCCGGCCTGTGCGAATAAAGCCACGGCAGGTCGATGGAATGGAGGCCGTGATAGAGCCAGCGATTCCAGCGGGAGCGCGTTCCGTAGCTCTGCACCACCATTCCCGTCCGCGGGTCGATGTAGTACGAGGAGCGGCCGGCGTCGTTCAACTGAACGTAGACGGCGGGAAGAGGCATGCGGTTCTCACGATCGACATAGTAGGGCTCGTAAGCCGTGACAAGACGCGTCGCGGCGATCCCGGTTGGCGCGGCGGCCTGCTTCACTGCGCCGATAATCTGCTCTGTCTTAAACGCGTCTTGAGAGTCTCCACTCACCGGAACGATTCGCGATTCGCGCGATGCATGCTTGGCAAGATAGAAAGGCGCCTTATCCAATAAAGCAAATTCGAGTTCCTTCACTTTCAGCCCATGCGCTTCGGCGATCGCTTCTCGCGGACTCTTAGCCGCGAATTTCGCGATGTCAATGCGATCCTGACGCAGGGCACGTTCGAGATCCGGCAGACCGCGATCGTTCAAGAAAGAAAACGGTCCCATGGACAACAGCCCGCTGAAGACCCAGGAGCACGTAACAATGCCGAAGATCAATCCCAGCACAACGTGCCAGTGCTTTAATCCGGCGAAAGGAATGCTGGATCTTGCTCCGCGGAAGCGATAACGTTGCGATGGGGAATAGAGCCATACTCCAGCGACAAGTCCGAGGAATGACATGACCGCGCCCGCGCCCGCCAGCCAGATGACCGCCTGGGCCCACAGGGACGGATTACTCTGCAGCCAAGCGAAATAAAGCCAGTGTGGAATCGCGCCGAAATATGCGCCGATTCTGGAAGCGGGCGTGGTATCTTGCACTACTTCGCCAGTCGATTGGGAAACATAAACCTCTTCGCGATTGGGGAAGGAGAATTTGTAGAAGGGGCCGTAGGGGCGAACCGTCGAATAAAACGTCCAGGGATAATCCTGGACTCTCAGCCCTTGCGGCGAGGCAGTGCGGGGCGAAAATCCCGTCCATGCGGAAGCGATGCGCAGAGCCATTTCCTGAGGGATCGCGTCGATGCGCTGGCCGTCGTCCGCGAAGACGAGAACCAGCCGGCGGCCAAATGCGAACCGGTAGACAGGACGGCCATCGAGACTATTCAACCGAATTTGCGAAGGGGACGCGGAGACGCCCGCCGCGGCCAAGGCTCGCTCCGGCGTCACGAGGATTCGAGCGGCATCCAGTTCCACGGCGCGCCGCAGCCGATCCTCCGGGTCCACGTAAGGGAACCCGCGGTACATCATCACAAAGCCCGACAGGAACCACATCGGGAACAGCACGCAGAAGGCGACGCCCATCCAGCGATGAACGCGCATTGTCCACTTGCGTATTGTCAGAACAGTCCGCGGCATGCTGGAGGAAAGGACAATGGTATGCCGCCGGACCGCGCGAAGCAAGACGCGCGCGGATGTCGAGGAACACGCGCAGACCCGATGCTAATTAAGGCCAGCGTGGTGATTTACCCGATTACAGCCGGGCGGTTCGCCGCAGCAAACTCATCGGTGCATGCAACTTGGAACGCGGATATGCCATCGCGACACGCAACCGCGCCACTTCCAGAAGATTCCCAGGCTGTAACTCATCTCGTTGTAAGCACGCCCCGGCGAGTCCCGGCTAATGCGCGTGAATGTGGAATAGATAGCCGACCCAAGCGAGAATCAATCCCGCGGCGGCAATCGCCAGATTTCCCATTGATGTGCCACGGATCAACACGGCGTCTTTGGGCTTCGCCGGATCGACGTATAAGGGCACGGTCGAGCCCTCCTGAAAAGGCGCAATAATATGCTCGGCCTGTTTGCGATTCCAATGTACCGTTTGACCGAAGCGAAGGCGATCTCCTCGATACACTAAGCCCCGATACGTGTATTCGTATTCCACCTTTGGCCTGTAACTCTCGCCGCCTTCCGATCCTTCTTCAACCAATACAAATGAGCGCAGAATTTTTCCGGGGGTTGGAGTCCAGTTTCTGGCGGCCGATCCCCGGTAGAAGTTGCGCAGGGCCAGGATGAGCAGAGCTCCGCCGCCGCAGAGCAATGCCAGTTCCATCGAGCGGTAGAACCACATCGAGTTCTACTGTACCGGATCGCCGTGAATCAGATTCAGAGTGCCCTTCCAATGTGTCTTGGTGAAGAAATGCGTCGCGAAATCGAAGCACTGGTGCGGGTTGTACTCCCCACGTTCATTGACGAGATCTTATGCGCGACCTTCAGGTTTCTGATCGTCGTTCGGACCTCTA
>JBEKUT010000695.1:0-2662 GCA_049514735.1 Bryobacteraceae bacterium
CAGAGCCGGTTCCAAACTGACAACTGCTTTTGCAACAATGACTTAACTCGGTGTACACATGATCATCGATCCTCTGCCCGCACAGCGGGTAAAACGCTCGGCATGGCCCCAACTCCAAGAGTCCTCGCGGCCTGACCCTGCTCACAGCCTTATCCCTGGCTCAGGAATCCGCCGTTTGGACCCGTGGGGCCCTTACTGCCGGACGCGCCTCGGACCGGAGCGCCCGTTGCGTGAACGGACAACTCACTGCTCGCCGAACCCCAGTTAAACTTGGGTGTGGCCACGTATCGACTCACATGCGAACTGCTCTCCACACTCCCCATCGCCGACGTGTTCGCATTCTTCGAGGATCCACGCAACCTTGCGAAAATCACACCACCGTGGCTGCGATTCACCGTCGAATCGAATGGCGAACTGGTGATGCGCGATGGCCTGACCATCGAATATGAAATCCGCTGGCTGAGTCTTCCTATGAAATGGAAGAGCCTGATTGTCGAGTATGAGCCGCCCGTACGCTTTGCCGACCAGCAACTCGAGGGTCCTTACGCGCGGTGGCATCATCATCACGACTTCGAATCCATCGAGGGCGGGACCATCATTCGAGATACAGTGAACTACGCGCTGCCTTTCGGGATCCTCGGACGCATGGCCCACGCGGCGGCGGTGCGATGGCAACTCCTCGGGATTTTCCGCTACCGGCAAGAAGCGCTCGCAAAGCTGTTGCCCGGCAAGACGACGACAATCAAGGAACCGGAAATCCAAGCCGCACTCGATTAAAGAGATACAATTCTGCTGCATGGGTGAATATTCCATAGGCGTCGATTTAGGCGGCACGAATCTGCGTGCCGCGGCCATCACCAGATCGGGCGAGGTGTTGGGGAAGATATCGGGACTCGCGCAACTCTCGCAAGGGCGCAAGGCCGTGCTCGAAGACATGGCCGATTCTATCGTCAAGCTTCGCGAGCAGTGCGGCTCGCACGACCTGGTCGGCGTGGGCATCGGCGTTCCGGGCTTCATACTGATAGACAAGGGGATCATTGTCGGGTCGAACAATTTGCCCGATTTTGAAGGTGTACCGGTTCGCGACGAGATCGAGCATTTGCTGGGCGCGCGCGTGGTGCTCGAAAACGACGCCAACGCCGCGGCGCTCGGCGAACATTGGATCGGCGCGGGGAAAGGCGTCAAAGACCTGGTGCTGCTGACGCTGGGAACCGGAATCGGCGGCGGCGTTATTTCCGGCGGCAAGATCCTGCGCGGAGTAGATGGCATGGCCGGCGAATTTGGACATATGACGGTAGTTCCAAATGGATATCCGTGCGGCTGCGGTAATCGTGGATGCTTTGAAAAACACGCGTCCGCCACGGCCATCAGCGCCATGGCGCGCCTGCTGCAATTGGGCCACAGCCTGACGGCGGCCGAGGTCTACGATCTCGCGGTGGCGGGAAATGAAAAAGCAAAGACCGTGTTCGAAGCAATGGGCGAAATGCTCGGCGTCGGACTCGCGACGCTGGTAAACGCCTTTAACTTCCGGCTGTACCTGTTGAGCGGCGGTCCATTGCCGGCGTGGGACTTCTTCGCTCCCACGATGTTCGCGGAATGCAAACGCCGCTCCTTCACGTTTCGAAATACGCAAACTCGCATTGAGCGCGCTACGCTCGGCAATGAAGCTGGTCTCTTCGGCGCTGCTTACCTCGGAATGGAGCCGGGATTATGAGCTATTGGATGGGCGTGGACGTCGGCACGGGCGGCACTCGCGCACTGCTGGTGGACGAGGCGGGGCATCTGGTGCAAGCGTTCACCGCGCCCCACGACGACATGCACATGGAGCATCCGCTGTGGGCCGAACAGCGTCCTGAGAATTGGTGGGACGCGGCGCAGCGGGCCATCCGAGGCGTGCTCGATAAAGCCAGCGTGACGGGTTCCGATGTGAAGGGGATCGGGCTGTCCGGCCAGATGCACGGCCTGGTTCTGCTCGACGAAGCCAATAACGTGGTGCGTCCCGCTCTGATCTGGTGCGATCAGCGCAGCCAGAAGCAGGTGGACGGCATCAACGCGAAGGTGGGTAAGGAAAAGGTTTTGGATTATACGGCGAATCCCGTGCTGACTGGATTTACGCTGCCCAAGCTGCTGTGGGTGCGCGACAACGAACCTTGGAACTTCGCTCGCGTGCGCAAAATTCTGCTGCCGAAAGATTATGTGCGCTTCGGTTTGACCGGTGATTATGCCACCGATGTCTCGGATGCTTCGGGAACCGCGTTGTTCGACGTCGTGCAGCGGCGCTGGTCGAGCGAGATGGTGTCGGCGCTGGGTCTCGATGTGAGAATCCTGCCGCGGGCGTATGAGTCGCCGGAGGTTACAGGAACGGTGTCGCGCGATGCCGCGGAACGCACCGGTCTCGAAGCGGGCACGCCTGTGGTAGGAGGCGGAGGCGACCAGGCATCGAGCGCGGTAGGAAACGGGATTGTCGAGCCGGGCGTGGTCTCGTGCACGCTGGGAACTTCCGGCGTCGTCTTCGCGCACATGGAAGAGCCCAGGTACGATGCAGCGGGCCGGGTACACACTTTCTGCCACGCGGTTCCCGGCAAATGGCACGTCATGGGAGTGACGCAAGGAGCGGGTCTGAGTCTGCAATGGTTTCGAAACCAGCTTGCTCCCGGCGTCG
>JBEKUT010000696.1:0-2653 GCA_049514735.1 Bryobacteraceae bacterium
CGATATCGGTGCGCTACCATCAGGCTGGACGTCAATGGCGAGGATACACGCGGGCTTTAGTGAGCTCAAGGCTTCCCACCTTTACCTAGCTGCCGCTGCAAAGAGTGGCGAAGGCGCGCCAGCCCATTTGCTACTCTTTTATGCCGCCGAATGCGGGTTGAAATACGCTCACTTGCGCCGAAATAATTTCCGGACCACGGAGCAACTCGAGGCCGTCGATCACGATCTTGGCCTGCTTCTAAAGAAGTTAAACCTCTCGGCTTCAGCCATCGGGGGCGCTCCGACGCTTCGACTCGCGCGTGACGAACGCGAGTCCTGCCCACCATCGAGCGCGCACCAGGCGTGGCGCTACGGCGTGCGCATTCAGACCGGAGACGAGGCCCAATTTGTTTCCTGGCTTAGAAGAATCTGTGACGTTGTCGTGCCGGAGTATCTGTGATCCCGTCAGATGTCCGCCTTTTTACGTGGCTGGATGTTGAAGAAGTGATTTCGAGAGCGACCTCGGAACAGGCCGCACCGCAGTGGTTGGTGAAGGCAAGCGCGTACTGGAACGAACTGACGATCAACATTTCAACAGGTAGCGGGGAGACGGCCCGACAATGGGTTCGACAGCTATTCGACCCGCGAATCGCGAATCCCAACGATGACGATGTGTTAGCCGTTGTTCTGGAAGCTGTGAATGGAGACGAGCGCGTTCTTCCCGTAGTGTTTGAAGAAGTCGACGAGCCTGTTCATCTCCGCGCACTTCCTCCGACCTTTTCCTCCGCAGCAGCTAGCCTTGCGGGTGCTGTTACAAGACGTGCCTCTGTGGCTTACCCAGAGACCAACCCGCAGTCTGGCCCTTCTTGTCTACGTTCGCCGTGATCTCGTTAGCTTGGCCGTCCGCCAGAACTATGCTCAGCTGCTAGACAGGTACCGGCCTTATCGTCTCCAATGGGACCGTGTTGAGGCCTTGCGCCTAGCATACTGGATACGAAATATCGCACTTGACACGTCCGCGGAGCGACCGGATTGGGAAGAGGAGGAATTGAAAGAACTCCTGTTTCCGCTGTGGGGCCGGAAACTCGGGTCCGATGAATCGAGGGAGGCCAGGTCGGCCGATTGGGTCATGAATGCCCTATCCGACTACAATAATCAAATCCAGGCGCGAGATTTAATCAGATTCATTTCTGTTGCCGCTAGTAAGTCCATTTCCGACGGAAAGTGGGAAGATCGCGATTTAGCGCCGCCGGCGATCCGCGATGCGTTACCCGAGTGTAGTAGGGAAAAGATTGCCGAGATCAAGAGAGAGAACGAAGCCCTGCGAAAGGTGTTCGAAAAAATCGAGGACGTTCCTCAACCTCAGAGACTTCTTCCGTTCGATGCGTCTTTCGCGAGCCTTGACAAGGATGACTTTCGGGTTCTTGAGGAGAATGGGGCAATTTTTAACGATGGAGGATCGTACTATCTTCCTGAGATCTATCTCCACGGACTTGGGTTCAGCTATTCAGAACCGGGCCGAAGGCGTGTTCTGTCAAATAGAAGCAAATAGATGTGACAGTGGCGTTCTAAGTCTGCGTAAGTCTGCGGTTCACGTTGGCCGTCCGCGGCGTTCCGGTCGGAGCACGAATTGCGGACATTGGATGTGTCCACCCTGTATGTCGATCCGGAGCAGCGCCAAATTAATGATGGCGCAATTGGAACGCGACGGCTTTTTGCGCAATGTTGTGCTGAGGCTGCGAAGAAAAGAGGGTTGCGAGATTCGGGTGACGGAAAATGCTCGGGTGGTGCGGGGCGAGGATGGGCGGGTGCTGTATTATGAGGGGACGTTGAATCGGTCGTAGGGGGGCGTTGGAGGCGTCGGCCGGAGCAATGTCGATCAAGGTCCACAAGGCCGACCTATCGGGAGTAACCCGGCGCGGCAATAAGTTCCCTGCGATTCGATCGGGCAACTCTGACGAGCATTCAAGGCTCGCTACGCGACGCCGACCACTCTTGGAGGAGTTCTTGAACAAGGGTGCGGAGTTCTGCAATCGCCTCGCTCAAATCAGTCGCACGGAAACCATGCACAATACGATTCCGAACACCCTGACAGGCGAGCGCCGCGTCGTACTGCGCCATGCTCAGTTCACCCTGCGAATACAATTGCCGGATCAGAATCGATGGCGCGAGTCGATCGACAGGCAACGCAACGCGCTGTGCATGAAAACGCATCATGCGCTCAAACTCGATCCAGAGTATCAGGTACGCAGCCTCCCCTTGGCCTAAATGGCTTAGCCGGTCCGCGTCTTGAATTCGGTTTACAACGTCCTCCCACGAAAACCGATCTTCGCTTTCACCAGGCAAATCAAGGGACGGGATGTCCTGCGAGGTGACTAAAACGAACCGCCAGCCATCGTGACGCTTGACTTCATCGGCAATAGAACTTAAGTGGTCGAAAGAGATCTTATCTGCCTGAGTCTTGATCTCAACGATCACCTTAAGATTCTCTTTTTGGGCGATGAGATCCGGTGCATAGCCGCCCAAATCGAAAGGGATTACGCCCGGTCCTGGCTCTGTGATCACCTGAAAGCCATCACGCCGATAGCGTTCCGCCACAGAATCCAGCAGCTTCGCGTGTGGCGTTTGGCTCGATATCATAGATACTCCTCCAACGACATTGAGTCGCTTACTT
>JBEKUT010000697.1:0-2646 GCA_049514735.1 Bryobacteraceae bacterium
CAGTGTATAAGCGTAGTGCAGCCCGATGTCCTCGACATGAAATAGAGACAATCGTGTAGAGCGTAACAGCGAATTCAGAATCTCGCGAATCGAGGCCAACTGTGCGCCCGGGAAAATCCGGCGCTGAATCCAGTCGCTCTGTCTCTTATAAGAGGCAAAGCGGTGTTCGTTCATAGTGATGGTCTGCATCGCCATGGAACCGTCGGGCGTCAGCAGGCGGTCGCAGGTGGAGAAGAAATCATCGTAGTAGTTTAAGCCAACTGCTTCGAACATCTCAATGCTAACCAGCTTATTGAAGGAGCCCTTCAAATTCCGATAGTCCTCTAACACCAGTGTGATCCGTTCTCCCGCGTCTCCGGCGCCGGCGAATAGCTGCCAGGCTGCGTCATGCTGCTCGCGGCTGATGGTGGTGGTGGTAACTCTGCAACCGTAGTTGCGAGAGGCATGCAGCGCAAACGCGCCCCAGCCGGTGCCAATTTCGATGACATGATCCGCGGGTCCCAGACGAAGCTTGCGGCAGATCCGGTCGAGCTTCTCGGCCTGGGCTTCTTCGAGCGAATCGCCAGCATCGCGGTAGACGGCGCTCGAGTACACCATGTTGCGATCGAGAAACAGACGGAAGAAATCGTTGCTCAAATCGTAGTGCGCCTGAATATTGCGCCGGCTGCCCGCAACCGTATTGCGGTTCATGCGATGGCGCAGCCGGTTGAAGAGGCGGCTCGCGAAACCAAGCAGAGCGTTGCCGCGCTCGAGTTCAGAAAGATTACGCGCGGCCAGGCGCACCACGGCAACAAGGTCCGGTGAAGACCAGTCGCCGTCCACGTAAGAATCTCCGGCCGCATCGTCGCCGCCCCACAGCACGCGGGAAAAGAAGCGGTCATCGTGAACCGCGATCGACGCTCGCAGGCCAGTGCCCGCTTCGCCAAAGAGGTAGGTCCGTTCCGGGCAGACCACTTCGAGCGCGCCGTGACGCACCTTCTCCAGCATCCGAAATACCGAGCTCCGCGCAAAACTCATGATGGTTTGGTTGCCTCCTGAACGGGCGGCCGCACTCGGGCCGGATGGGTAAACACAGGAACGCGCTTTAAGAAAAGACGCAGCGCCTGCAAGTGGATCGCGCCGATCACCTTAGCGGTCATCCAGGGATGACACAGCAGTACGCGGCTAAGATTTCGCGATGTCCATGGCTGTCGCTTCAGCGCCAGCGTGGCATCGAAAAAACCTCCGGGCGCCGTATCGCGCGAAATCGTATTCATATGCGCCACCAGTCTTTCGTCTGGCGCGGTGAGCACGAATTCGTAATCCAGATCCATGCCCATGAAAGGCGACACATGCATGGTCTTGGGGCAGCGGTAGTGCAACGCGTTTGCCGAGGGCTGGCGATTCCGAGGTGACAGCCAATAGTTGCGGCGCTCTCCGAACGTGCTGTTTACTTCGGCCAGGACGGTATCCAATTGACCGTCCCGGCCGTAACAGAAATAAAACGAAATGGGATTGAAGCAGTAGCCCAGATAGCGCAGATGCGTCAGCAAAAAAATCGGACCATCCGGTAAGGAAACCCCATGCGCGCGGGCATCCTGCTCTACACGCTCTCGCAAGGCGAGGGCCGGGTTTCCAAAATGATCCCGCTCGTCGAAGGTGGCCCAATTGAAGCGGTTGTAGCTGGTCCACCGCGATTGCGCCATCAGCTCCGGAATGCGGTCGATATCCAGCAACGCCATAAACAGGTTGTAGGTGAACTCGTGCTTACGCGGACGGAAGCGGCGGTGCCGCAGCGTTCCCACGTACAGTCCTGCTTCCGGAATCATGAGCAGGAAACTCCCAAAGCCTCCGCCACTCGCATGCCGCTCCGCACGCCGTCCTCGTGGAAGCCGTAAAACCAGTACGCGCCGCAGAAGTGCGTGTGGTTCTGTCCGCTGATCTCAGGCCAGCTCTCTTGCGCGCGAATCGCAGCCCGCGTGTAGAGTGGATGCTCATAGACCATCCGGCGCAGCACCCGCCGCGGATCGACGGAGCCGTTCGCGTTCAACGTGACACAGTAGTCTTCCCCTGTCTTGAGCGACTGCAGCCGGTTCATGTGATAGGTGACCGTGACGTTCGCCGAATCGCCCAGCAGATAGTTCCACGATGCCTTGGCCGCTGCGCGCTTGGGGAGCAATGTAGCGTCGGTGTGCAAACAAGTTTCATTGCGAGGGGTGGTGAAGCGGCTTAGGATTTTCCGCTCCGCATCGGTTGGCTGCGCCAGCAACGGAAGAACCTGGTCTCCATGACACGCGAACACCACTTCGTCGAACTGCTGCGCGGGCCGATCGCGAAACTGCAGCGTCACGCCGCGATCCGAACGCTCGATCGCAGCGATCGCCGCGTCCTTCGCGATGCGTTCGCGGAAAGGAGCGGTTAATGGAGCGAGGTAAGAATGGCTGCCGCCGCGGATCGCTTTCCACTGGGGGTGGGTGTCGATCCCCAACATTCCGTGATTCTCCATGAACCGGACCAGCGTCAGTACCGGAAACATCGGCATCGCTTCGGGAGCCATGGACCAGACCGCGCCCGCCATCGGAATCAGGTAGCGTTCCACAAAGACCGGCGAGTAACCGCCCACGTCCAGAAACTGTTCGAGCGTCATTCCCTCCGCGGCCGGATCGT
>JBEKUT010000698.1:0-4065 GCA_049514735.1 Bryobacteraceae bacterium
ACAAAGCCCGCTCGGCCACCGGCTCACGTTCGGCCGCAATAATCCGGTCGCCGAGATCGTCGGAGTGGTGGGCGATGTGCGCAATCGCGGGTTGCGGTCCGATCCCGTTATGGCCTTTTACACGCCGTACCCGCAGCGTGCGTTCCCGGGCATGTCGGTGGCGATTCGCGCGGCTGGCGATCCGCGTTTATTGGCCAAGACCGCGGAGGCGCAGGTGCTGGCGGTGGACAAAGATCTACCGGTCACCGACGTCGAGACGCTCGACCAGCGTTTGTCGAAAACGCTATCGGAACCGCGGCAGACGATGTTCCTGGTCACGAGTTTTGCGGTGGTCGCGTTGCTGCTGGCGGTCATCGGATTGTACGGCGTGATGGCGTACGCGGTATCGCAACGCACTGGCGAGATCGGAATCCGGCAGGCCGTCGGCGCGCAGCGCGGCGATATTTTGCGTTTGATACTTACGCAAGGAATCCGTCTCAGCTTGGCGGGAATCGTTTTGGGAGCAATTGCTTCGCTCGCGCTTACGCGTCTGATTTCCGGCATGTTGTATCGCGTGAGCGCGACTGATCCGGCTACATTTGCCGCGATCGCGTTTCTGTTTCTCGCTGTGGCGTTGGCGGCGAGTTTCGTGCCGGCGTACCGCGCTACTCGTGTCGATCCGCTCGAAGCATTGCGGCAGCGCTAGCGCTCTACATGCCGTACGATGAACGTGTGTCCGAACTGGTGTTCGAAGTTGTTCAAGAGGCGGACGGCGGTTATTGTGCTGAGTGCCTCAATGAAAACATCTTCACCGGCGGAGACACGGTGGGAAGAATTAGGTAAAAACGTCGTCGAAGCGGCCGCGTGCGTTTGCACTTAGTCCGCGGCGAAGTTTTGTCCGTTGCATGAAAATTCTCCGCGAAGTCTTGGTAGTCGCATCACCGCTAGTTCCTCCTATTGCTTCCCCATAGAGAAGTGTGCGATCATTCCTATTGGCAACCAATATGGGTGACGAAGCTCCAAACGATAAAGCGGATGTCTGGCAAGGGACCCTCGCTCTCATGGTCCTCAAGACCATCGAAAGCCTCGGCCCGCTGCACGGTTACGGAATTGCCCGCCGGATTGAGCAGACCAGCGGCAATCGGCTCTCACTGAACTACGGGACCTTATACCCTGCCCTGCTGAAGCTGGAGCAGGAGGGGTCGATCGCTTCCGAATGGGGCGCATCGGAGAATAATCGTCGCGCCAAGTTCTATACGCTTACGCGCGCCGGCCGCAAACGGCTCCGGAAGGAAACGCGCGACTGGGAGCAAACCACCGCCATCCTCCAGCGGTTCATCGCCCCGTCGGAGGACCCCGCATGAGGCACTTGCGCTCCTGGTTCTACAGGCTGATCGGCGTACTCCCCAACCCACGGCGCGAGCGCGAATTAGCGGACGAGATCGAGAGCGAGCAGGCGCGCCGCGAAGCCCTCATGAAACTCGGCGGCATCGAACCGGCAAAACAGGCGTATCGTGAACAGCGCGGCATCCCGTGGCTGGATCGCCTTTTCCAAGACATCCGCTTCGCGATGCGCCAACTGCGAAACAATCCCGGCTTCACGCTGACAGCCATGTTCATGCTTGCGCTGGGCCTCTGCGCCAGCGTCGCGATCTTCGCATTTGTCGACGCCGCGCTCCTGAAACCGTTGCCGTATCGCGATTCCACGCGGCTCGTCGCGGTCTATGAGCGCATCGATCTTTGTCCGTACTGCACTCTCTCCTACCCCGACTTCCTCGATTGGAAGAAGCTCAACAAGGTATTCGATTCGATGGATCTTTATGAGGGAAGGGATATGACGCTGAGCACCGTGGAGGGCGCGCAAAGCGCCGCCGGCGCTCGCGTCACCGCGGACTTCTTCCGGACCCTCGGAGTAACACCCGTTCTGGGCCGCGATTTTCTACCCGGTGAAGATCGGCCCGCCGCCCCACGTACCGCAATGCTCAGCTATGCCGCATGGCAGAAACGATATGGAGGCAGACGCGGCGTGTTGGGGCAAACGGTAACGCTGAACGGCGATCCGACGGTCATCGTGGGTGTCCTCCCGCCCGATTTTCATTTCAGCCTTGTCGGCCCCGCCGAGTTTTGGACTGCCATCCACGTTGCCTCCACCGGATGCGATCCGCAGCGGGGCTGCCACGGTAGCTTCGCGGTGGCGCGGCTCAAAGATGGCGTGTCGCTCGAAACCGCCCAAGCCAATGTCATTGCCATCGCGCGCCAATTGGAAAAGCGATACCCGGATTCCAACCGCGGCCAAGGCGCCGCTCTGAGGTCCTTGTCCGATGCCATCGTGGGCGATATCGGAACCGTGCTCATCGTACTGCTCAGCGGCGCCGCGTTGCTTCTGCTGATCGCGGCCGTCAACATCGCCAGCCTGTTACTGGTGCGCTCGGAGAGCCGCAAGCGAGAGATCGCAATCCGGACCGCGCTAGGCGGCTCGGCTGCGCGATTGTTCAGTCAATTTCTGACGGAAGCCTTTGTGCTCGTCACGGCCGGCTCACTCCTCGGACTCGCTTCCGCCGATTGGGCGATGAACCTTCTCACGAAGTTGATTCCTCAAGCCATGCGTGAGAACATGCCTTATCTCAGCGGCCTGGGTCTGAATCCGCACGTGCTCGCGTTCGCTGCCGCCATCTCACTGCTCGCGGCGATATTGTTTGCTATCACGCCCACTCTGCGCCTCTCTCTGACGAACAGCCGCGCCGGTCTGGCCGAAAGCAGCCGGGGCTCGGCGGGGACTACATGGCGCCGGCTCGGCTCTAAACTCGTCATTCTCGAATTGGCTACCGCAATGGTGCTCCTCGTAGGCGCCGGCTTGCTGGGCCAAAGTCTCTACCGTCTCCTCCACGTCGACCTCGGCTTTCAACCGGCAAATCTCCTGCATCTGCGAATCTCCGCGCCGCCAACAGCGTATTCAAAGGACCCGCAGGTCGTCGCGCTGCAGCGTCTCATACTCAATCGAGTGGAAGCTTTGCCAGGCGTGACTTCGGCTGCCGTGGCTAGCCTCCCCCCACTGGTCGGCGGCAACACCATGTGGATCAGGGTGATCGGCCATCCGTATCACGGCGAGCACAACGAAGTAACTTATCGCGAGGTCAGCGCCGGCTATCTCAAAACATTACAGGCGCATTTGTTGCGCGGCCGTTACTTCAGCGATTCCGAAGACGAGTCCAAGCCCCTGGTCGTAATCATCGGCCAGTCCCTGGCCAACAAATATTTCCCCGGCGAAGATCCCATCGGAAAGCACATCGTGTATGCGCCAACTCCAACGCCGCCCATGGAAGTCGTCGGCATCGTTAGCGACCTGAAGGAAGGCTCGCTCGACAAGTCCACTTGGCCCGCAATCTACGTCGCCTTCAACCAGGATCCCAGCGTGCATTTCTCGCTTCTCGTACGCACGCAAGCCGGGCAGTCGCTGCTTCCAACGCTGACATCGACGATCCACGAAATCGATCCCGGTATTATGACATCCAACGCCATGACGATGAGCGCGTTCCTCAACGATTCGAATTCGGCCTGGCCACGCCGATCCTCCGCCTGGCTGGTAGGAGGCTTCGCCGCCATCGCATTTCTGTTAAGCGAAGCCGGACTCTACGGAGTGGTCGCCTATTCGGTGAGTCGGAGAACGCGCGAGATTGGCGTGCGCATGGCGCTCGGTGCGAGTCCCGGCGCTGTTTACCAGCTCATTTTGAAAGAAGCGGGTTGGCTGATCGGCGGAGGCATCGTGGCCGGCGCGGCGCTTTCAATCGCCGCGGCAGCTCTCATGCGCGGACTTCTATTCGGGATCGGTTCCTGGGACCCGCCGACATTGACAGCCGTCGCCGCCGCCCTCGGAATCGCGGCCCTGCTCGCCAGCTACATTCCCGCGCGCCGCGCCGCCTCCGTCAACCCTGTTGAGGCGCTGCGCGCCGAATAATAACACGCGTTCTTAGTCCGCCCGCAACGCCTGCATCACATCAACCCGCGCCGCGCGGGCCGCCGGCAGCACCGAAGCCAACACCGCGGCGAGCAGCAACACCAAGGCCGACGCAGCCACCGGCAATGCTC
>JBEKUT010000699.1:0-3478 GCA_049514735.1 Bryobacteraceae bacterium
CTCGTCGATCTCTTCCCGCAAACATTGCATCTCGAAACCATTGTTCATCTCGCCGCGTAACGTCACGAGAAAGCGCGCGAATACTGCACCGGAACCGGCGCGGCCTGATCCAACTCCTTCGCGGCATGCAAAGCGAAATAAGGATCGCGCAGCATTTGGCGTGCGAAGAAAGTTAGATCGGCCTGGCCATTACGAATGATCTCGTCAGCCTGCCTCGCCTCCGTGATCAGCCCTACCGCGCCCGTGAGCACACCCGTTTCACGCCGAATACGTTCCGCGAAGGGCACTTGATATCCCGGCTTCAATTCAATCTTCTGATATGAAACCCCGCCGCCGGAAGAACAATCGATCAAATCCACACCGAGATCGCGCAGACACGCACTGAAACGAACCGATTGATCGATGTCCCATCCGCCCTCGGCCCAGTCGGTCGCCGAAATGCGCGTGAATAACGGCAGACGTTCAGGCCAGGCGGCGCGCACCGCCTTCGCTACTTCGCATGGAAACCGAACGCGATTCTCAAACGATCCACCATACTCATCGCTACGCTTATTCGAAAGTGGCGAAAGGAATTCATGAATGAGATAACCGTGCGCGCCGTGAATCTCAACCACCTCAAATCCTGCAGCCAGCGCTCGGCGTGCGGCGCTCGCGAACGCTTCCACGATCGTTTGAATGTCGGATTTCGTCAACTCGGCCGGAACCGGATCGCCCTCGTGAAACGGGATCGGACTCGGAGAAACCGGCTGCCATCCCCCTTCGCTCGGCGGAATCGCGCGCCCTCCCTGCCATGGAACGGCCGTGCTCGCCTTCCGCCCCGCATGCGCGATTTGAATCCCTGGCGCAGCGCCTTGTTTCTTAATGAAGCTGGCGATCCGCGACAGGTTCTCAATGTGATCGTCTTTCCAGATGCCCAGATCGCCGGGAGAAATGCGCCCGCGCGCCTCCACCGCGGATGCTTCGGCTATAACAAGCGCAGCGCCGCCCACAGCCCGGCTCCCGAGATGAACCAAATGCCAATCCGTCGCGAATCCGTCTTCGCAGGAGTACTGGCACATCGGTGAAACAACGATCCGGTTACGAAGTGCGATGCTTCGGATCGAAAGAGGAGAGAAGAGATTCTGCATACGTCCTACTCCTATGATGAACGGCTGGGGTTTCTCCACCCTGTGGTACTCTTCGCATCGAGCGTGTTGAAGATCGCCAATATCAAGTGGAAGGGCCGTTGCGCGGCGCACCCCATGTACGATCCCAGAAACGACGGCGAAGGCGGCGTGCGGGGCGGCTGCCGCCGTTGTTATGCGCTCCTCGATATCTACAAACAGCACAGGGCACTGCTCGCCGCCCTGCGCGAATTCGGAACCATCTCGGAACGCAAACGCCCCGAGCCCGCACCCGCGGTGGACAATCAGCCTTCGCTCTTCGAATAATCAGCCCAGCTTGGGAGGCAGGTCCGTCATAGGACCCATCCACAACAGCTGGCGTTCAATGTCGTCGTGCAAGCGATAAGTACGCCGGATCGACGCGAGTTTGTTGGAGGCGATCGGAGCGAACGGGCAGGTGGTTCCGCGCAAGGCGATTTTCGTCAAAGATAAATATTTCGTGGAAATTGCGGTCGAATCTCAGGGCGATCGTTCCGCGTTATTGCGGGCAGTATCGAAAGAATTAGTTCTGTGCGTACCGGGCGATGCAGCCGTTCCGGAACCCATAGGCTGGTTTCTCAGTGAAGGGCTCACTGCCGAGAGCATCCTCGGTATTCGAGCCCGCTTCGCTCAGGCGCAGCCGGCACGTATCTCGGAAGGATCCGCATCGCGCGCAAGGGCCGGCGCTTGATCGGCTAAAAAAGTTCATCGCTCCGTAACTAAATGACTCCCGTTTGGGTCTACTCAATTATTACAACAGGGAGGAGTAGACAGTAAGATGCTTTACATAGATCCAGGAAGTGGGGCACTCGTTTGGCAATTGGTCACTGCTATTGGACTCGGTTGGATTTTCCAAATGCGGAAGTCGCTTGCGCGCATTTTTCGTAGGACGCCCCCCGGCGAGACGAAATCACCCGCTACTGAAAAACCCATGATTTAAGGGGCAGGCCACCAAGGCGATGACCTGCCCTCCCCAGTTACGGCCCGACGCTCGCTGCGAGAGTCGTGTTGTTCCCGCAAGTTGTGTAGCCGGCCGGGGTCGCCACAGAGACTGTCGCTGAGCCGGTCATAAGCGGCGTGAATTGCACAACCGCCGTGCTGGATCCTCCCGGAATGGTGACCGTTATGGGCAGGCTGCCGACGGCCTGATTTGAATCGTTCAGGGTTACAGTGAGACCTTGGCTGCCAGCGAGCTGCTGCTGGATGACGAAGTCGTTGCTCGGCGGATTGAGTTGCGCCAGGTATACGGTGAGCGGCGTTGCGCCCGCAGCGATGCTGGCAGAGAAGAACGGTGCCCCCAATCCATTCGGTCCGGCGATGGCCACTCCCGAAGGCGCCATGTTTACAGTTCCGTTGCGGCTGCCATATCCCGTCGCACTGCCGGTATATGTCGCCGATCCGGAAGAAGCAAGCCCTATCAAATAGTAGGTTGTCGATGTACTGCCGGCCGGGATGGTCACCTGGATTGAGGTCGATCCAGTATCGGTTGGGTTCACTCACAAGGCCGCCGGCTTCCAGGTTGATTCCCACCGTGACGTTAGTGCTGACCGCGATGCCGGGCTGAGCGACAACCGCGGTAACCGAAGTGTCCTGATTCGGCGTGTTATAACCGGCGGGTACACTGACGGAAATCAGCGAACTGCCCACCCCCGTGGGTTGGAATTGGGTCGTGATGCTGTCGGTGGCCGCAGCGATCGTCACCGGAGACGACGTGATCGTACCAATCGAAGCATTAGCGCTGGTCACATTGACGGTCACCGTCTGGTTCCCGGCGAGTGCCATCGGCTGCACGTAATTGTTCGATGGATCGAGCAAGGCGGAGTACAGAGTGATGGTCGAATTCGCAGCCGCTGTGCTGGTCGTGAAATTCACTTGTCCCGGACCGCTCGGTCCGAAGAGGATCACGCCAGAAGGCTGCAGAGTTACGGTTCCCGAAGCCGAGGGGAAGCCCGGAATCGCGACCGTGTAAGTCGCCGTGCCGGTGTTGGCAAGACCGTACACGTAGAAGGTCGGTACGTGAGTCAGACCGGCGTAAGGAATATTGAGCGTGATGGTTGCGAAGCCCCCGTCTGTTCCGGTGGTCGAAAGCAGCATGGTGCCGGGACTGCTCGATGTCACCGTCACCGGCGTGTTGGGCGCGCTGGCCGCGCCGTTTAGCGTCACGCTGACAGGCGCTTCCAGGTTCTTGCCGACGGTTACACTCGGCGTTACGATGCCCGACATGGTGACGTTCGCTGTCAGGCTCGCATCCTGAGCTGGCGTGCTATAGCCGGAGGCGCTCGCTGTAAGGGTGGTGTTGCCCTGTGCCACAGCGTTGAAGGTCGTGGTCGCCGAGT
>JBEKUT010000700.1:0-2623 GCA_049514735.1 Bryobacteraceae bacterium
GTCGTAGCATTGCGCGGACAGCGCGCTGATTTCGGCGCAGCCCGATTCGGGCCAGACCTCCTTACCGAGGAAGTGGGCGGGTGGACATTGGTCTATGGCTCGCGTCGGCTTCTTGAAATCGCGGAGATTAATGAGCTCGTGTTCGAAGCCTCGCAGCATAGAACAGCCGACAATTCGTGATCAAAGGATCAACGAGGGTCGATCGTCTCTAAGTCCTCGTTGGGAATCCGACTACGAACCCGCACAAATTCGATTGAATTGCCGGGTTGTGGCCGATAGGTGGCGTTACCGTACATTGCCCCGCTCTTCCAGACCCCCGTGGCCAAGTTACGAGCGCGCCGTTTGAACGCGCCGCCCGCGCGGCGGAAGCTACGTGTGGGCGCAGGTTGAGCAAGTCAGGCACCCTCGAGCGACTGCTTCAAGATTGATCTTCGGTTGCGGCAATGCACCACCATTCATATGCGGTCGTCCTGGGGGATTTCGGCGCTGGCAAACCCTGTCACTTGCTTCATAATTCGCTCGCAAATTTGCGCGGGCGAGCCATGCTCTATGTCCGAAGTCATCTGCTGGATGAGATCTTTTCCGAACACTTCCTCCTGCTGGTTGCTTGCTTCGTTTCGCGGAACCCGTGCTGACATTTCCGAATTCCGGCGGCCCCATCGATTGGAACTCGCGCCGGTTGAAAAGGTTGAAACCCACCGAGACTCCTCGATCTCGAACCGTCTAAAGTCCGCCGCGGACGCAGCCGATATCGAATCAAGGTGAACTATGTCCTGCTCTCGCGGCGTACCATTCTGCATCGCCCTGTCACTTGCCTTTTCCGTCAACGCGGCGGCCCAGGCGACCGTGTTCAAGTGGGTTTGCGATCCCAAAGACAAGATTCATCGCTTCTATCGCTCGGACCTCGGAGTCGTTTGCTGGGATGGCAGTACCTATAGCAAAGACGACGCTGGCGGCATTCCACAATACATGCTCGACTACTTCAAGGAAAATCGGCAAAAGCTCCAGAAAAAAATGGACGAGATGAACCAGCACAACACCGGATTGACGGCTGCTCGTCCAGCCAATAGCGCGGCTCCAAGGCGGCCTGTAACGCCGCTGGGAAGCGCCTCGGGAACCGTTGTCCGGGCCGCTGCGGCTCCTCCCACCGTTCCGGTTAGTCCGGAGATGTTCGCTTCGATTGACGTCGGAATGGCGCGGTCGGATGTCCTGGACAAGCTTGGTAAGCCGCCGGGTTCGATCACCATCCCCGGCGACGACGGCTTTGTCGAGACGTGGACCTATCAACTCACCGACGGGAGCACCGCCAAGTTGCATATCGAAAAAGGAGTCGTTACGTCGCGCGATCCGAAGAAAGCGGAACATGAGCGATAGCGTTCGGTTCACCGTGGCTGCGCTGATCTTCGTATCTGTGGCCGGCGGGATCGCGGCCGTCTACTACCGGCTGCTCTACGCGCGCAAAACCGGCCAGGGCTCCTCCCCGCCGCCGTTGCCATACGCGCCTCCGCCGATTGTTCACGGGTCTCCGATCCCACCGTACACGCCGCCGGGCGGCATGCAGCCCGCCTCCGCGCCCGCTCCTGCAGTGCCGGCAAAAGGCCGCGCCTGGTCCGCAAACGCGTGGGCGATTCATGACGAACAGAGCGCTCGACAAGTGGCGCGGCAGGCGATGTGGGCCGCCTTCTTTGTGGCCATCGTCACCGGCGCGGCCGCATTCCTGGCGGGCTCCGGCATACAAATGATCAACGGCGTAGGGCCCACCGCCTGGGTCGATGCAGTTGTCTTCGCGGCCTTGGGAATTGGTATTGCAAGAATGTCGCGCCTTGCAGCGGCCGGGGCGCTGCTGCTGTACATTGCGGAACGAATTTGGATGGCGCCGGCAGTGGGTTTGAGCCCAGTGATGACCATCGCTATGATCTCGGCTTTTGTGCAGGGCGTCCGGGGCGCCTGGGCGTTCCACAAGTACCGGCAGCAATCGCCGTACCCGCCAGTCGTCGCGCAGCGTTATTCGTAGCGTGGCCGTTCCGGGCGTGCGAACAACTTAGCGTTTTTCGACGGATCGCACGAACGGCTTCATCTTGCGAGTTTGGCGAATCGAACAAGATTGATGCGATTACAAGCAAGTCCGCGCATCAATGATGCGCCGCGCCCAACCCGCCCGCGCTGCAGGATTTGCAGATCCCATAGCCGCTGCCCACCGCCTCGATAAAGCCACAATACGAAGTCAGCTTCAGCAATTCACTGGCGCTGAGCGTCGCTTGTTGGAATGGACTCTCGGTTATTTTATACACTGCGTTCGGAGCGGCATGCAACGTCGTGCCCCACGCATACAGGCCCGACTCTAAATTCAGAGCCGATGGCGAACTCGCATCGCAGGTGCCACCCGCCGGAAGCGCGGTCGCCAGTAACTTAATCACTATCGATGACGGCGTGCCCGGAGTGAGCGTATTCTTTATCAAATCGTTTTGCGCCGAGAGCGAGTCCAGGCCGTTCGGCGTCACCAGGCAAGTGCAACAGGTCTCCTTTTCCTCGGCGGGATCGAAAGCGTAGACATTTGAACAAATTCTGCGGTCCGGATAGAGACCGCTGAAGGTGCATGCGTTAATGATATTCTCAACGGAAT
>JBEKUT010000701.1:0-2622 GCA_049514735.1 Bryobacteraceae bacterium
TTTTCGGCAGCCAGGTATTGCTCGATGCCGGCCGGTCCGCTCCACGACCTTACGATGTGCGCGCCGCGTTCCTTCACTTGTTCCAGGTAGAGCAGCGAGCGGAAGGACTCGGTGGTTCCCTGCATGTAGGGAAACGCCGCGAGTTGGACTTCTCCGGATGGAAGCACCCGCGCGACAGAGCTATTCGTCGTGCCAAAGTCGATGCCGATGCGGGCCCCTTCCATCCCTGCAAGAGTAACGCGGCTGTACAATCGTCCAATATGCTCACCGTGCGATTGCTAGGCGCTACCGCGCTCGTTTTTTCACTCCTCGGGCTGCACGCCGCCGAAAAGCGGCTGATAACAGCAACCGATATTTATTCTTTCCAATGGCTGGCCGACCCACAGATCTCGCCAGATGGTTCGCAAGTCGTCTACACGCGCGTGAGTGTTAACGCCAAACACGATGCTTACGACACGTCGGTTTGGATCGTGTCCACGGCTGGAGGATCGCCGCGCCAGATCACGGCCGGTCCTAGAGATTCGGGTAGCCGTTGGTCGCCGGACGGCAAACGCCTCGCGTTTGTGCGCGCATCGGAGAAGGATGGCAAGCCGCAGCCGGGTCAGATTTTCATTCTTCCGATGGATGGCGGCGAGGCGCGGCAACTCACCGACCTTGCGAAAGGCGCGGGAACGCCGGAGTGGTCGCCTGATGGCCGCACCATCGCATTCACGTCGACAACAAAGCCGGATGACAAGAAAGAAGAAGATAAGGATAAGGACAAGAGCGACGTTCGCGTGATCAATCGCGCCGTGTATCGTTTCAACGGCGCTGGATACTCCGATACCACGCATCCCTCGCATATCTGGACGGTCGGCGTTCCCGATGTTGTCGGTGAGGCGGCGAAAGCCTCGCTGGTGACCTCGGGCCCATTTAGCGAGAACGGTATCGCGTGGGCGCGCGACGGATCGAAGATTTACTTCCTTTCGGATCGCGATCTTGAACCTTATTACAAACCTCCCACTGGCGATCTCTACGCAGTGCCCTCGAGTGGCGGCGAGCCAAAGCTTGTCTCTCACCTGGACGGTTCATTGCACAGCGTCGTCCTCGATCCCAGCGGTTCGCGCGCCACATTTGTCGGTGAGTTGAGCGGCAATCCGATCCGCTCTTATTCCGAACCGGATCTGTGGATCACTTCACTCGACCCCGGCTCAACGCCGAAAAACCTAACCGCGAACTACGATTTCGATATTGGCTCAGGCGTGGGAGGAGACCAGGCGCCTCCGCGAGGCGGCAGCTCAACCAAGCCGTTCTGGAGCAAAGACGGCCGCTTTGTTTTCGTCGTCTCGGCGGAAGAAGGCAAGGCGAATCTCGTGAGAGTCGACGCGGAGACCGGCAAAGTGGAGCCGCTTACTTCCGGCGATCACGACGTTTATTCATATTCCGCAACCCCCGACGGATTGCACATAGCTTTGGCGATCTCAACGCCCACCAACATCGGCGACGTCTACATTCTCGACACCGCATCGAAGAAAATACGCCGCCTGACCAACATTAATGAGAAGCTGTTCTCCGAACTGAAGCTCACCGAACCGGAAACGATCTGGTACAAGAGCTTCGACGGCAAACGTATTCAAGCCTGGGTGCAACGTCCGCCGGACTGGGACGCTTCGAAGAAGTACCCGCTGATTCTCGACATTCACGGAGGCCCGCACTCAGCCTACGGCTACACCTTCGACCATGAATTTCAATGGATGGCCGCGAAAGGCTACATTGTTCTGTATCCAAATCCGCGCGGCTCGACCAGTTACGGCCAGGATTTTGGAAATATCATCCAGTATCATTATCCCGGAGACGATTTCAAAGACCTCATGGCTGGCGTCGATGACCTGATCCAGCGCGGCTGGGTAGATCCGAACCGCATGGGAGTGACCGGTGGTTCCGGCGGCGGCGTACTGACGAACTGGACGGTTGGCCATACCGACCGATTCAAGGCGGCCGTGAGCCAGCGCTCCATCGCCGACTGGCGGGATTTCTGGTACACCGCCGATTTCGAACTGTTCCAGCCAACCTGGTTCCGCGGCGCGCCATGGGACGAGGAAGCCGATTTCAAAGCCCGCTCCCCGATCACTTACATAGACAAAATGAAAACGCCGTTGATGCTGATTGAAGGCGAAGCCGACATGCGAACGCCCTCCGGCGCGGGGGGCGAACAGATGTTCCGCGCGTTAAAGTACCGTCACATTCCAACCGTCATGGTGCAGTTTCCCGGCGAGACTCACGAGCTATCGCGGTCGGGTAAACCGAAGCACCGCGTCGAGCGGCTGGAACACATCGTAGCGTGGTTCGACAAATACGTCGATGGCGAAGATGTCAAGACCTATGACGTGAATTAAACCTCCGGTTTCCGAGCCGTGACCGGAAGGGAGTGCCCATGGGCCTGCGGCCCACCCAAGGTGATGAAGAACAACGACCGTAACCGAGCCGCGCCCGGCAGGAAGCGGAAATAGCCCGTGAATTTTCTCGACATGTTCTTCAACGGAGTCGCATGGCCCTGCGGGCCACCAATGTTGATGAAGAATCTCGACCGTAACCGAGCCGTGACCGGCAGGGAGCGGTTGGCCCATTTAGACATGTTCTTCA
>JBEKUT010000702.1:0-3321 GCA_049514735.1 Bryobacteraceae bacterium
ATCCATGTCGCCCCGCGTGATGACGTCCCCATTGACCTTCGCCACAATCTCCTCGACGACACCAATGTCGCCGGCCATGGACACACAAATGCCAACCAGAAAAAGACTCAACAACTTCATAACCCTCATTGTAAACCTACGGACGCCTACCCTTTTCGATAGACGATGCATTGACAGGTTTCTGGGTGTCCATTGCGCTGAACCCCCGCTCTCGTTCGAAAAGTTCTCGATGGGGGGAAGGGGAAATTTCATTGCCTGAGAGCCAATTTTTCCGTATGGTGGGAGCATGGACCTGCACCTGAACAACCCAGACCTGCAAGCGAAGATCGAACGTTGGGTTGCCGAAACCGGACGCCACCCCGACGAGTTGGCCGCGGACGCCGTTGCCGGGTACTTCGAGGAATTGGCGCAAACACGCGCAATGCTCAACTGACGCTATGACGACCTCAAGAGCGGCGGGGTTAAACCTATTTCCAGCGGCGAGATTGTTGCCCGTTTCCGCGAAAAGAGCGCCGCCGCACGCCGCACAGAGTCCGGCGAATGATCGCGTATGACTTTCACCCTGAGGTCCGCCGTGACCTTGACGAGATTTGGGAATTTTAGTAAAAGGCTATGATGAGAAAAAGCGCCCACGATGACAATTGATCTGAAACCTGAACAGCAGCGCGTTATCGACTTGGCCGTCCGCTCGGGGGCGTATCAGAGCCCCGGCGAGGTTCTCGATCAGGCTTTCGAGATCATCCGCGGGCAACTCGATCTTGAAGACTGGATGTTTGAGCAGCGCGAAGCTATCGCCTCCCATATCGAGAAAGGCTTTGCGCAGGCCGAGTGCGGCGAATTAATCGACGGCGACGTGGCAGTTGAGGTGTTGCGGCAAAGACGCGCCGAGCGGCTAACCGGGACGCCGCCGGCCGCGTAGAAATCGAAATCGTCGCGACTTGCCGGCTGGCGAAACATCCCCTTATGGGAACTAAACGGCAAGACATAACAACTGCCAGTGCGGTTTTGGATGCTCCCTCACTTTTCCAATTACGTCATCGTGCAAGTCGTCGCCGTCCTGCACGGCAAGCGCGACCTGAAAAAGGCTCTCGGAGAGCGGGCCGAATGAGTGCGCTGATGGTTCCGCACACGGCCTTCTTCAAAGCCTCGAGTTGGAGGGCAGGGGCTCGTCGTCGCTCGAGACGCGGGCGCAACCGTATTTCATGCCCTCGTTTTGCACTAAACACTTGCAACATTCAATGCTCCGTATTTACGAGCTTTTGGTAATGTTGCAAATCTTACCCTTTTTGAGATGGAGGCAGTCGTCTCGGTGCCGCCGCAGAAACGGGATGCTGGCTCCAACGCGGGCCACGGTCGGTGTATAGTGTACAAGTAACTCTAGAAAAACAGGAGACGACATTGGCTAGCTTTTTTCTCAATTTAAGCCTCGGCGACAACGACCCCACGAATTCGCAGTGGGTTGGTGGACCCCCTGCGGTGGTCCTCAGCCTAACACAGGGTTGGTGGGGTGGATCTGGGCACGGGGGTCTAAACGTGTATCCTCCGGCACTAGATGCCATAAACAAAACTTGGTTATTCCAGGTTACGGTTAGTAGCCCGGAGCCGGCGCCGGGTCAGACGTTGTGGTTCTTGGGACAGTTGAAGCTGCAAGACAGCACGGCGGTTGCGGTGTCGGTAAATTGGAGCGTTTAGGCCCTTAAGGATTTCGCCTCCTCACCATAATTTGTGGGGTGTAAATCATTCGGTCAATGAGCCGGACCTCTTCGGGGTAGCCGTCAGGAACGAGAATTCGTATTGTGAAGGGGTCTGGCATCTAAACAGCCTCCGTCATTGGAGCGCTTCAATGTTGGCTTCAATATAGGTCAGGTCAACGTCATACGATTCTTGCAGGGCAAGCAACCGGCGCGGCGGGGCAGTCCTTTCCGTCCTCATAACTTAACCTCTCTGCAACGTTTGCACAACGGACCTTTTAAAACAGGACCAAGTTACCGTAACGCGACACGTGTCGCATGTCAAAAGCAAACCGGAGGCCAACTTACTGCCCCAACTCTGAGATTTCCCGCAGCGCCCTGGATGGATCGGGATTCTCCTTCGCTTCGGCTTGAAACTCGGCCAGAGCCCCGGCGCGGTCGCCCTTGGCCTTCAAAACCTCGCCCAACGACAAATGATACTCGCGATAATCGTCCGGGCCCCGGATCTTAAGCGCCGCCCGCAGCGCCGCCTCAGCCGTCTTTAGATCGCCCTCTTTCATCCGCGCCAAACCGAAATACAAAAGCGGCTTGGGATCTCTGGGATCGAGCCGCATGGCCCGCAAAAAATATGGTTCGGATTCGGGATACATGGTCAGCTCGTAATACGAGCGCCCCAGTGAGTAAGCAGCCTCGAACATGTTGGGCTGGATCGAGAGCGCTTTCTGGTAATAAGGCGCGGCATCGGCGGGAGATCCCTGGAGAAGCAACGCGGTTCCCATACATTGATTGGCGATCTCGTTGCCAGGTGCGATGGTCAGAGCGTGCTGAAAAAGCGTGACGTTATCCTTCCAGTGTTGACTCTGCGTCACAGTACCGAACGCGAGCGCAGCGGCGATCAAGCCGACAGCCGTGATCNNNNGTGATCTGAACGCTCCGTCTACCGATGTTGCGGAGGGCCAGCGCGGCGAGCATGCACAAACCGATCGAAGGCAAGTACAAATACCGATCGTGAACGGTCTCGTGTTGAGCGAAGACACGGATGTTGAGTACCGGAATAATCGGCAGAATCAGCAGAACGACGCTGAAAGCCGCGAGCCGTGAACCGCGCGCCCAGAAGAAGAGTCCGATAGCCGCTACCGCCAGAGCGATCGCGGGAAGCACGAAATTTTGCAGTCCCGGTTGCGTCACAACGGGCAGCGCATAAAAGATGCTGAGGTTCACCGGCCAGACTAAATGGTAAAGGTAGAACATCAGCATGGTCGGCCACGTTTCGATCACGTTGCGCCACGGGATGGGAGTCAGCACCATCACCATGCCATGTAGCACTTTGATGCGGATCGCGAGATAGATCGCTGAGATGGCCGCGTAAGGCAACACGGCAACAATAGCGGGTCGAAGTTTCCGTTGCACGGTTCCATACAGCCATTCAAACGCGAAGACGAGAGCGGGCAGCAGCAGCGCCGTCTCCTTCTCTAGAAGCGCCGCCGCGTACAAAACGAAAGAGAGCGGGTACGATCCTCGAAATGGACGGATATAACACAGGAACGCTCCCAGAAGAAGCGCCGCCATCAATGGATCGGTGACGCCGGACACCCACGCGACGCTTTCGATATGTACCGGATGGACCGCG
>JBEKUT010000703.1:0-2587 GCA_049514735.1 Bryobacteraceae bacterium
CCCTGGGCGTGGAGCCCGAAACCGCTGCTGCAGCGTATTTGCAGCAATCCATTACGACGCTCATCTCGGCATGTCAGCGGCTGCTCGCCCTGGGCCAAACTCGCGCGCAGGAGATTCTCTGGAACCTCAAGCCCGGCATCGTGAGAGCCGCTCAGACCCGCGCCTTCAGCTCCTTCACCCCCCTGCTCGATATCGCATCCGCGCGACATCCCAATCAGGCCACGCGTCTGTTCATAAGCTGAAGGATGCTGCACCTCTCCTTTGAACCGGCGCCAACTGGAACCATTCTTCGCGTGAAGGCGCAGCAGCCGCCCTGGCGCGTCGTGCGAGGCTTCCCATGCGCGTCCGGAGAAACTCTGGCCCACATTCACAACATGTCCGGCGGCGTCCTCGATAACGACCAACTCGAATGGCGCGTCGATGTCGCACCCGCCGCGCAGGCGCAGGTCACTTCCACGGGCGCGACACGCATTTATCGCAGCCGCTCGGCCGATCGCATCCCGCACCAGCACGCAATCGTTCATGTTGGCGAGAATGGCTACCTCGAATATCTGCCCGATCCTTTAATCCCTTTCTCCGGCTCGCGTTTCAAACAAACCACGCGGATCTTGTTGGGTCGCGGCGCGTCGCTCATTTGGTGGGATCGCGTGGCCCCCGGCCGTGAAGCGTCCGGCGAAATCTTCGCGTACGATTTGCTGCGCTCGTCTTTCGAACTAATCGCTGAAGGCGAACCGGTGGCTATCGAAACGTGGACGCTCGATCCCAAGACCCGCCCGCTCGATTCTCCCGCGCGCCTCGCCCACTTCCGCCATTTCGCGTCCTGCTACGTGTGCCGCGCCGGTGAGCCTGCACCCTACTGGCGCGCCTTCGAGACTGTTCTGCAAGCGCAGGCGGACCGTCTTTCGAACCCTGATATATTATGGGGGATTAGTATGTTGCGGGCGCACGGCCTGGTCATAAGAGGCGTCGCCGTCAACGGGCGGACTCTCGCGCATGGACTCGTCGAATTGTGGGGCTCCGCCAAGCACTATCTTTGTGGCCGCGTCGCCACGCTTCCGCGAAAAGTAAATTGAAGGAAAGGAGGCCGCCTTGCACCTCACGCCGCGCGAACAGGAAAAATTGATGATCTTCACCGCGTCCGAATTGGCTCGGAAAAGGCGCGCCCGCGGGCTCAAACTCAATTACCCGGAAGCAATGGCGATCCTCTCCGCCGAGATTCTGGAAGCCGCGCGCGACGGCAAGAGCGTCGCCGACATCATGGTGCTCGGGGGGGTCATCCTCACTCGCGACGACGTCATGGAAGGCGTCCCCGAAATGATTCATGAAGTGCAAGTCGAAGCGACTTTTCCCGACGGCACCAAGCTCGTAACGGTTCACGATCCCATTCAATAGGACAACGCATGCATCCTGGTGAGTTCCTGCTCGATGGTCCGGAAATTGAACTGAACGCCGGCCGGCCGGTACGTTCCCTGGTAGTTCGCCACACGGGCGACCGTCCCGTTCAGGTCGGCAGTCACTATCATTTCTTCGAAGTGAACTCCGCTCTCGAATTCGACCGCTCCGCCGCGCGCGGCATGCGCCTCGATATCGCCGCCGGAACGGCCATCCGCTTCGAACCCGGCGAAGAAAAGGAAGTGCACCTCGTCGCGTTTGGCGGCAAGCGAACTGTCTATGGACATCAGGGCAAAGTGAACGGGTCACTATGAAGATTCCGCGGCGCATCTATGCCGATCTCTACGGCCCCACCACAGGTGATCGAGTTCGCTTAGCAGACACGGACCTGATCGTCGAAGTGGAGCGCGATTACACCGTCTATGGCGACGAAATCACTTTCGGCGGAGGCAAAGTAATTCGCGACGGCATGGGGCAAAGCTCCACCGCGATCCGCGAAACAGAACATGGCGCGCTCGACCTGGTCATTACGAACGCGTTGATCCTGGACCATTGGGGCATCGTCAAAGCCGACATTGGAATCCGCGATGGCCGCATCGTCAAAATCGGAAAAGCCGGCAATCCCGACACCCAGGACGGCGTGGACCCGGACCTTGTCGTCGGAGCTGCGACGGAGGTCATAGCGGGCGAAGGAAAAATCGTCACGGCCGGCGCCATCGATTCGCACATTCACTTCATCTCACCGCAGCAAATCTACGAGGCGCTGTCGAACGGAACCACGACAATGATCGGCGGCGGCACTGGACCAGCCACCGGCACCAATGCCACAACCTGTTCGCCGGGCCGGTGGAATCTCGAACAGATGCTGCGTGCTTCCGAGGCGTGGCCCATGAATTTCGGATTCCTGGGAAAAGGAAATGCCTCCGCCCGCGATCCGCTCGCCGAACAGATCGAGGCGGGAGCCTGCGGACTCAAGCTCCATGAGGATTGGGGAACTACACCTGCCGCCATCGACGCGTGTCTCAAAGTCGCCGACGAGTACGACGTCCAGGTCGCCATTCACACCGACACGCTGAATGAAGCCGGCTTTGTGGACGACACCATCGCGGCCATCGACGGCCGGACCATCCACACCTATCACACCGAAGGCGCTGGCGGCGGCCACGCGCCCGACATTATCAAGATCGCAGGGCTG
>JBEKUT010000704.1:0-2555 GCA_049514735.1 Bryobacteraceae bacterium
TCTCGGTGAGCGGCTGCGCCGCAGCAAAGACCAGATCACCAGTTGGGAAACGATAGCCGCCATGACTGCCTCATGCTACGCCGCAGCGAGCGAGGTGACTTCGTGAACCCCGTCCAAGGCGAATTGAAACAACTCCTGCGGCAATCGTCCCACTATCTGACCGGGCTTCTGGCGAGCCTCGCGCTCGGATTCATTTCATTTCCTATCTTCACGCGCCTGTTCTCCGTCGCCGATTTCGGCCTCATCGATTTCACTCAGAAAATCATCCTCCTGGCGGTGGCTCTCTCGAAATGCGGCCTTCAAAATTCCGCGCTGCGTTTTTTCAACCGGGACTCGTTCGAGACGGACAAGGAAGCCGCGCGCCGTTATTATTCCACGATGTTTTTCAGCGTCGCCATGGCCTCCATTGTCGTCACGCTGTTATTTGCAGTGGCGGTTTGGTTGGCGCCCCGCTCGATTGTAGACGCCGGGCTCGGCGCGATTCTAATACTGGCCGCAGGCCTGATCTTCCTGCGCGCGCTTCAGTCGATGCTGTGGTCTTTTCTTCGCATCGAAGAGCGCACCAAAACCTATAACGTCGTCAGCACGCTGATGCGCGCCGCCACCATCGCCGGCGTTTGCGCGTTGCTTCCGTGGTTTGGCGCCTCGATTCGGACTTATTTCATCGGCACCCTGATCGTAGAGGCGATCGTTACGGCCGCCCTCATCTTTCCTCTGTTTCGAAGAAGGCTCACGACACCGGCCCGGATGGATGGAATCATGATGCGCGCGGCCTTCGTCTTCGGGATGCCGCTGATTGTTCAGGAGCTGGCCGGACTCGTGCTCGATTCCGGAGATCGCGTTGTGATCCGGCACTTTCTCGGCGATCATGCGCTCGGACTTTACTCCGTCGCATACGGTTTGTCCGGCTACGTCAATACGCTGCTCATGGTCCCGTTGGGTCTCGCGATCCTGCCTCTCTACATGAAAATCTGGACTCGCGAAGGTCAAGAAAAAACGATCGAGTTCCTCACTGCCGGATTCGACGCCTTCCTGATCGTGGCAGGATTGATTCTCGTTATGGCCGCCGCCGGAGCGCACGACGCCGTCCTATTGATGGCCTCGGCGCGCTATGCCGGCGCCGACCGCCTGATCCCGATTCTCGTCGCCGGACTGCTCACGTATACCGCGCAGGTTTTTCTGAACGCTGGTTTGCTGATCCATAAGCGGACCGGAACCATGGCGTCGATCCTGGTTGGGTCGGCCGTGCTGAACATGTTACTGAACTGGTTTTTGGTGCCCTATTTAGGGCTGCAAGCGTCGGCGCTCGCAACTCTTGCGGCATACTTCGTTTGCACCATTTGGCTCGCGTTCGCTTCTTTCCGGCTCATGCCGCTGCGAATTCCCATGGCGGCGCTTGTGAAATACGGTTTCGCCGCGGCGCTCGCGTGGATCGCTGCGTCCGCGATCGATTTGGGCGCACCGCTATTCAATCTGGCCGCAAAAGGTATCGTCGCGGCCGCAACATATTTCCTGCTGCTGTACGCAATCGATGCCAGGATTCGCCGTTGGAGCCTGATGCTGTTTCGAATTCTCAGGCGCGACTCCCGAGCGGCCGCATTTGCGATGAGCGCGTCCGACTGAGACAACCATGACATCTATTGCCAATTCCGTTTTAAACAATCCTGCATCGGGGAAATCCCCGCAGCGTACCCGTCACGTTCTTTATATATTCGATCATCTCCAGAACCTCGATGGCGGCGCTGAGCGCTCGCTTCTGAAGCTCGTCCAGTTGCTTCCGCCGGAGCGCTACCAGGCGTCCATCGCGACCTTCTGCCGTCCGCCCGATCTGCGCTTCCTGACCCGCTTCCCGTGCCCCGTTCACTTGCTTCCGCTCAAACGCTCGTATGGTTGGCGCAGCCTCCACATCGCGCGATTGCTGCGCGACATCATTCAATGCGAACAGGTGTCGGTGGTGCAGACTTTTTTTGCATCTTCCGACTTGTGGGGCGGAGCGGTCGCCAGGCTGAGCGGTTGTCCGGTTCTGATTTCAAGCCGCCGTGACATGGGCTTCCAGCGCGATTTCAAGCATCGCCTGGCCTACCGGCTGATGGCCCCCATGTTCGATCAGATTCACACTGTGTCCGAAGCCGTTCGCGACTACACCATTCTCCAGGATCGCGCCGCCGAGAATAAGGTCGTCAGCGTTCCTAACGGCGTCGACATGGAAAATGTCACTCGCAACATCGATCCCGATTTTCGTTTGCGCCATGGTCTTAAAAGCGCGTCGCACGTAATTGTCGATGTCGGATCGGTGAAGCCGGTCAAGGGATACGACGTGCTGATCCGGACGGCAGCCATCGTGTGCCGCGAGTTTCCGAAAGCCGTATTCGTGGTCGGCGGAGCGCAGCCCGATGCGCGCCATTATTCCGAACTCCAGACACTCGTCGAGAATCTCGGGCTCGCGGAAAACTTCCGTTTTCTGGGCGCTATCGACCCACCCTATTCGCTGCTGCACTCAAGCGACATCTTCTGTCATCTTTCGCGCACCGACGGCCTTTCGAACGCGCTGCTGG
>JBEKUT010000705.1:0-2547 GCA_049514735.1 Bryobacteraceae bacterium
TTCACTACAGTTCGTTGGCCGAAGGACAATCAGGGCAGATCGGAAATCTGCCCCACCGGGTTGTCTCTACAGGAATGCGTTCCAGCGCAGATCGGCGGCGGGATTCTCGTCGCTTTGGGCCTTTTCAATAGCGAGGTCCGCCACGGCGTTCACGATCCACTCGAAGTTATCGGGTCCCACCGAATGATAGTCGGCATCCGGCGCAGGGTTCAGAAAGTCGATCGCGTACGGGATGCCGTCTTCCACGGCGAACTCCACGGTGTTCAGATCGTAGCCGAGAGTGACGCACAGTTTCCGCGCATCGTTCTCCACGCGATCGAGCAACGCCGGGTCCACCGGAACGGGGTTCAGCAGATAGCGGTAAGCGTGCGGCTGCCGGGGATCGTACTGCATAACGTGAACCTTGCTCTGCCCGACGACATAGCAGCGAAAGTACTCCTTGAAGGCGATGCCCTGCTGCAGCGTCATGCAGAGATCGCCCGTGTCGTCGTAAGCGCGAAAGAACTCTTCCGGGTTGTCGACTTTGTATACGTTCTTCCAGCCCCCGCCGCTGAACGGCTTTAGAAAAGCGGGAAAGCCGACATATTTGAAGATGTCGTCCCAATTGAGCGGATAGATCAGATTGCGCATCGATCGGTCGGTAGTGCCGGGAGGATGCGCCTTATGCGGCAGAAGGACCGTGCGCGGAATGGCGATGCCGATCTTACTCGCCAGCGAGTAATTGAAAAACTTATCGTCGGCGCTCCACCAGAAGGGATTGTTGATGACGATCGAGCCGCCGAGGACGGCATTTTTCAGCCACGCCCGGTAGAACGGAATGTCCTGCGAGATGCGGTCGACGATCACGCGATACGCGGACGGTTCGGCCATGCGCACCGCGCCGATCTTCACCGCCTCGGCCGTAATGCCGGCAATGCCGCGCGCGTTAATGTGCTCCACCAGCGCGAGTGGAAAGGTATTTTCCATCCCATAAAGAACGCCGATTTTTTTCGTGGCCATAGAGTTCTGTATCCTCCCGCAACTGAACCGGTACAAATATCTCACGTAAAGTAGGCCTGTGCCATGCGCCGCCAGAGCGGCCAGTCGTGGACGCTGCGGTCGCCCCAGATATCGAGCCGGTGCACGATGCCTTTGTTCTGCATAATGGCGGCCATGCGCTCGTTTTCGCCGCGGCAGATATCCCATTCGCCCACCGCCAGAAGATAGCGGTCGAATCGGCGGTAATGTTCGAGATACCAGCCGTCGTGCGTGTTCGGCAGGTAGTCGACCGGATTATTGAAGTAGCAATTGTCGTCGTAATAGCCGTCGAGGAAATCTTTGATATCGAAGGCGCCGCTCATGCTGACGCATTGCGCGAAGATATCGGGATGGCGCAGCGCGAAGTTCATGGCGTGGTATCCGCCGAAGCTGCAGCCCGTGACGGCGATGGCTGGCGAATGATTGCGTTGACGTATGAGCGGAACCACTTCGTTCATGATGTAGCTGTTGTACGCGAGGTGCCGCCGGACGCGGTCCGCAGGGTGGATGGACTTGTTGTACCAGCTCTCGGCGTCGACCGAATCCACGCAGAAGGCCTGCACGGCGCCGTGTTCGTAACGGTAGCGGACAGCGTCGATCATGCCGCGGTCTTCGTATTCGAAGAAGCGCCCCATGGAGGTGGGGAAAACGAGCATCGGGGCGCCGCTGTGGCCAATGATCAGGAGTTCCATATCGCGCCCGAGCGACGGGCTATGCCATTTGTGATATTCGCGGTTCATTGCGCCCCGGACTCCAGATTATCCGACGAGGCATTACCGGGTGCGGACGGGCAGAGGTTGTATGCGTGTAAACTGGTTGATTCGGGCTGTGGCGCAGCCTGGCTAGCGCGCTTGCTTGGGGTGCAAGAGGTCCCGGGTTCAAATCCCGGCAGCCCGACCAAATTCCTCAAACACTTACAGCCAGGGAAATCATCCGGACGCCTCTTTTGGAGTCCAACTGGAGTCCATTCCAGGAAGGTCCCGCCAAGACCCTGCGGGACGAAAAAATGCTCCTCGTTTCTGTGGGACTCTCTCCTCCCCCAAAAAACCCGACAAACCCGACAAATTGCATTTAAGGCATTGAATACAAAAGGACAACTGTTGTCGGATTCCGTAAAATAACGCGACAAGCACCTGACAAACGCTCGACAAAACCCGACATTTCGAACGGGGCGATTTGAACGGGGCGATCCTCAGCCGCGTGCGAATAAATGTTCTTTCAAGAAACCTTCGACTTACCGTGAGTTGCGATATGAACCGGCATGGGTTCATGTCACAAACGCGACTGGAGTATGAAGCCAGAGTGCCAGCCCGGCGAACAGACGCAGCGCCGGCTTATCTCCACATTTACGATAAAAACTCGCTGCATAGTTTAGAATAGTCCCAACTTTCTCTACGGGGATGGAGAAGTGGAAGATGCAAATCTTCACCCGTCCGAGCGAGTTCGAGTGCGGTGAACCCATGATCGAAACGCGTTATCTCTATACCGGCGCAGTGGCGTTGCTTGTTTTGCTCTTGCTGACTTCCGCGT
>JBEKUT010000706.1:0-2538 GCA_049514735.1 Bryobacteraceae bacterium
ACCCGAATATCGCCGCCCGCACCCTTGATCTGGAACAGGTCTGCGTCGGTGCCGGGGACGCGCAGCATGTCTCCAAACGAGCAGAAGATCACGCCGGGTTGAGCAGCGATGGCGAGGGCCTTGTCAATCAGTTCGAGCGGGGTGACGCAGACCGGGCAGCCGGGGCCGTGAATCATCTCGACGCCGGCGGGGAGCATCTGGTCGATCCCGTTCTTGATAATGGAGTGAGTCTGTCCACCGCACACTTCCATGATCTTCCAGGGCCGCGTGGTGATGGAGCCTATCTCCCGCGCCATACACTGAGCGATCTCGCCGTTGCGAAATTCAGTCAAATATTTCATCGGCTCTTACCGCTCCTTCCGAAAAGCGCCTCGATCAAGGTGGGGCAGGGAATCCGGCGCGCTCAACAAACCTCTCCGGCATCGAAACGCCCCGTGCCCCATCCTTTTCGCGCGGTTGCGAAATGGGTGGGAAACCACGAATTTCAGTTAATGGAGCTCT
The DNA here is from genome assembly GCA_049514735.1 of Bryobacteraceae bacterium. Taxonomy (GTDB): domain Bacteria; phylum Acidobacteriota; class Terriglobia; order Bryobacterales; family Bryobacteraceae; genus JAICMB01. The sequence continues at coordinate 502 of JBEKUT010000706.1, forward strand.
TGACAGTTTCCGGCGCACAACTCCCATCGGGACAATTCGACATGGGCAATGCGGCCGCCCGCTCAAACGCATCTTCCCCTTCGGCCAGTTCGTCCTCCAGAACGCCCATTTGCCGGAACACTTCCAGCGTCCTCACGGCCTCTTCCTCATCGATCTTGGAGAGCGCAAACCCCACGTGGACGATGGTGTAATCGCCCACCATTACCTCCGGAACATAGTCCAGGCAGACCCGCTTGATGACGCCGCCAAAGTCCACCCGGCCCATCCGCAGGCCGTTCTCCTCGGAAATTCCAATCACTTTTCCCGGTATCGCTAAACACATGGCAACTACCTTATACCCGTTTGGATGTGCCGGACAAGGTGATTTGGATCACATGAAAGGGGATTTCAACGTGCGAATGCCAATGAAGAGACTAATGTTCCCGCATCCAATGCCTGACCCAGAGATCCAAAGCTCCAAATCCCGTAAGCACAAGGAAAGCGGCAACAACCTTTAGCGAATGCTTTACCCAGGTCTCAGGAGTTCTCGTGGGCGCCGATGCACCGACCAACACCGACAGGTAGTGGTCGCCTCGGCTCAATCTCTCTAACGCCAGGTCCCAGTCTTCTCGTTCCCGGTCGCTTTTTTCTCCGTCGCGCTCCAGACATTTAACCCCGAGCGCTGAGATTCTTCGCTCATATTCATCCTGATCGGAATCGCGGTCAAATTCCGCGCTTACCGCCTTCATGTCGGGTAGAGTCCATCCGGTTTCGGTGAAGTAGAGCATTTTGCGCTCGACTTCAGTCAGCGGCGTTCCCTCAAGCTCCGCCTCTTCGGCAATCCTCGCCGCCAGGTAGTCTTTTGCTTCCCGAATAGTTCCAAATTTCCGCGCGTCGCTTGCAGATCTGTTGAAACCAGGTTCATTGATTGCTGCGGAGGAGGGATGCTTCCGGTTTGCGGTTACCAAGTCTGTGCCGATTAACCGCAAGTAGAGCCAAATCAAGGGCCAAAACACTACCCTGGGGAGGTCAAACGTCACCTTTCTACTTTGCGCGCCCTCATCGATCGAAATGGCCCAAACTACGACCGCGAAGGAAACGGCCGAGAATCCGAGATAGCCACCCCAGACCCCCATAAATAGAAGCATGTCGTGCATTCGGAGCTCCTGCGTTGCGTGTCGCTCAATTGTCTTGGCGCTTCGCCTTCACCTCGTTCAGTGTCACACGCGCCTTCACAATCCTCGTTACAAGGGTCTTGGGCAGCGGCTTGTCCACGGGAAACTGAATTGTTCCCTTCGACCTTTTGTACGTCTTCAGTTCCTCGGCGAACTCAGCTTCAAGCGAATGATCCATCGGGAAAAAGCTGCAGTGATTCTTGAAAGCGGCGTACCAGACAAGCGCGCCCTTGTAATGGAACGAGGGAATTCTGTAGCTGATTGCCTCCATGGCTTCCTTCGGCGCGGCGGCCCGAATCATAGCCCGCGTCTTTTCGAGCGTGGTCCGCGCCGGCTCCGGCACCTGCGCCAGGTATGCCTCTACCTCGGCACGGCCAATCTCCGGGTCCGCTTTCTTAGGGCTCGCCTTCTTCACAGTCATCGCAATCGCTCCTCGGGCGGCTATCCCTTTTTCTCCCGCTCTTCGGTCAGGTACGCAAGCCACGCGTCCATCCCCGTGCCCGTCTTGGACGACGTCTCAAAGATGCGTATGCCGGGCCGAATCTCGTTGATGTTCCTGAGCGCCAGTTCGCGGTCAAACCCGCACGGCTCGGCGATATCCATCTTGGTAATCACGGCAGCGTCCGCGGAGTTGAACAGAGTGGGATACTTCAGCGGCTTGTCTTCGCCCTCGGTCACGCTCAGCAGCGCCACGCGAATGCCCTCGCCGAGGTCGTAGCTCGACGGGCAAACCAGGTTGCCGACATTCTCAATAAACAGGTAGTCGAGGCCGCCGAGCTCCACGCCCTCCCAGCCTGCCAGGTGACGGTCGATCATCTCCGCATCCAGGTGGCAGATGCCGTGAGTATTGATCTGGCGGACAGGCGCACCGCTCGCGGCCAGG
>JBEKUT010000707.1:0-2521 GCA_049514735.1 Bryobacteraceae bacterium
GCAGGTATTCCGCGGGATCGTCGTGCTTGGGTGAGTTCGCAGCTACGTGAAAGTCGGGGTGCCTCTTCAGCCATTTGGTCAACTGCGCTTGGACGTCCGAATTCAGGCTGGCGGGGTCCGTGAAGGTGCGGCGGAATCCGAGAGAATCGATCCAGGTCTTAAACTCGGCGAGCTTTTTGATACTGCGGACGATCTCGGTCTGGACTTCGGGGGTGAGCTGGCCCTTGTGCAACGCTTCGATGAGGCGGTACTCTTCCTTCAGCTCGGCCGGCCATTTGTGGTCCGGCTCTACTAAGAACGCGAGTAGCTCCTTCCCGATGCCGCGAATCTCTTCGCATTCGAGCCAGGTGATGCTCTTTGCTTGACTGCCCGGCTGGTCTGTGGGGACCCATCCGTAGCGATGCGCAACGATTACCACGAGCACGTCGCATTCGCGGACTTTATCCATACAAGCTTGATAGGGCGGCTTTAAGGATTGGGCTTCGAAATCCTCCATCATTTCAGCCTCAAAGCCCGCTTGTTTGGCCGCCCTGGCCGCCGCCTCGCGGTACTCTAGCAGGTCCTTGGCGGTGGAGGATATGAAGACCAGGGGCTTAGTAATGGGCATGCCGGCGCGACTTTAATCATAATCTTTATACGCGCCCTCCGCCTCAAACGGCCTTCCGTCGCCGTTAATTGTGGATCGTGATCAACGTGCCCGATTGCGTGGACACTCCGCCATAGGCCGCCGTTATGGACTGATCTCCATTGGCAAGCGAAGCCGGAATCGTCACGTTGAACTGAAATTCCCCTGGCCCGATGAGGCCGGCGAACTGCACGGCTGCCGTGACACCACCGATTTTAACCACCGGCAGTGGCGACAGGGTGCCGGACTGGACCACCGATCCGCTTTGCACTGGCGCATTGGTCGGTCCAAAGCCGTTGGCGTAGAGCACGACAATCTCATTCGGCTTGGCGGGCGTGGTCGCTCCAGGATAAAGCGTCGCGGGCCCGATGTAGGTCCCATTGGCGTGGGTTGCGGCGACGTAAGGTCCGCCATCGAAGACGAAAAACGACGGCGAGAGTGGTTGCGCCTGAGCGGTGAACGCCATGCCCACCGCGCCGGCGTTGGCGACCACAACCTGAACCGGACCGTTTACCGCGTCTGGTGGAGTGAGCACGTTGATCTGCGTCGGACTGATGTAGTACACGTACGCGTTCTTGCCGTTCACCGTCGCGCTGACTTTATCCAACTGGGTCGGCATTTGATTGCCCTGGAAATCCGATGTCTGCCAGCAATATCCTGGAACGCAGGCAGGGCTCGAAACCCCCACCGGAGCGAGATTCGATCCTTTAATCTCGACCCATGTGTTCGGCGCAATGGTTGGGCTTTCGCCCTCCGCGTTCGCTACCAGACTGATTGTTGGCGCGGGCGCGCTCTTCAAGCACGTAAGCGGCGGCAGTGAAGATGCCTGGTTCGCCATCGCGAACAGATCGTAACTGGCGCGGGCGTACAGATCCTGCAGCGAGATATATCCGAGCGACGGACTCGCCGCTGCCGGACAGGGGTTGGCGAGCGCGTACTGCAGATCGTTGAAGGGAACTTCGAGGTACTGTATGGGCGCCGTCCCCACCGTTCCACCATAGAATTCGGCGGCTGGAGTGCCGTAGAAAAAGACGGTCATCACGTTGTAGGCGGCTTCCTCCACCGTAAGTCCCATGCAGCCGCCATTGGGATTGGGACATCCTTCCATTTGCAGGGTTGAAGGGCCAGAGACTGGTTGATCGAATTCGGCCCCGCCAAGAAACGGGATCGATGGCGGCAGCAGCGCTGTGAGCAACTTTACGCCCGGAACGCCGATATTTCCAATCGTCGCCGGACTGGAGGCGGTCATTCCGCCGACTTGGGTGCCCTTTTCGTTGGGACCCGCAACGGTCACGAAGTACGATAAGACCTCGGTTTTCGCTTCGCACGACATGATCTCGGTCTTGGGGCTGTTCGAACAGTCCTGCGCGAACAACGTGTTGTCGGGATGCGGCGTGACGGTCTCGCTGAAGTTGGGGAAGTCATTTCCCGCATCCGCGCCGATGAAGAGAGTGACTCCTGTAAAGATAGCTTCGGATGCGTCGATCGCTTGCTTCCACGCGTCAATGAACACCTGATCCGTGTTCAAATAAGCGCTGGTTGATGGAAAGGAATGTTGAATCAGCGCGGCCCACGTGGCATCCACGTTAAGGCCCGATGGCTGCGCCACTGTGTCATTTAAGCTGGTTGGGAAGATCATTTCGTCCGAGGCCCCAACTGGGCCCGCGATGGCGATGGAGACGAACGCCGGATTGGAACTATATCTGGCGTTTAAATTCGTGAGAAAAGCTCCCCACGCGGCTTGATAGACGCTATTCCAAGGCAGCGGAAGCACGTTTCCGTCGGAGCGTTGCGCTTCCGGGTATCCCAAGAAAGTCACCGTGCCACAGTTGGAGGGAGCGCTCCCCGTAGTAAAAAGCGGGTCACAGGAAGGGATTTCGGCCAATAGCCATGGCG
>JBEKUT010000708.1:0-2512 GCA_049514735.1 Bryobacteraceae bacterium
TGCTGCTGCGGCCTACGGCGCCGGGCGTCACCGTGAACCTGCCGGCTGAGATAGATTGGCGGGTGCTGGCTTTGAGCGCCGGCGTATGTCTGTTCTCGACGCTGTTCCTGGGATTGATTCCCGCGCTGCATGTCGGCCGCATCGATCTGGCTGGCGGATTGAAGGCGGAAGCGGGAGGAGTGATCGGCGGACGCGGCAAAACGTACCTGCGCTCCTTGCTGGTTCTGGTGCAGGTGGCGCTGAGCTTTGTATTGCTCACCGGGACGGCCCTGCTGGTTCGTAGCGTACAGGAAATTCAGAATACCAGCCCGGGTTTTGCCGCCGGCAACGTGGTAACGAGCTCGATCGATTTCGTCAGCGCCGGTTATAATGTCCAGCGCACATTGAATTTCGAGGATGACCTGGTGGATCGTCTGCGCGGTGTGAGCGGTGTGCAATCCGTGGCCTTCTCGCGCGTCCGCCCGTTCACTTATATCGGTTATTCAAACGCGCCGATCACGGTGGAGGGCTACGACAACACGCCCGGCGAACAGCCCACGGCGGATTACAACGAGGTTGGCCCCGGCTACCTGGCGACGTTAGGGATTCCGCTCGTCGCGGGGCGGGAGTTCACGCGCGGCGATAACGAAACGGCGCTTCCGGTAGCGGTGGTCAATGAGGCGATGGCGGCGCAATATTGGCGCGGCCATGATCCCGTTGGCAGACGGCTTCGGGTGAACGGACGCTGGCTGCAGGTGGCCGGCGTGGCGAAGCTATCGAAGTACGCGAGCCTGGTGGAGCCGGCGAAGCCGTTTTTCTACGTGCCGCTGCGCCAGAGCCGGCGCGGCGTCGTTCTGTTCGTCCGCACCACGCTGGCGGCAGACACTATCGCCAGACTGCTGGCGCGTGAGATCCATGCGCTGGACGCGAATCTCGCGCCGGGCGAAGCAATCACCATGCGGGAGCAGGTGGATCGCATGAGCTGGACGCAGCGCGCCGCGATGACGCTGCTGAGTATCTTCGGAGGACTGGCGCTGCTGCTCGCCGCGGTGGGTCTCTATGGCGTGATGTCGTACGCGGTTTCGCAGAGCACGCGCGAGTTGGGGCTGCGGATGGCGCTGGGCGCGCGAGCGTCAGACTTGTTGCGAATGGTGGTGTCGCAGGGGGTGATGCTGACCATCGCCGGCGTGCTATTGGGCGCATGCGGCGCGTTGACTTTGACCCGGCTGCTCGGGGATCTGCTTTATAAGACCAGCCCGCGCGATCCGCTGGCGTTCGGCGCGGCGTTTCTGGTAATGACGGTAGCGTCGCTGGCGGCATGCTTCGGGCCGGCGTGGAAGGTGACGCGGACCGATCCGCTGCGGGCCCTTAGAGATTGAGGGCTGGACCTATGGCTCGCCGGTTGTGGCTGAAACCGCAATCGTGGGGATTCGCTGGTCCGCCATAAACGGCGGTTCGAGGAAGTTGGCCGGAGTGGGAACGACAGGTCGGCATCTCGTAGCCCGGTCGGTGCGTCACTAAGCCACGGCCCGATTTCCGGCCCGGAGAGACCCCCAGTCCAGCGATCAACGTTCCTCAGGCCGGAGTCGCCGCTATCGTCCCTGAGACATCACCGCGCGAAGGACGTTATTGATACGCGTAGAATAGCCCGCGCCGAATTGCTGAAGCCATTCAAAAACATCGGCATCTAAACGCACGGCCACCAACTTCTTGGGGGGACGCCGGAATTGCGCGAGTTGCTTATCGCTAAGCGCTGGAATATCGGTATAGTCGATATCGGCAACATCCCCCCGTTTCTGCCTCTTTGCAACGCCTTCCAGCGCTGCCTTTTGGCGTTTAGTCAGGGGTTTGTTCCAGATAGATTCGGCGCTCGCGTTGATCTGCTTCCCTGGCCGAGACGATGCGGATAACTTCTTCGCCATTTGGATGCTCTCAAGGTACAAATGGACTACCAATAGGACAGCTTGCCTTACGGCGCCGATCCCGTGCCAACGCTGCTCACCTTCAACCACGCGGTCTTTGCGAAGAACCAGATTCAGATCGGCAAACACACGCGATGCTATTTCAAAATCGATGCTGGCATGCTTCTTTCGGTTCGACCGGTTCTTTTGCGCGTCACGAAACGCATGCTGTTATACGTAACATATAACACAACTCTTGGCAATTGCGCGCCGCCGTTCCGTCGCGGCGGAAGGAAACGCGTCGGCTCACATTGATGTCGCCTCCTCGGACAGCTATTCGCGGCAGGCGAATGAGGATGGGTCTCGACGCGTGGCGGATGTCGCTCCAGCGATCCATTCGAGACTTCTGGACGGCGTTCGCAATCGACAGGGTGGTCACTCCCTCGGCTCAATTTCGGGATTGAATCGCCTCATCTAAATCGCGTCGAGACGAAAGATGCCGAGAACGATTCGTGCCATCCATCCTCGCCATCGGCGGGCTCCGGACTGCCCTGCGGAGGCACGTTCGCCGGCACCGGCACTACAACCTGCGGGGGCCCGCTGATCCGCAGATAATCGAGATGCCCGTAATT
>JBEKUT010000709.1:0-3619 GCA_049514735.1 Bryobacteraceae bacterium
CTATCTGATTTTACATAACGTCGGGGGTTGTCTACAAGTTCCGACATAGATTGCGGGTACTCCCTGACCTCCCCTGTCAATATCCTTCCACCGTGGAACTATTTTGACAATGGTCTCTCACCAGACGACCTCGACTCGCGACTTGATGTTACGCACACACACGCTAGCTTTTTTGGCTGGTTTGGCTGATCAGAATCACGCCAACTGGACGCTGCAACAGGCCGGAGGCCCTCTTTCCTGAATCTGCGTGCCCAAGACAGAACCGGACCGCAGCGGTCTGGCGCGTCCATAAGGTCCAAAATGAAAATTACTAGCTGAATAAGGTCCAGTTTTTGATAGATAAGTCTTTTAGAATCTGGTGCGGAGAGGGGGACTTGAACCCCCACGAGATTGCTCCCGCTAGCACCTCAAGCTGATAGGAAGCGTTCTGGAGCGGTCCGGAGTGGCCTAAGTCATTGATTTTCCGTGAGGGGCCGGTCCATCGCGGTCCACAGCGGGCGGGGGCATAAGGTCCAAATAAGGTCCAAAAGCGAAGGGCCTACTCCACGCCAAAGAGAGCTCCCCGCAGCCTTGTGGTATGTTGGGTGTGTCCGAAAAATGTATACATTCTTCGGACGTGGCAGCCAGGGATCTGTCCGAAATATGTCTACGAAGATCGGACAACCAACGCCGGGCCAGCGCGGTCCTCATCTCGCTCTCAAGGGAGCCATCCTCGATCGCATTCGGCGCGATAAATCCATCCTTGTTTGGACTCCGAATGACTTCCTCGATCTTGGCACGCGATCCGCCGTCGATAAGGCATTCCAGCGCCTCGCACTTTCGGGTGACCTCAGGCGCATCGATCGTGGAATATACGACGTTCCGCGTGTTAACGCGCTGACCGGGAAACCGAGCACGCCCGATTACACCGCGATCATTGATGCGGTCACGCGGAGAGAGAAGGCCCGGTTTCTTCCCGATGGGATGACGGCCGCCAATCAACTGGGACTCACTGACGCCGTGCCCGCCAAAATCACGGTCCACACAGATGCGCGGCTCCGCCCGATTCACCTTGACAAACTCGTCATCGACTTCAAGCTGACCGCTCCGAGCCGGCTCTATTGGGCGGGACGGCCGGCGATGCGCATCGTTCAGGCCCTTCACTGGCTCCACGACATGCTCCCCGCCGATAGCGATTTGATTCTCAAGAAAATCCGAAAAACTCTGGAAGACGCAAAACAAGGAAAAGCGATTCGCGACGACCTTCGCCACGGTCTCGACGCGCTCCCCACATGGCTGCGTGATCTCGTCAGCAGACTCATTCATGACTCGGATCAGTCTCGTGCGGTTAATCGCAAGAGCACGGTTCCCTCTTCCGATGCGATTTCGCCCATTTCGGCCGATGGCTCCGAGAGGCCCACGCGATGAATCCTGGCTTTGCGGAGTTCCTTGGAGCAACGCCGCAGGATCGCCGAGACGTTTTTCTCAGTGCCGCGGCTCGACTCGGCACGCCGGAACAGAATATTGAAAAGGACTTCTGGGTCACTTGGACTCTCGACGTTCTTTTTAATGGCCTACCTGTTGGGCATCCGCGATTTCTCTTCAAGGGCGGAACCTCGCTCTCGAAAGCCTACGGCCTGATATCGCGATTTTCCGAAGACATCGACATCACCGTATTTCGGGAGGATCTTGGGCAGGCAGCGTCCGTTCCAGAGCTTGAGAGCATGAGCCGAAAGAAACGCGAAGCGCGGCTCGATGCAATCAAGGGTGCCTGCCGCGATTACATACAGAACACGCTTGCCAAGCAATTCACACAGATTGCGCAAGAGGCTCTCGCCCAGTCGAACATCCAGCCGAACGCCACCACCATCGCCGTTGATCCCGACGATCCCGATGGTCAGAGTTTATTGTTTTGGTATCCGACAGTAACCACGGGACACGGCGATTACATTCGTCCCGCCGTGAAGATTGAATCCGGAGCCAAATCGGCGCTCGATCCGCACGAGGAGTTGAGTATCGTCCCTTATATTTCAGAGGAGGTACCGCGACTTCGGCTGGCCGCCGCAGGCGTGACAACGGTCGTCGCGGAGCGAACTTTCTGGGACAAGATCGTCATCCTGCACGGCGTGAGGAACTGGTTTGAAAAACGCGGCGTCTTGCGTGGCCAGGGACAGCGGGTATCCCGCCATTATTACGACGTACATCGCATTTTCCAATCACAGTTAGGTGTGCGCGCAGTCGCAGACCGCGAACTCGGCGCTGACTGCGTCGCTCACGCCCGGATGTTCTTCAGCAGCCCGGACCTCGGCCTTGATCGCGCAGTTTCAGGAACGTTCTCGCTATCTGCGACTGATGCGATGTTTGGAGAGCTACGGCGCGACTACGCTCGAATGGCCGGAATGATCATTGGTGCGCCGCCGGAGTTTGACGAGGTAATGGCGTCGGTTGCCGCTGTTGAGAACGAGATAAATCAGTAGCCGGCGGGGTCTGGCAAAGAATGTTGGCTTTGTCGCCCCGCCTCGCAAAGCGCCTGGGGTGAGGGGATGCTTTCCGCCCTTCTTCCTCTTGCTTCGGAGAGGTTTGCCCGGAGAGGAACGGAGGGGCATTGGCCTGGGGCGCCAAATACCCCTCTTTGATAATTAGCTCTCTGGGCCGTCAGATTCGTCCGTACCGCGCCGCTCTGCGCGATCCAGCTTTAAGATCGATTCGAGACGGCATTCGAAGACTTTGTGCTTCACGCCGTCCTTCTCGTATTCGCGGCCACGAAGTTCGCCTTCCGCCTGCACGTGGGCGCCTTTCTTCAAGGTTGCCGCGAAATCGGCCAACTTTCCGAACGAAACGCAGCGGTGCCATTCGGTGCGAGATTCCCAAGCGCCTTCAGAGTTCTTCCACGACCGTTGCGTGGCCACCGAGAATGCGGTGAAGGTTGATCCGTTACTAATTGTCTTTGTTTCGGCGTCTCCGCCGATGAATCCGATGAGGGTGAGTCTGTTGAGGTACATAGTCGTTTTTCCTGTTCTGCCCGCGTGTCCTGGGGCACTCAAGAGCGAGAGGCCGCCGCTCCCAAGGCAAGAAGCTGCTTTTCTGGGGGGACCAGAATGGGGGAGCCAGAACCGGAACGGCGTCGTCAGACGAAGCAGAAGCTTCGAAGACCGCAGGGCGCGGGAATTTGGCCCGAAGCTGTGCCCAGGACCGAAGGGCAGATCAGGATAATGACGTTCCTCGACGGTCCCCTTCAGGTTTCGTCGGAGTGCACGAAGGCCATCATCAACACGGAAGGACCGCCCGCTCCTGCGCTATACCGCTGGAATCAAACTTGTTAGGGAGGCGCAAGAAGCCGATGAACTGGGTCAACCTGGGCGTCGTGGAGGGTGGCCGTGTTTTTACCATTGAGAGGTCGGCTGCACCTCGACCAGGCGAAGGCGGAATCTCGCGGCCTTGCTGAAACAACGGCCGGAACCGCAGTGACAGTGAAGGCGGCACTGCGCGGCCCAACCGCGTCGGAGGGAGTCGTCGGATTCGTGAAGGGTCTCGCCACGGAGAAGGGTGTCGCGAGGCGGTTGAAAATGAGTCTTTCGAGAAGGCCAGTCCCAGCTCAATTCTTCAATTCTTCAGCGATTCGCAACCCAGAAGAGATCGC
>JBEKUT010000710.1:0-3105 GCA_049514735.1 Bryobacteraceae bacterium
AATTTCTGTTTCCAGGAGTCCAGGAGTACCAGGCGTTTCGCCGGCTGGGTCTCCTTCGTGATGGACGTATACAATTCGTACTCGCCATCTTTCCATTTCTTGTCTGTCGCCGCCGGCGCTTGCGCGAAAACGGCTTGCGCCGCCATCAGCAACATCGTCAGCCCGGCGGCAACGCTCAGGACACCTTTTCGTAGGCTCACAAACACTTCGGACCTCCCAAACATCAATTCAATCCACCTAGCCTAACACTATGCAACTGCTGCATTGTTGTGAAAGGTAGCTGCAAGCGGAGTATATCGAATTAGGACGGGACTCGCAATAGCGTCCCATCGCTGGTTCTGTATGATAGGCTCATTGGCCATGATCTTTCGCACATGTGTATTGATGCTGCTCGCGCTGTCAGTGCGCGCTCAGATCTTCACTCTTACGCGTGAACAGATGCTGAAATATACCGCCGCGAATCCCTACGGGCGGTTTGCGGACGGCCGTCCGCAGGTGCCGGACTCCATGTTGGAGAAGGTGAAAGGGTTATCGATTGAGGAGGTGTGGTCCGTCTTGCACGAAAAGCCCGGGTACAAGGATCAGTATGCGGGTGAGGGATGGCGCATTATGCATCCGGATAAAAAACTGGTGGGGCGCGCTGTCACGCTCCAGTTTATGCCCGCCCGCGAAGATTTGCAGAAGCCTTCCGATCCCAATGCCGGTAAATCCGGCCCGCACATTTCTCCGCACCAGCTTTTCATTGATGCTTTACAGAACGGCGATGTTCCGGTGGTCGACTTGTACGGCAAGATCGAAGGCGGCACTATCGTCGGCGACAACCTGGCAACCGCTATTTTCAACGCCACGAAGACGGGGCTGGTGGTGGACGGCGCGATCCGCGACGCCGAAGGCATTTTCCCCATCGGGATGCCGCTTTACTTCCGGGGCGTCCATCCGAGTCCGATCGACTACAGCACCACGATGGTCACGGGCGTCAATATCCCAATAAAAATCGGAGATGCCACCGTCATGCCGGGCGATATTGTGTTCGGAGATCGCGGCGGCCTCTATTTCATTCCGCCGCAGTTCGTCAAGGAAATCGTGGACCGGGCGGAGACCACGCATATCCACGATGAATGGACCAAAATGAAGCTGGATACCGGGAAGTATAAATCGAGCGATATTTATCCTTCGCCTCACGATCCGGCGTTGAAGAAAGAATACGAGGAGTATCTGAAAGAGCACCTTGGAAAGTGAACCGCCTCGTCGCCGTTGGACGCGTGGCTTACAGCCCGTGGTAGGACTGGTGTGGCGGCCAATTCGGTGGCCGGCTCCAAGATGCCCCGCTTCTACACCAAATGCCGTTCAGTTAACAGGAGCACCTCACATAACCACGATGGCGTGCCGGGCGCCAATGCGACAGAGTTTGACGGGGCCACGGCTCATGAGAGTGATCTCCCCAAACGCCGTCTTGGCCCGATCTCCGAGTGGCCGACAATCCACGCGGAACCGCCGTCCGGCAGTTCGGAGGGGATATACGTCAACTTGACCGCCCTCTACTGAACCGGGCTTGTCGCGAGTCGCAAGATTAAGACCCTCGACGCCCGACTCGGATCAATAGCACCCATGAGTTTATGAGCCCGGCTAGAAAGGAAAAGAAGAACCCAGGCACGGCCCAATAAAACGCGTTTGCCAGATGGAAAAACAGGGAGGCGCCGGAAACAAAAAAGGGAATGATCGCAAGATGCGCCAATGCCATCCGTAGCACCAGCCACCAGCGGGGATTCGCCAGACGCGCGCGATGAGACCGCGCGAAGACCACCATCTGAAGTGCCCAGGACAGGGATGAGACCGCTAGAACCTCAATCGCGAGCGTTTTGGATGACTGCCGCGGAATGGTCATCAGCATGGAGACGAAGAGAACCTGCACGAATTGCACAACGGATTCCAGAACCCTGCCGGGAAGAGCGGGGGTCGAAACAATCCTCGCCAGATTAATGGACGCCGCCACGAAAACAAGACCAAGTAGTGTAGCGGCGGCGCCTGACTGCATTGCCAGATGCGGTTGCCATTCGGACAGCGATTCGGGAGGCATCTCGACAGATTACATGACAAGGCATCGGATCGCACGTTTTCGCGCCCCTGGCGACGAGCGAAGCTGCTTCCGCCGCAGACGACTTACGGAAGACGTTGGAGCGCCGGAGGGTGCCAGCTTCCGTTCAGGATTGCTTCTTCCGGCCAATACAAGCGAATGGTGAGATTGAACGGTCCGTTGCCGGCGGGAAGCCAGTTCGATTCCCGATCGGGGCCGGGGCGTTGGCCCTGGATAAATAGATCGAGCGAGCCATCGGGGTTCGATTTCAAGTTATCGCGATCGCCGATTGCGTACCGGTTGACGGGATTCGCGATGAAATAGCCGTCTCGATCGTAAGCGGTGACTGACCAGAAGGCTCGCACAGGAGGCAGGCTCGCCTTTCAAGACGCGCGGTGGCGGCGCGGGCTATGTAGTCGGTTCCGTAGCGGCCCACGCGCCGGTTGAATGCGCCCCACCCGGATTTGGTGGAGGCCGCTGCGGTGACGAACCTTTCGATCCGAGCTGCTGCGGCGCGTGCGCCTTCATCCAACGCGCTGAGTTGGCCGGCCGAGAGTTTCGACGGCTGGAAATCCTGACCGGGAACGAGCCCGATCCGAGCCAGGTCGTGAACCATTGGCGCATCGGACAAATGCGGCGGGTTGGCTTTCATAGCCGCGGCGAATGCGGCGAAGAAGGTGCGAGGATCCATCGCCTTGACGCGTTCGGGCGGCGTACCGCCAGTGGCAGTTCCGAAAGCCCGCGCCGAACCAGGCGGCTGACTTCCGTCGGGATACTCGCTCAACGGCATGAGGTGCATGCCTCGCTGGAATGCGCGAACGTTCTCGTAATCGGAGAAGCCGTTGGTCTGCGTGCGCCCGAGAAGCCAGACGATATTCGTTGCCGAATCGAAGCGAGTCACATGTTCAGGAAGTTTGCCGGTCCAATTGGGTCCCACAATCGCGAACCATTGATCTGCGGTTCCAGTCGTACGTTTGCCGGGGTCTGCGAAGGTCTCGGTCCATGCGTCCATGAATTGCAGGAGGTAGAAC
>JBEKUT010000711.1:0-4114 GCA_049514735.1 Bryobacteraceae bacterium
CAATCGTAGCCTGTTTCAAAATCCAGGCCGCCTCTGTTCACTTTCAGGCCATGTGTCCCATACCCGGACACCGCCGCGCTGAATCGAATAGCCGCAGGACTAATCGTTGCTTCAGCTTAACCCTGGTATGCGGCTTGCTCTCTTCGCCCAGCGGCATGGAATCTGCGTGGAGAGACATCCGCTTCGGATCGCGCATGCTTTGGAGAGCCCCGGCTTTCACGGCCATCGCGCTGTATATAACCCGCGCAGCGACCGACCAAACGTAGCGAATCCGCAGAATCTCGCGACTGGATCAAGGGCAGCCGTTCGTTTGAGGACATTGGTCGGCTTCATCGAGTCGGATGTGAATCTTACGGGCGAGAGCCATCCCGAGCGCGCGGCGGTGAAAACGGCAAACTACAGAAGGAAAAGATGGCAACAGGGATGGACCTATCGGGTACCAGACGTTGTCGGGGGCGTGGGTTGCGCTGCGGCCTCTTTCCGCGCCTCCGCAATCATTTCGCGCAATTTCGCGGCGCTATCGACGCCTTTGAGCCGATGACCGTTGATGAAGACCGTGGGCGTCGCGTTCACTTGGTACGATTCCGCGACATTCATGTCCTTGAGTACGAGCCCGACGGACATCCCCGCGTTCAGGCACTTTTGAAATGCCGCTGCGTCGACTCCCTTACTGCTCCCTGCCAACTCGCTCAACTTCTCTTTCGCGTTCTCCGCGGTTATCGCCGCTTGATTTTCAAAGACCCGATCATGCAGCGACCAGAAGGCCTCGTTGCTTTGTAATTGGGCACAGCCCGCAGCCTCGGCTGCCATCCGCGCCCATGGATGCATGGAGAGTGGCAGATGGTGAAAAACTACGCGGACGTCTTTTTCGCTCGAAAGCGCCTCATCGAGAATTTTGGCGAATTTGCGGCAAAACGGGCATTCAAAGTCCGAGAATTCCACAATCGTAACCAGTGCGTTAGCGGGACCGCGTGTCGCGCTGACGCCTTGAACCAAGCCCTCCATTAGAGCCTCGTCCTTCGCACGCTGCTCTAGAACCGGATCGAACGTGGTGTCGAACAGGTCGCTGCTTAGAAAGCGCGCGTCGGGCGAGGCGTAGAGCGTTAGCTCCCAGGTCTTGAATGCACTCTTGCCCTCGAAGGTCAGCTCCCGGAAACAGGCGCCCCGAACGGTTGTGTCCTTCTTTAGCGTAAGGGCTATGGCGTCAACCAGCTTGTACTTCTTCCGGACATAGTCGGTAATCTCCTTCTTCTGCTTTTCCGTGAGGGCCTGAGGGCAGGCTGGTGCCTGTGCCTCCAGATGCAGGCACGGGACCACGAGCAGACCGCACAGGCCGATCGCCCAATTCCGAAATATAGTTGACGTCATGCGGGTCGGCTCCTTAGTTCACTGAAGCTGCAGGAACACGTCGTAGCAAATGTCCCTCTCATTACCGCCGCCATCCCATACCGATCCCTTGTAGCGGAACTGGTTCCCAAACTGGTCGACGAAGGGTGTTTCATGGTACGTTAAGCCGATCTTGAAAATGCCAAGTTCCTGAAGCGTGTGCAATTCTCTGGGCTCGCTGATGCCGTTGTGGTTCGCATCGATCCACACCCTCAGACGTGAGTAAACGGCATCGCCTGGATCGATGAAGCCATTGCCGTTCCCGCCATTCGCAAGATCGTCGAAGACCGCGAGCGCCAGGAAACCGTTTGGCGTACTGCTCGGCGGTTGCGGCGTCAAATCACCAAACAGCTCAGTGAAATCGTCGATAGTGCCATTTCCGTTCCGGTCCAGCGCCAGCCACCCATTTCGCCAATTCGCATCCGTCCAACTGATCTGGGACAAGGCCCGCCAGGGAGTATTCGGAAGCGCACACCGTTGCTCGGGCCGGTCAGATGGAATCCCTCGTCGAACGGATCCAGCACGATGGGGCTAGCGGAGCACGTGTCTCTGGGGTTCGTGTCCTGGCAGTCTGCGTCACTGTTGCACAGCCCTGGTCCAGGGCACGTTAGAAGCTGAGTGTTCAACGTATCAGTGCACACGGCCAAGGCATCATTGTAGGCTTGCAACCATTGCTCGGTTGCCTCGGTCTTTTCCTGATTGCATGCGGCCAATGCCGCCGTCTGGCAGGCGTTGAGTGCTTGGGTGAGGCAGGCTTGGTTCTGTCCACATAAGTTGTAAGCCTGATTCCTGCAAGCGGTCCAAGACGGATTCTGGAAAGGGTTAATACACATTTGATACGCTGATTCGACCGTGGCAAGGCGCGCGTCCCTTTGGGTAGCCGCTGTATTCTCACAAGTGGTGTCGGCAGCGTTGGCAGCGGCTTGGCACTTTGATCGAGTATCACCTTGAACCAACGAGGATACGCTCAAAACAAGGATGAGAAGAAATATCCGGCGTGCGAGGGGACTCACTGTTGTATCTCCGCCAGAATGGCAGTACCCGAGTGAAGCTTCGGACCCTCGTAGAGGATACCGAAGGTGGACCCATCCGGACTGGCGCGCAGCAGCCGTCCGAGTGCCTGCACAACGATCTCCCCCGTCTCCGGGTTTCTCGCTAAACCGAATGGAAAATGCCCCGATACCCTGTCGAGATGCGCGAATTTCGTTACAACACCGCTCCTGGTCAACCGGAAAATGTTACGGGTGTGTTCGTCGTCGAGAAACAGGAAAGCTCCTGAACCATCCGGAACGATCGGTCCGCCTGACACCGCAGTGAGGCCATCCTTGGTAGGCAGGAAAAAATGAGCCGAAGGCCGCACTGCTCCGGTGAGCGGGATCTGCGATACCTCGCCAGCCGGGCTAATTAGGTAGAGGTGCGCAGTATTGTCGTCGCCAATTCGGAGCAACAAAAAATCGCCGGAATCGTCCCGCAGGAGCCCGATGCCGCTTCCGCCACGAGGGAGGCTCCCAGGATACTCTGCAAACTTATCCACGGTCCGTCCGTCATCGGAGACGCGCCAAATGACGTGCAATATTCCATCCGCTACAACCAAGCCGCCTCCCGGATGCTCCGCCACAGCTACCCACTCCGAGCCGTTGGGCGCCGTCGCGATAGTTGTCACCACGCCCGCCCGAGTGACCCGGAGAAGCGCGGAGCGGGCGGCTACAATGTAATTTCCAGCTCGGTCCACGGTCAGGCCAACGCCGGCAGCTCCATTTGCGATGGTGGTGGCGGTCTTGCCGTCGGCCGAGACGCGCACCAAGCTGTCCTCGTCCAAGTTTTGCAACACGACGTAGGAAACCGACCCAGCGAACGCGGTACTGGCAAAAAGGACAGCGCATAAACAACGACCAAATTTCACGAAATTCTCCAGTCGGGGGCCTCAAAAGGCCCCGAATAGTGAGACTTTTGCTTACATTGTCCTCTCACTGCATTGAATTGTCAAATAGTTTTCTCTCTTTTTCTGCGTTTTGCTGTTGCAGCTGCAACGCCAGATTGTAGGGGCGGGGGTCTATTTCCGTACCTCGCTGGTGGCGCCGTTGGTGTATTTTCCCAGAACGATATCGAAAATACCGAGTTTGAGACTTGCGGCCGTCGGCTTAAGCTGGCTCGGCGCACCAATCGCGTATGAGTCGGGCTGGAAACTCGCAGTCGCGGAAGATGCTGAGGGAGCCGTCCTGCCAACGTGCGCGGCGGGTTGACGGTCGCGCCGTAGCTGCGAGCGCGCTCGTTCGGGTTTGTTCACTTTCAGGCCATGTGTCCCAGAACCGGACACCGCCGTGTCGGATTGAGTGCCTGCAAAGCTAATTGTTGCATCAACTTAACCCTGGTATGCGGCTTGCTCTCTCCGCCCAACAGCATGGAATCTGTGTGGAGAGACATCCGCTTCGGGGCGCGTATGCTTTGGAGAGCCCCGGCTTTCACGGCCATCGCGCTGTTCGCGCTGGTTCTCGGGATCGGAGCTAACACCGCGATCTTCAGCGTGGTGAACGCGGTCTTTCTCAAACCTCTTCCGTTTCGCGATCCCGGCCGGCTCGCGATGGTCTGGGAATACAACCCGCGTATCGGCAGACCGAACGTCGCGAATCCACAGAATCTGGCCGACTGGGTCAAGCGCAGCCATTCCTTTGAAGACATGGCCGGTTTCATCGAGTCGGATATGAATCTTACGGGCGAGAGCCATCCC
>JBEKUT010000712.1:0-2936 GCA_049514735.1 Bryobacteraceae bacterium
ACGTTCGAGTTGAAGCCGGAAGCGGGCGTCAAGTATAGCCGCATTACAACGTTGACCGAGGATCTTTGTCTCGGTTTACAGGCGGAATCGATTTTGATCGAGCGCATTCCGGGAAAGCCCACGGTCGGAATCGAAGTTCCCAATACGAAGCGCGAAGTGATCAGCCTGCGCCAGATCCTGGAATCGGAGGAGTTCAACAACTCGCCTTCGAAGATGACCATTTGCCTCGGCAAGGATATCAGCGGCCGCATAAAAGTTGGCTCGCTCGAATCCATGCCGCACCTGCTGATCGCCGGTTCCACGGGCTCGGGGAAGAGCGTGATGCTCAATTCCATGATCATGTCGATTCTCTACAAATCGACGCCGGATGAAGTTCGCATGATTCTGGTCGATCCGAAACGCGTGGAGATGGGGATTTACGAAGGCATTCCGCATCTTTTGGTGCCCGTGATCACGGACGCGAAAAAGGCTACGAATGCTTTGCGTAATGCGGTGCTCGAAATGGAGCGTCGGCTCAAGCTGATGGCGGGGCTTGGGGTGCGAAACATCGATCAGTATAATCGCAAGGTCCGGCAGTTGATGAATGAGCCTCGGCAGCTTTTCGAAGACGAGTTGCACGTCGAAGAAGAGCTGAAACCGCTGCCGCTGATTTTGATTCTGATCGATGAGTTGGCCGATCTCATGATGCTGGAGCGCGCCAACGTGGAAGAGTCGGTAACGCGGTTGGCGCAGATGGCTCGCGCAGTCGGAATGCACTTGGTGCTGGCGACGCAGCGGCCCAGCGTTGACGTGATTACAGGATTGATCAAGGCGAATTTCCCGGCGCGCATCAGCTTTCGCGTGGCCACGCGCGTCGATTCACGCACCGTGCTGGACGTCATGGGTGCGGAACACTTGCTCGGTAAAGGCGACATGCTATTTCTGCCGCCGGGCTCGTCGCGGCTGATTCGGGTGCATGGGGCGTTCGTTACTGAGACGGAAACGAATAAGGTGGTCGATTTTTGGAAGGAGCAGGCGCGGCCGGAGTACGATCAGACGTTCCTGCTGCCGCCTCCGCCGGAAGATGAGGAAGGCGAGGAAGCCGGTGAGCTGGACGGCACCGAGGATGCGATGTACCAAGACGCGGTTCGCGTAGTGCTGGAACTGGGGAAGGCCTCGACTTCAACTCTGCAGCGTCGGCTACGGTTGGGCTATGGGCGGGCGGCGCGCATTCTCGACATGATGCAGCGCGAGGGCATCATTGGTCCGCCGGATGGCAGCAAACCGCGAGAGGTTTTGAAGCGGCCGGATTGGCTGCAGGAGGTCGAAAGCCAGATGCGGTAGTGTAAGAGCAGAAATGAGACCTGAAGTCTGGCTACGAGTCGGGTTCAGCATCGCGACGTTTTTCGGAACATCGATTGTGGTTGCCGTTAGCGTGCTGCACGGCAAATTCGCCGATCTGCGTAGCGAAATGAAAGAGGGGTTTCGGAGAATGGATCGGTGACTTCGCTACCTGAGACTCTCGCGCCAGTATGAGGGCGACCCCGCGGAGCCGCCCTCGGTAGTTTGGTTAAAGTTTGACGATGACGGTCTTGACTTCCGTGTACTGCTGGAGGCCGTACTCGCCCAGTTCGCGTCCGATGCCCGATTGCTTGAAGCCACCGAACGGAGCCCTGGGGTCGAGAACGTTGTAGCAGTTCACCCAGACTGTTCCCGCACGAACGTTGTTCGCGATGGCGTGGGCTTTCCCGATGTCGCGAGTCCAGACCGCGGCCGCCAGTCCATAGTCCGTGCGGTTGGCCCTTGCCACAACCTCGTCGATGGTCTTGAAGGGAATGACACTCATCACGGGACCGAAAATTTCTTCGCGGGCGATCGCCATGTCGTCGTTCACATTGGAGAAAACGGTGGGCTGGATGAAGTACCCGCGGTCTCCCACGCGCTCGCCGCCACATACTAAATTGGCCCCTTCACGACGCCCGGTTTCGATGTAGCCCATGACTTTGTCGAATTGGGCTTGGTCTACTTGCGGGCCCTGTTCCGTCTTCGGATCGAAGGGATCACCGACGGTACGGTTCCTGGCCCGGACTCCGCTCTTCTCCACGAACTGGTCGTAGATTTTCTCTTCCACGAAGACTCGCGATCCGGCGCAACAGCACTGGCCGTGATTGAAGAAGAGCCCGAAGTGAGCGCCCTCGACGGCTTCATCCAGGTCGGTGTCGGCGAATACGATGTTGGGGCTCTTTCCGCCCAATTCCAAAGTGACTCGCTTCAGATTCGATTGCGCGGCCGCCCCCATAATCAGATGCCCGACCTCGGTGGAACCAGTGAAGGCCACCTTGTCGACATCCATATGGCGGGCAATTGCGGCGCCGGCCGTGGGGCCGAACCCCGGCAGGATGTTGACGACGCCGTCCGGGTATCCCGCTTCCACGGGATGATCTGGCCGACCACGCCTACGGGTTCAAGGCGGGTATAGCAAAAATAATCGCCATCGATCGGGATGGTCTTGCCTTGCACCTTGTCGGCCCATCCAGCGAAATAACGGTAGCAAGCCACTGAGGCGGGAACGTCGACCGCGCGCGCCACGGAAACGGGTTTGCCGTTGTCCATGGATTCGAGGGCTGCGAGTTCGTCGGCATGCCGTTCGATCAGGTCGGCAAGACGGTTCAGGAGGCGTCCACGCTCAGAGGCAAGCGTTTTGCGCCACGGTCCGCGTTCAAATGCCGCGCGGGCGGCTTTCACTGCGATGTTCACGTCGCCAGCATCGGCTTCGGCAACTTGACAAATCTCTTCTCCAGTAGCGGGATTGATGGTTGCGAAGGTCTTACCGGATTCGCTTGATATCCAGCGGTTGTCGATGAGAAGCTTGTTCGCCGTAATAGCGACATGGCTTTCATGGGATGACACGACAGAGGCCATAGAGATCCACTCCTTTTCAGATGTCTGGTAACGGT
>JBEKUT010000713.1:0-3396 GCA_049514735.1 Bryobacteraceae bacterium
ATGGCCGTCTTCAACGCGCCCGATTGATAACCGGCGTGGCTGTAGGAAATGCGTCCCGGCCAGACGCCCCAGCCTTCGATGTAATCGGGGTCGACGCGCTGCAATTCCAGACGATCGAAATAATACGTAGCCGTGTCGGAGACTTCGGGCTCGTTGCCGGCCATGTAATAGCTGATGTCGAGTGAAGTGATCTTATCCCGCGCCACATTGCCGATCTCCCACACGACATGGTTCCATTCGTGATTACGCAGAACCACGTTTGTCTCGCCCTCTTGTCCAAAAGCGGCAGGCAGTTTCACGACACCGTCGTTGTGCAGCGTGAGTCCGAGCGCGGTTACGTAGGCTCCGGCGCTGTCGGGATAAATCCAGATCGAAATGCGATTGAAATCGTTCCAGTTCTCGCCGTCGAAGTGGCGAATAACTCCGGTCTCGCCCCAACCGCGACCGTTCACCGGTCCTGGAACATTTAACTTCGTAGGCGTGCGCATGCGAAGCGAATTGCGCCCGTCGCGAGAGCGCTCTCTGGTCAACGACATTTCAGCGGCCACCGCTTGCGACTGTGTCACCTGAGCGGTGACGCGCGAATCTACAACGGGCGGCGGATTGTTCGTGAATGTCGACCAGTGGTCGAGGGTGCTCATATCGTCCAACACGCGGCTGTCGAGCACCTTTTTATTGAGCCAGCGATACGAAGCGGAATCCTGAAAGTTTACTGTCAGCGGAGCAGGGCCCGGCGTCTGCGCGGCAAGCACGGCCGCCGCCGCGAGCAACGGAAAAATGTTTCGTGAGTAGGGGGACATGTTTATAGTTGCATCTTAAGACGCAGCTTCGTGAGCAACCATGCGAGAGCCAGGATGAACGCAGTAAAGAAGAACGCTCGGAACACGCCGACTGCGCCTTCCGATCCCTCCGCCGATAGGAATTGGAGCGCCGGAATTACCGAAAGAATCCAGGGCAGCAGATAAGTCAGCAGCGTGTTGGACCCGGCGGGTTTAACGAAGCCAGCCCAAGCGGAGATGCGTTCGATGTCGACGATGTAGTAGAGCGCCAGCAGGATCAGGACGCTCGAAGATTCCGAAAAGAGGCACCACGTGGGTGTCGCGTGGTTCTTCGAAATGCCCAGCGGCAGCGCGGCTAAACCCGCGGCAAAGAGAATGACAGCGAAGGCCGCGGACCAATAAATTTTGCTCTTGAATGTCGGCGCGACGGAGGTATCAAACAAGATGTACGAGAACACCACGCCGGCCATGATGATGGATACCAGCGCTCCGTCCTCGAGTGGCCAAACGTAGATCGGCACATGTTGAAGGATGGGCAAAAATCCCAGTTTCGATGCCGTGTTCATCAGGTTCAAAGCGGCGAACGCGCCAACGAACCACCAAAATGTTTTCGGAAGAACGAGATGAATAATTCCCGCGCACAGATAGGCAAAGCCGATCAGGCCCAGGATCTCGGGATATCCCCAATTGAGGCTCGCGACTTGCCCCGACTCGGTCTTTCTGCGGAAGATTGCAATCAAGATCATCAGCAGAGCAAATCCACCCCACTTCATGATCTTGTAAATCAGCTTGTCCGATTTCGGATAGACGCTCCAGGTCAGAAGAATGCCGGCGAAAACCAGCCAATCCCACGTCCTCACGCTCAGCCCTGTTAGCTGCGGGTCGAGGGCATGGAGATTGGCGAGAATGTAGCCGATCACGACCAAACTGAAGCGAACCACGACGTGTTGAAAAACTTGAAGCCTAGAATCGCCCTTCGCGAAGCGGCGATTGAGGGCCAACGGGATCGAGATTCCAACGATGAACAGGAACGCGGAGAAGACCATGTCGACATAGGTCATGCCGCTGATCCCTTCCTTCATATGATGCGTCCACCAGGGCAGGCCTTTGACCCCGTCGGCATCGTTCACGAACACCATGACGAGAATCGTGAGTCCCCGGAAGATGTCGATCGACAGGATGCGTGCGGGCGAGGCGCTCGGGATGGGGGGCGCGATTGCAGTTCGAGTGGCACTCATAAAGAGTTACTTGGACGCGTGAACTCAACGATGCCGTAACGATAACATCCTGATCCTTGTCTCTACAAGGCCGGAGATTTCGGTGGGATAGATCGGAAAGCGGAAGTGAGTCGTGCTCAATGCCCCTCGTCTTCCAGAAACCTCTCGACCTCAATCGCCGCCATGCACCCCGCGCCCGACGCCGTGATCGCCTGCCGATAAGTCCGGTCCTGCACATCGCCCGCGTGAAACACGCCCTTCACGCTGGTGCGGGCCCCACCTTTCGACACGATATAACCATCGGGATCAAGCTCAATCTGTCCGATGAACGGCGCGGTATTCGGAATATGTCCGATCGCCACAAAGAAGCCATCGACGGCTTCTTCCCACACATCGTTCGTATTGAGATTGCGCAGCTTCACTGCCGTGACCAGGCTCTTCGACGTATCGTACACATCTTCCACCACGGTATTGGTCAACATGCGAACCTTGGGATTACTGCGCGCGCGGTCCAGCATGATTTTCGAAGCGCGGAACTGGTCGCGCCGGTGCACCACCGTCACGCTATCGCCAAAACGGGTCAGGAAGTTGGCCTCTTCCATGGCGGAGTCGCCGCCGCCGATTACCATGATCTTTTTCCCGCGATAGAAAAAACCGTCGCAGGTGGCGCACGAGCTTACACCGCGTCCTATCAGATGCTGTTCGTTCGGCAGATTCAACCAGCGCGCGGAGGCGCCCGAAGCGATAATCAACGTGCGCGTTTCGAACCGCTCATGATCCACGAGAATGTTGAAGGGTCGATGCGACAGGTCGGCTTCGATCACCTGGCCGTGCAGATACTCAGCGCCGAAGTTCATCGCCTGCTGCTTCATGTTTTCCACCAGCACCGGACCGTCGACGCCTTCCGGAAATCCGGGAAAATTCTCGACCAGCGTGGTGAGGGAAAGCTGTCCGCCGGGCTCTTTGCCTCCCACCACCAGGGGCTTTAAGTTCGCGCGGGCCGTGTAGATGGCGGCCGTGTTGCCGGCACAGCCCGAACCAATAATCATGACGTCTAACATGGATTTAATGTGATCGGAATCGATCCAAGAACAATGCTAACAGATGCTCTAAAGCATGCCCGAATGGACGAGCTGATTCGCGATGAAGCCACCGGCGTAAGCAAGAGAAGTCATGTATGCGAATTGAATCGCCGGCCAGCGCCAGCTTCCGGTTTCACGGCGCACCACTGCGATGGTCGACATACACTGCATGGCGAACGCGAAAAAGATGAGCAGGGCGAAAGCGCCGCCGGTAGTCATCTCGTTCTGTAGAGCGTGGCGCAGACCTTCCGATTGCTCCGTCCCTTCAATGCCATAAATGGTGCCCAGCGTTCCGACGATCACCTCGCGCGCGGCGAT
>JBEKUT010000714.1:0-2564 GCA_049514735.1 Bryobacteraceae bacterium
GCAAGTGCGACAGTGCGCGACAGGTCGGCGAAATTCAGAAGCCCCCCAGCGCGCGTGGCAACCACTGATAGCAGACGTGGAACAGCCGTTGCGTCACCAAGATTAGCTAAATCGCGAATATCCCGTTGAAGGATCGTCAACACATACGACTGGAACCAGGCGTCGCGCCTTGCGGGGCTCATGCGGGAAATTGCAAGAGGATAGCCACCGGCCAGAACAGCCTCTAACAGCTCGTCACGCCGCGGCGAGACAGCCATTCCTGACCAACCAACGGGCCGCCTTGAAAACAGGGTGTCCACAAATCCCTCTCTTACGCCGCGCATTTCTCCCTGTGAGAATGGCCAAAGGGTCAACACTTCCATGCGCCCCGCCAGGGACTCGGACAACTTGGGCAAGAGCAGTACATTCGCCGACCCGGTGAGAAGAAAAGTTCCAGGTTGCCGGTTTCGGTCAATGGCAGCTTTGATCACCGGAAAGATCTCGGGGACATGTTGTACTTCATCTAGTGTGACCGGGGTGTTCAGGCCGGCAACGAACCCATTGGGATCGCTCTTGGCAGCTGACAGAATGCCTGGATCATCGAAAGTAAGATACTGTCGGCCCTGTTTCGCCAGATCGGCCGATTGTACCAAGGTGCTTTTCCCGGTTTGACGCGCGCCATTGACTAGAACGGCCGGCGAGTCTGCTAGCGCCTCTAGAAGTCTATGGGTGAGGTGGCGTTGGATCATGATGACATTATCGTCCATTTAGTGGTTGATAATCAACCATATTGTGGATGATTATCCGAATTTGTGCTCTTCGCAAAAAACGCAAATGTCAGACCCGCACTGGCGCATCTACAGTTACGGTTCCTATCGGCTACTTTGGGCCCCCAACGACAAACTGGAAAGCCGAAAGCAGGAAACGCGATAATGCGCTCGTCGAGTAGACCGTCACGAGTCAATCGTCGGCAATCACATGTCCGAGGAGCCGGTTTAGAGCAAGTTGCCAAAGACACGCATCGAACTGGACGGGGATCAATGAGTGCTTTGGCCTGTTAACCGGCCAATCGGTGCCCATTCTGCTGAGTGCTCGTACCGGACGTTCAATTGTGATCGCTGTGCTCTTCGTGCGCTGCGATCCTGCGCGTTCCGATCTGCACTGCGGCATCAGCCTAGCCTTGCTTCAGAGGCGTCACTACCGTGGATTCGATGTGTCCACGGCCTATCGCAGACTCTCGTGCCGTCTCGGTCTGCAGGAACTCCCACGGAACTCAGCGGGACCACGCGCGGAAGGCAAAGTGTGAAGCACCTGCTCAAGCTGAAGGAAGAAAAATCGGGCTCAAGAATAATACAACACGCCTCTCCCCCGCACCAGATCAGGCGATTTGCAATTGTTGCCACAAACGCAAATTGGCCGGTTATCCCCCTGTTGGGATCAGGCGGGCGAGCAGAAGATCAAGCCCCGTCAGGCGAGCGAGATTTAGGCTTCCAGGCGCGGAACCGAAAAGCGTACGGATTCACATCCACTTGCACGTTTTCAAACCCTGCGGTCATGAGGCGTTGTGGAAGCGTATCGGGATCGACCAGCACCATCGTGTCGAATAAATGAAGCCATTTCGTGGAACGGCCCGGCAAGCCATCAGTCCCCGCGAAGACACCGCCGGGCTTAAGAACACGAGCCGCTTCCGCGAATAACCTATCTTGCAACGAAGCCGATCCGACATGGTGGAGCATGGTAAAGCACGCGACTCCTTCGAAAGCTACATGGCCGTTGAACTTACGACGAAGCCGGTCCGCCAATCTGCGGTCTGACTCCACACATACCAAGTGTTTCACCTGCCGTTGCAGCACTTCTGTGGCGGCTCCGTACCCGGGACCGATCTCGAGCACGTCGCTGCCCAGGTCGATTTGTTCCAGAGCCCAGGGCAGCGCATAGCGCTGCAGTACTTATTTCCATCTCGCCGAGGAGCAAAACAAGCGGTGAAGGTAGTTCATGAGTCACACTCCGATCTCTCATTAACATCATGCGGGTGAATTGATCGTTGTCGCAAGAGGAGTATCGCGTCATAATATACCGTCTATGCGACAAGGGCGAATCTTACGAGAGTACGACCCCCCACGCGGCATTTCCGTTTCCGCGCTGTCCTACGAATACCCTGCAGGTTCCCGGGTTCCCGACCATGCCCACGGATCGGATCAGTTGATCTATGCAATCGAGGGCACCATGGAAGTTTCTTCCGGAAGAAGCATATGGACATTACCGCCCCAGTTCGCACTGTGGCTACCGGCAAAGACTTTTCACCGGATCCAGACGATTGGCCTGGTTCGTATGCGCACGCTGTACTTTCGCCCTGGAGCGGTTTTACGCAGGCAGTCCGGATCTTCGCTTCTCTACGTTGCGCCGCTGCTTCGCGAACTGATCATCGAGACCGTCCGCCTGGGGCGCTTGCGCCGGCGCAACCTGCCGGAGTGCGCCCTTCGGGATCTCCTGGCTGTGCAACTGGCAAACGCATCCGCCACGCCCCTTGGGCTAACCATGCCCTCTGAACCTCGCGCTTTGGCTGTGGCGCAGTTGATCGCTGG
>JBEKUT010000715.1:0-7215 GCA_049514735.1 Bryobacteraceae bacterium
GCAACCGCAACGCCCACACCCACGCCGACACCGACGGCGAGCCCAGCAGCGGCAACGCCAACTCCAACGCCCACGCCAACCGCAACCGCGACACCGACGCCGACACCGACGGCGAGCCCAGCAGCGGCAACGCCAACGCCCACACCCACGCCCACACCCACGCCGACGGCCACGCCGACACCCACGCCGACAGCGACCGCAACGCCAACACCGACACCGACCCATACGCCGACACCAACGCCAACGCCTACGCCGACAGCAACGCCTACACCGACACCTACCCCATCGAGTGGGTCGTGAGTATGTAGGCGATTATCACGTTCGCCCGAACGTTGGGCTCCTTCGGAGACGGCGCAAGGCAACCAGCGCAATGATCGAAATTCAACATCGAACGAAAGCGAATGTTTTTCCTTTGCCCGAGACTTTCGCCACGCGTCTCGAACAAGTTAACCTCTCGATTAGATGGTGACGCTGGTGAGTGGCTTGCTCCCGTGCCTGGATCGGGACCGAGGGGAGTCGGACTGGCTTCATTTTGCCCATTTACTCCGAGCTAGCGGTTTGCCGGTGGTCATCTATGGTGAACCCGATCTGATCGCAAAGGTGCATACCGGACCCCAGGGGCCGGCCGCATCGATTGTGCTGCGCCCGTTAACTGAGGATGCGTTGCGTCGCGGCCTTTGGTTGCATGAGGAGTTCCAGGCGTTGGCCGAGGCATCGGGGCGCGATCCGGATCAGGGCTTGGCGCACATGGCGCGGTTGCGAGCCTTGGGCTGGCTGCATGATGAGTCGATCTTTAATCCCCATGGGTCACAAGGCTTCGTCTGGGTGGACCCTCTGTTACTTGACGAAGTTCAGCCGGCTTATCTAGCCTGCCGCGGTCCGTTGAGCCGGATCGAGCCGCTGCTCGATCCCGTGTTGTTGTTGGCCGGAAGGGACTGTGGAGATGGGCAAGGTTTCAGTGACGCGCTCTTTGGTGGAGTGGCCTATCGCTTGTCCACTGTCAATCAGTTCTATTGGCAGGCCTACGCCGCGCTAATCCGTCAGCGCCAGCTCCCATCCTTTGCTTTGCTCATGACCATCCTCTGGAAGGAATTACCTGGATCTTTTCAGAGATTCAACCTCCAGTCCAATGGATTGGCGGGCACGTTCTTCGAGGCCCTGCTCAGTGGTCCGTTAGCGCTCGAAACCCTGCATCTCTCTCTGCTTGAGCCATGACGAACGATCTGACGCTAGTCACTTCCTTGTTCAACCTGGGACGCGGCGACGCCAACCGGGGACTTGCCGGCTACCAGCGCCGGCCCTTCGAAGAATATCTGACAGCCTTCGACGTAGTTCTCGGACTCGACGCTCCACTTTGTATCTACCTGCCTCCGGAACTGGAGGCCTATGTCTGGCAGCGCAGGGACCGGTCAAACACGCAGGTCGTCGTGCACCCTTTGGAAACACTGCGGGAGCGGTTCGCTTTCTTCGATCAAGTGCAGCGCATACGGCTCAACCCCGCGTGGCGGACGCGCGCTCCGTGGCTGGCGGAAAGCCCGCAGGCCAACCTGACCTATTACAACCCACTGGTCATGAGCAAGATGTTCATGCTCAACGATCGACAATTGACCAATCCTTTCGATACCCGGCATTTTCTTTGGATCGACGCCGGGCTGGCGCGAACCTGTGGCGCCTATCTCGGCCAAAAAGACTGCCTCGCCAAGGTGGCGTCTACGCTGGAGAGGTTTCTGTTTATCTGCTTTCCTTACATCGGAGGAGGGGAAGTCCATGGGTACGGCCGGGCTGAGTTGGCCCGCCTGGCCGGTACCGACTACATCCGCCGGGTGGCGCGGGGTGGTTTATTCGGGGGGTCCCGCGAATCCATCGCGAAGGCGAACGCCATGTATTGGCGTCTCCTCGATCTGAGCTTGGCGCAGGGTGAGATGGGAACGGAAGAGAGTATTTTCTCCGCGATGACCTACCTGGAGCCTGCGATGTTCGACCGTTTCGAGATTGCCGACAACGGACTGATTGGGCCGTTCTTCGAGGCCTTGCAGCGCGGATCGGTACCGCTGGTCCGCACTCGGTTGGTCCAGCCTGGGGCGACCCCTGAGCCCTATCCGAAAGGCATACCAGCAGTTGGCGCTTCCGGCCGGCCACGGGATGTGGACGATCTGTCTACCGCTTTTTATATCCTCACTTTCAACCTGCCGAAGCAGCTCGAGATGCTCCTGGAATCCTGGCGTCAGCAGCCTCTTTTCATGGACCGCGCCACGGTCTATGTGATCGACAACAGCACGGATCGGGAAGCGCTTGAGGCGAACCGCGCTATTTGCGCGAGGGAGGGGTTTCAGCATCTGGCGCAAGGGAATTTAGGCATCTGCGGCGGGCGCCAGTTCGCTGCCGAGCTCTTTGAAGCGAGCGTTCACGACTATATGTTTTTTCTCGAAGACGACATGCTGTTGGCCTCCCCGGATATGGCCCCATGCAGGGCGGGTTTTGTTCGTTGGGTGGATGGACTGTACGGGAAACTGCTGCGGCTGATGGAACAGGAGAGATTCGATTTCCTCAAACTAAGTTTTTCCGAGGTGTATGGCGTCAACAGCGAGCAATGGGCCTGGTACAACGTGCCTTCCGACGTGCGCCGCCGCCTCTGGCCGGAGCAGCCCGAACTGCCCAGGTTTGGCCTTGCGCCCAGGATTCCTTCCGTAAATTTCGAGCGGCTGGGTAGTTTCGAAGGTCTGCCATACGCGGCCGGTGAAGTTTATTACTCGAACTGGCCGCAGGTAGTCGGACGGGAAGGAAACCGGCGTATGTTTCTAAATACCAAATGGGCTCACCCCTATGAGCAGACCTGGATGTCGTATCATTTTCAAGAGACTCGCGCGGGCCGGCTGCGCTCTGCCGTGCTGCTGGCCTCGTTGATCGAGCATCGGCGCGATTTTCACTATGGCGGGAATGAGCGGATCGAGTCATGAGTGAGCCCTCCATATTCATCAGCATCGCCGCTTACCGCGAGTTCGAGCTCGTGAAGACGGTGCGGGATGCCATGGCCCGGGCAAAGTATCCGGAGCGCCTTCAAATCTGCATTTGTTGGCAGCGTGCGCCCGAGGAAAGTCTGGACGGCCTCGAGCGCGACCCACGCGTTCAGGTGATAGATGTGCCCTATATGGAGAGCCATGGTGTGTGCTGGGCGCGCAACCTGATTCAGCGGCAATACCGCGGCCAAACCTACGCCCTTCAGATTGATGGCCACCACCGCTTCGCGCAAGACTGGGATGTCCGCATGATCCGGATGCTGGAGGGACTGAAGCGGCGCCCCGGTGTTATCAAACCGGTGCTGACCGGCTATTTGCCAAGCTATGACCCGAACCGTGATCCAGAAAGCCGCAACAGCAACATCTGGCTCTACGGTTTCGATCGGTTTGAACCTTCGGGCGTGGTCTTCATGCGGCCGTACACACCGGCGGTGGCTCCCACGGAACCTGTCGTGAGCCGGTTCTGGTCGGCCCATTTCAGCTTCAGCGATGGTTGCTTCAATGAGGAAGTGATGGCAGATCCTCATGGATATTTCCATGCGGAAGAAATTGGCACGGCTGTGCGGGCTTGGACATTGGGCTATGACTTCTTCACCCCGCACGAGACACTGGCATGGCATGAGTATAGCCGCAAAGGCCGGGAGTGTCACTGGGACGACCATGGCGATTGGGGGACCAGAAACGCTTGCGCGATTGCCAGATACCGTGCTCTTCTTGGCGTTGACGGCACGTCGATGCGAGATTTCGCGCCTTATGGTTTCGGCACGGAGCGGAGTTTCGAGCAGTTTGAGCGGTTCGCGGGCATTTGCTTTGAGGATCGTTCCGTCGATCGCGCCGTAATCGATCATTTGCCGGCTCCCAGCCCTTTGGCGCATGCGCCGAGATCGGTCTGGCGGGGACTGCTATTGCGCAGTCATTCGCGTGATATCCGTTTGGATCGTTCCCTTCTTGAGGATCCCGATCCAACGTTATTCCTGGCCCTGTTCGCAACGGCGGCAGACGGTGCGGAGCTGTACCGCATGGATTTGAGCCGGACGAGCATTGATGAACGCCTGGCCACCCAGACCGGGGATCACATCTTCATTCTGATGGCCTTTTTCTCCCGGCAATTACCTGTCAAATGGACCAGTTGGCTCGGAAGTGCCCAACGTGGCTGGCTCCAGCGAGTGGACGGCGATTGGCCCCCACCTGATGGGCCTACGCTGATCCGGAATGAAGACGCCATGAATCAATTGGCCTCAGCTCTTTAACCATGAATACCAACCTGATTCCCCGGCGTGACCCCGGATGCGTGGAGGAGGTGCTGGAGGGCGAAATCGTGCTCTACAGTTCGTGCTCGGCGAAAGCGCTTTATCTGAATGAGTCGGCTGCGCTGGTATGGCAATTGATTGACGGTGAACGTAGCATCGCGCAGATGGAGTTATTGCTGACGGATGCCTACCCGGAAGCCGTCACCCTGGCGGACGACTTGTCTGAAGCGATCGAAGTGCTGCGTAAGCACGGTGTGATTCACTTGTGAGGATTCTCGCCAAGGGGTGGCAGTTGGCCGCATTGGGCGGGAACTCTGTGGCCCTTGAATGGGGCGATCCTGCCGCCGGCCTTTGGGTAAAGCGTTTGCTCGGATGCCACCCCTGCGCTGCGGCCTGCGTGCCTGTGGCAGTGTACAGATTGCACACCGACCCGGTTGAGCGGGGGCTCACCGTTTTCGGCGGCGTCGACTGCCTCTACAGGGGTTCGGACCCTGCCGGCGGCGCTCACGCCGTCATGGAGGCAATGATGCACGTCTGGACACGGAGTTGCCGCGATGGCCTCATGCTGCACGCGGCATTGATGTCCCAGCGGGGGCGGGGGTTGATGATCGGCGGAGTGTCTGGCGCAGGAAAGAGTTCGCTGGCTGCCTGGTTCATTCGGCAGGGCTGGACCTACCATGGCGATGAGCAGATGTATGCGGACGCCAGTGACCGTCACTGGGAGGGTTTTGTGCGTCCCCTGTGTTTCAAGGGCGACTGGGCTTCGATGTTTCCAGCCATGGTCACGCCGCCCGAATCGCTGGCAATGGTGGCGGGGCAGACCCTTGTTCCGGCCAACGTGTTCGGTCAGGAGGTTCTGCCTGAGGCCTCGGTTCGGCCTGGAATCATGTTGTTTCCCACATTCCGGAAAGGATCGGATTTTACACTCCAGCGCCTTCCCGCGGGGCAGGCGGCGATCCGGCTGATGCGGTCCATACTCAACGGTGGAAATTTGATCCATCGCGGCGTGGCGCAGGCCGCCGGGATTGCGCGCGCCTGTCCAGGATACGAAATGACCTATGGGCATTTTGACCAGTTGGCGCCGCTTTTGCAATTGCTGGATGCCTCTGGCAATGAGGCCGGGCCATGAGCAATGGCTTGATTTTCATCCAGATTGCCGCCTACCGCGATGCCGAATTGCTGCCAACCTTGCGCGACTGCGTTGCCCAGGCGTCCGATGCGCGGCGCCTGAGATTTGGCATCTGCTGGCAACGAAGCGATGAGGGAACCCTGGGCGAGTTTGCGCAGGATGCGCGGGTACGCGTGTTCGAACTGCCTGCCGAGCGATCTCGCGGAGCCTGCTGGGCACGGCAGCGGATACAGGCGATGTTTTGCGGGGAAGAGTACACCTTGCAACTGGATTCGCATCATCGCTTTGTGCGTGGATGGGATGAAATGCTGGTCGAGATGCTGGAGGGCCTGCGCGGCCAGGGCTGCGCGAAACCTCTGCTCACCAGCTATGCGCCGATCTACGATCCCGCCAATGATCCAGGCGGGAGGACGCAGGAGCCATACAGGCTGCGCTTCAATGGATTTTCACCGGACGGGCCCTTCGCCGTAGTGCCCGAGACCATGGACGACTACCAGAGCCGGACGGAGCCCGAACCTGCGCGTTTCTTCTCCGCGCATTTCGCCTTCACCGTTGGCGAGTTCTGCAGGCAGGTCCCTTACGATCCTCACTTGTATTTTTTCGGTGAGGAGCCTTCCATGGCGATGCGGGCGTATTCACACGGGTACGACTTGTTCCATCCGCACCGCGTTGTACTGTGGCACCAATACGGCCGGGAAAGTTCACCCAAGCACTGGGCGGATCATCGCCGTTGGTATTTCAGGAACGAGCTGAGCATGCAACGTTTTCGCCGTCTGGTGGAAGAGGGGCAGTGTGGCGTAGCGGGTGAGCAGTCCTCGTTGCGCCCCTGCGGTCTGGGCGCCTTGCGCGGGCTTCGCGATTACGAACTCTATACAGGTATCAGTTTTGAGCTTCGCGGCGCCACCAGGCACGCGATGAAAGCATTGCCGCCACCCGAACCGGAGCCGCCAGTCAGCCGGGAGGACTGGCGTTCACTCGTGTTGCTGCCCTATGAGGTCCTGGTGCCACTAGGCAAAGAGGAGCTGGATGGGAATGCGGAACAATACGATTTTGTGTTCGTAGGGGCGCACTCCACGCAAGGTGAGGAATTGGTTCGCTACGACCTTCGCGAAGACGAACTGGAGCGGGCTCTGCGGAATGGCTGCCATCGATTGAGTTTCCTTACCGCGGCGCAACCGGTCAGTTGGACCGTATGGCCCTACTTGCGTCACGGTGGCTGGGGGGTGAAGTCCACTCGCCCCATCGTGGGTTAGCACGCGGTGGATTGGCATTCCGATGGATGGTCCGTGTGAGACGTTCGTAGATACAGGACCCTCACGCCGGACGCCGTGAAGAAGATCTTCAGCCGCGGAGTTCTCCAGGTGACGAAGTTGGACGGCAAGCTCAAAGTTGACCGCATCGCGCTGGATCGCTTTATCAAAGACTCTACACACTATCTCTCTTAAGTCCGTTTCGGTTTCAGAAAGGCCGTAAGTTTCTCGGCTGCTGCTCACGCCCAGAGAATGAAGCAAAATCAGATTGAATTGGTTCGGCGCTTCAACCGCGCCGTTACTCGGCGACTCGGCGCGCTGGACGATGCCTATTTCTCGTGAACGCTCACTGGGGTTGTCGCGACTGCTGTGGGAAATCGAGCCGGCTGGGTCTGAGGTAAGGCTGCTGCGCGCCCGTCTTGGCTTGGACTCGGGATGCTTCAGCCGGCAGTTGCGCCGCCTAGAGGCAGATCGATCCCGATGACGGCGATGGCCGCGTACGAAAAGTGCGACTAACCCTTAAGGGTCTTGCAGAGCTGGCGGTATTGGACAGCTCATCCAATGAACTC
>JBEKUT010000716.1:0-2804 GCA_049514735.1 Bryobacteraceae bacterium
CGACGGCTACTGCAAATGCCAATTTGCGTACGAGGATGTCCTCGATTTCAGCGGCGGATTGCAACCGCCGGATTTAAGCACTGTCAATTTAGGAGGCATGAGCGGTTGCCCCGCATTCGTTCTTGCCTCGTCCAGTCAGTGTCCGGAATTATATCCTCGCCTCGCTGGCGTGTTCACAAGCCGGTGGGGTGCCGATCCGACCATTGAGATTATCGAGATTGCGACGTTCGAAAAAGTGCAGGAAAGCGAGCTTCGTGGGTAGGCGTTTGCTTGAACTTCGGGCCGCTAAGAAACACGGGGGCTAGCCGTATTTCCTGCCATCATTTTGCACCAAACATTTGAAACACACCAGACCATTTATTTCCGGGCCTTCCGGCGATGTTGCAAAACTTACGCTTTGTGAGACACTGTACTCAGATACTGATAATCGGCTGCAGAGACTGTTATCCTTTCGCTCATGGTCCGATGCATTGAATGTGGCTGTTCCCGCTTTGACGCTCAAGGCTTCTGCTGCGCCCTGTGTGGGAAGCCGCATGGGGTGCGCTGGGAACGTTGTCACATAACGGCGGAAACGCAGCGTGCCCTGTTGGATCACGCCGCCAACCTGCAACAATTCGGCGTAACGCTCACCGAAACAGAGCAAATACAAAAGGACGCTGGAACCATAATGAGCGCCGTGGGGTTGACTGTAAGCCTCTCAGAGGCGGTGTTCCCAGGCTCGTTGAGAAAATTGGTCTTCTATCTGTACAACGAACTTAAACTCCCCCGGAACGAAATCCTTCGGCTGCGTCTCAGTGAACCGGAAGAAATAGACGAAATCCTGAGCGACAAAGACCACAGCAAAAAAGAACGGCCCTAGCGGCCCCCCGCCGGTACAAGAAGCGCGAAACTCACATCTTGTGAGACTACGGGCTGGTCTTGTCGCGCTTCAAAACTTATCCTTTATGAAACCCAAAACCCATCGTCGGAGTCCGAAGCGGTCCGACCTCTATTCCTGTTTCATATTGAAACTGATCTTAAAAAAACACTGGCAATTCTCAACGGGACATCGCATCTCTCCGCCCTTTGAAAAATCACTTGTGTCGTAAGCCGTGATGATGTGCGGATCAAAGGGATGGCCACATCGTCTACAGTTTCCATTCTCATCGTCTGGGCTTTCAGGCGGCACGGGGACAATTTATCATTCTTCCGAGCAGAGGGGTCGGCGAAAACATTATTCGCTGGTGCTGTCTTGCTGCGAAAAGGACCCTTTGCGCGACGTACTTTAAGCGATGAGGTCTTCATAGGCTTCGTGGCCGCCAATCCAGAACCACAAAAAACCGTAAGGCTTTTAAACGCAAGGGCGCGATGGCTCAACGTCACTCGGGCGGAGTAAATTTCCTCGCCGTGCCGGCCGCCGATTTTCTTTGAATTGCAATGAGCGATGCCGCGGATTTCCTTTCAGCAACGAAAACCGCTTATCGGCGCTGCTGCGGACGTGCGGCTGTAGCGCGTGGTAAAGCTGCCAGAATTGGGAAGTGGCGCGATGCCCCACGAAGCCGCGTGTCTAAAGCGGCTGAACGCGACCGTTTTTCTCATCGTCCAAAGCGCCGCTGATCGCCTTGTCGAGACGGCCTGCGGCGAGGCCGGATTGAATGCGGGCGTCAATGGGCTGCGGGCAATGCTGGTCAAGCCATGAGTACAGTTCTTCCAGTTCACGCGGCGTAAGGGCCTGTATTGCGTGTTCGATCTCTTGAACCGTGTTCATATGGGCCTCTCCATCATTTTAGCGGCGAGATTAGCACGGCGGGGGCGGGGGGTTCAATGGTGGCACAAAGGACCGTTTCTGACACATCAGGGATGAATGTCGGCGCGATGAAAACGGCGCACACGGATTTCCTTCTCCCGCTTCCGGGTCTGCGCGATATCGTAGGCGGACTGCATCCGCATAAGCGTATCCATCTTCACGCCGAAAGCCTTCTCGATGCGTAGCGCCATATCGCCAGAAAGATCGGCTTTGGCGTTCAGCAGACTGGATAGGGCAGGGCGGGACACCTGAAGCGCCTTCGCCGCGGCCGTAACGGATAGGCCTGCGGGTTCAATGATCTCTGTGCGGACAAAACCGCCGGGGTGCGGCGGGTTCTTCATGGGCATGGGTGGCACTCCTTCGTCAGTGGTAATCCTCTAAATTCACGTCGCAGATTTGCGGCTCGTCGTCTATCCAGAACGTCAGGCGGCGGTTGCGCGTGACGCTTAAACTCCATGTGCCTTTGCGGCCGCCCAACAGTGTGTGAACCTTCCACACGGTAACGGCCCGCAATTCGTCGGCCTCCTGCATGGTGTCAAGGAAGGCTAACATCTTCCGCAGCTTGTCCACGGTATCAGGCGGAACGCCTTTGGCGCTGTTGTCCTCATAAAGCCGTTTCAGACCCTTGTGTGCGAAGCCGCGAATTTTCATCGGCAGACTGTAGCCTGTAGCTTAACACTTGTCAACCGGAAAATGTGCAGATGGGGCTGCTGCGTGTGCTGGAAGTTCTCGGTTGCCGTCTCATGGCGCCCGGTCGCTACGTTTATCGAGCCGAAAACAGACGACAAAAACCGATCGTCTGTTCTACCCGCTCGCCGCGCTGTTCCTTAAAAGGCGATCATACTCGAATCGCGGACGACTAGTTTGCAGTCGAGGAGGATGTCGCGGGCGAGCATATCCGGATGGGCGATGCGGTCGAGCATGGCGGACATGGCTGCTTCGCCGATCTCGCGGCACGGCTGGTGAATGGTCGTCAACGGCACCGGGAGCAGCGTTGAATATTCGACGTCGTCCATTC